>DAORGN010000017.1:0-39917 GCA_035340095.1 Pseudomonadota bacterium | reverse complement strand
CCGCCGCAAACAGCTCGATCCGCGGCTGTGTTCACCGACGGTGCTTGAGCATGATCCTCTCAGTCGAGAGGAAGTCGCGGAGCATCTCGACGCCATCATGCCCGAAGACACCGCGCTTTTGATTTACACATCGGGGACGACGGGACCGCCCAAAGGCGCGATGGTCAGTCACCGCAACATCTTGTCGATGTTCCAAGCCGGCGACTACTTCACTGACTTTTTCGCCGACGACGTCACCATGTCGTTTTTGCCGATGGCGCACTCGGCGGAACGGGTGCTGTCGTGTTATGGGCGGCTCGCGTCGGGTGTGGCGACCGCTTATGCCAGCAGCATGAGCCGCCTGCTCGATGAGCTTTCCGAAGTCAGCCCGACGGTGTTCGGATCGGTGCCGCGCATTTTTGAAAAGGCCTACGGCAAAATCCAAAGCGAGCTGGAAAAGAGGCCGCTGGCGGTGCGCAAGCTATTTGCCTGGGCGCGTGAGACGAGCATTGCGCGCATGCGTCTGCTTCATCGCGGCGAAAAAGTACCGCTGCCGATTCAGGTTGCCCACGAGCTGGCCGACCGTCTGCTGTGGAGCAAAATCCGCGGCTTTTTTGGCGGTCGGGTGCGCTATTTCATCGTCGGAGCCGCGCCAACGCCCAAAGATGTGCTCGAGTTTTTCTGGGCCGCCGGACTGCCGCTTCTGGAAGTCTACGGAATGACCGAAGCGACGACGGTGACGCACTTCAATACGCTCCAGAACTTCAAGCTCGGGACAGTCGGCAAGCTGATCCCTGGTTTGGAACAGCGCATAGCCGACGACGGCGAAATCCTGCTGCGCGGTCCGTGGGTGTTCAAAGGCTACTTCCGCAATCCCGAAGCAACCGCCAGCACCATCGTCGACGGTTGGCTGCACACGGGTGACATTGGCAGCCTCGATGAAGACGGCTACCTGCGGATCACCGACCGCAAAAAACACCTAATCATCACCGCGGGTGGCAAAAACCTGTCGCCGGGCAACATCGAGTCGGCGATCCGGGGCACAGATCCGCTCATCAGCCACATCCTGGCGCACGGTGACCGTCGGTCGTTCGTGAGTGCAATCATTGCGCCGAGTCCGCTCGAAACGCTGGATTTTGGCCTGCGGCGCGGCTTGGTCAGCGAAAGCGAAGTCAAAGCACGCAGCCGGGAGCTTATCGAAAACCCGTCGGCACGCAGCGACCAGCTCGAGCGAGCGATGGCGCCCGTTGTCGCGCATCCCGATTTTCACGCGCGCATCCTGTCGGCGGTTCGGGCGGGCAATCAGCGACTCGCCCACGTCGAGCAAGTGCGCAAGCTGCTGCTTCTGCCGCGCGATCTGAGCCAAGAACACGGCGAAATGACCCCGACGATGAAAGTGCGCCGCCGCGAGGTCGAACAGAAATACGCCGCGCAGCTTGACCGCTTGTATCAAGACGACTCGTTCGGTCTTTCAGTCTAATTGCCGCCCAGCCACTTGATTGGTTCACAAGCCAGACTGTGCAGGTTTGCCAATTTGGCAATGTGCCAATCAGGCGATATCAACACAATCTAGTGGGCACTCACCAGCTCGACGAGCACGCCGCCCAGTGCTTTGGGATGTAAAAACGCGACCTGATGCCCACGAGCGCCTGGCCGTGGCACTTTGTCGATAAGCGGAACCCCGCGCTCTGCCAGCTCGACAAGCGCCCCGGCGATGTCTTCCACCGCAAATGCGATGTGGTGCAGACCGCCCCGCTTTTCGAGAAACTTTTCCAGCCCAGCATTTTCACCGCGCGGCTTGGGTGCAATCAGCTCGACGCAAGCATCGGCTTCGGCGGGCGTCAGCAAAAAGGCGGCTTCGGTAAGCTGCGTCGGAACGTATTCGCGCGGCCCCAGAAGAAGCGGCAGCACCGACTGCCAGGCCGCCAGCGCAGGGTCAAGCTCGGGCACACACAGCGCCACATGGTCGATTCGCACTATTTTCATGCGCGAAACCTAGCGCAAACGATGCGCGCACAACACCCCAAACCGGGGTGTCAGGCAAGCAAGTGGGGAAGCGTAAAAGAGAGAGTGGGCCGAGCGGCCCGAGCGGAAAAGAGCGCGGGATTAGAAGGTCAAGCGCCAGCCGAACCGCATGTACAGCGGCAGCTGGTACGACGTCGGCTGACCGTAGTTCGAGTTGAACGTCGGCAGCGTACCGTTGTTTGCCTTCAGGTGCTTGAGGTCGGTCAGCTGGCCGTTGACGATCGGCGACACCGTGGTGGCGGTGAACTCGTCGTCGACGTTGGTGACTTCCTGCTGGTTGAACAGGTTGACCACGTCGATAAACAGGTTCATGCCCACCGTCTGGGTCAGCTTGTGATCGTAGCCGACGTGCAAGTCGAACTGCGTCACCATCGGGGTGCGACCACCCGATCCACGCGGCAGGATGTAGACTTCGCGACGACCATAGTACGGGTGCCGACCGAGCACTTCGATCGGACGACCGCTCGTCGCCGTGAAGGTCAGACCGATCGTCAGCTTGCCCTTGTCACCAAACAGCGGCTGGTCATAGAACGCCGTCGCCTTGAAGTTGTGCGGGCGGTCGGTGGGCAGCGGGCCGTTGCGGTTCGCCAGAAGGTCGATAAGGTCAAACTGCGACGAGATGTTCGGGTCGAGCTGGCCGTTCGACGACGAGAACGTACCGGGGTAGTTGCCGATCGTGCGCGAGTAGGTGTAGCTCGAGATGATCGAGAACCGGTTCGACAGCCGCTTGTTGAGGGTCAGCACCAGGGCGTCGTAGTTGCGGCGGGCTTTCGGGAACACCGAGCCAACCAGCTTGTACGCGCCGAGCAGCGACACGGCATCTTGATACGCGAGCTGATCTTCGACCTTGGCGTTGGCCGCGGTGCCTGCCGGCTTCAGACGATCCACTTCGGACTGGAGCTGCGCGACCACGTTCGGATCGGCGGCCACACCGGGGTTGGCGAGCAGGTAGGTCGTGCCACCGTCTGGCGACATGTCTTCGACGATGTTGCCGAGGTCGCGGTGGATGTAGCTTACGCCAAGGACGATATCCAGGCCGACGTCGTAGTTTACGCCGAACGTGATTTCGTTGATGTATTGGCCCTTGATGCTCGGCGCGATGAGCGGTGCACGACCGCCGTTGACGACGCCACCATCGGCAGCCAGGAACTGACAACCCGCCGACGGAACCGGCACGGCGCGACCGCCCGGCTGGAGCGTCACTTTGTCGCAGTTGGCGCCCGGCACGAAGCCCGACGAGTACATACCCTCGGCGGTGAGCTGACGGTCGTTGATGTCGAGTGGAATCGACTGGTAGAAGCGACCGTAGTTGAAGAACACCTTCGACCGACCGGGCCGCGACGTAAGCTGCGTAAAGTCGTAGACGGCGCCGATACGCGGAGCCCAGTTGTCCTTGATGTCGACGTAGCGCTTGCCGTCGGAACCGTACAGTTCCTGGCCTTCCCAGCGAACACCGGCGTTTAGCACCAGACCCGGCGCCCAGCCAATGTTCCACGAGTCACGCAGATACGCCGCAAAGTTCTGCGTATACGATCGCCCAACGAAGTTGTTGAGGTGCTCGATCTGCTTGGTCTCGAGGTTCTGCTTCGCGTACTCGCGCGAAATCTGAATCGTTCCGTCGGGCTGCTGGCTGTACGCGCGGTGACCGCTCGCCGGATCGTTCGGATCGAGATCCGGTCCGGTGTACGTGCGGTTGTTGTAGCTGTCGAGGTACTCGAACTCGAAGCCGACTTTGATGGCGTGAATGCCGCGGAACGGGTTCCACGCCGAGGTCAAGTGCAGGAAGTACGTCGCCGAAGCGATGAGCTGATGCCGCTGGAGCAGGCTCTCGCTGTACTGACCGTAACCGCGGGCATAACCAGTGAGCGGGCACGGGTTAAACAGCACCGAGCGGCCCATCGCATCGGTCCGCATCTGGCGACGGCACGCGCCCACGTCTTCGAAGTCGGCGAGCGTGAACGGATCGGTCTGCGCCGCTGCCCACGAAATGCTCGGGATCGTCGGCTGCTCGGGATCGGTGCGGCTGCCCTGGTAGTGGTAGCCGTACAGCACGTCGAGCTGGAGCTTGCGATCAAACAGCTTGCCGATGTAGTGGAAGATTCCGTCGTGAACCTGATCGGTGTTCGAAGCACGCAGCGACGACAAATCGACTGCGCGGGTCGCACCGTAGAAGTTCCCGGTCCGCGGCGACGCGATGTACGTCAGCTGGATGTTGTGATCCGGGTTCAGGTTGAACTGCAGCTTGGCGATGCCGTTGAACAGCCGGTTGATGCTGTTCACTTCCTGCGCGTAGTTGATTTCGTCGGTGCGCAGCGCGAGCGTGCGCGGACCATCGCACAGAAGCGTGTTTGACAGGTAGGTCGGGCACTGGAAATCGGGATCGATCGCCGCTTTGCCCGTCGTCATGTCGAACGACAGCGCCCGCGCTTGCCGCTGCGTGACGTTTTCGGTGAACGTCGGCGCAAAGCCCAAGTAGAACCAAATCCGGTCCTTGACGATCGGACCGCCGAGCTCGAAGCCGAAGTCGTACAGCAGGTTCGTCCGACCGCGGGTGATCAGCGCTTCGCCAAGTCGGGCCACGCCTTGCGGACGGAGCTGGAACGGCTGAAACGAGCCGAACACCGAGCCCTTGAACTCGTTGCCGCCGCTCTTGGTGACGATGTTGACGACACCGCCGGTGGCGCGACCGTATTCGGCCTGGTAACCACCGGTGATGACGTTGATTTCTTGGATGAAGTACTGGGAAAGTTCGGTACCAATCAGGCCCAAGTTCGGGTCTGACGTGTTGAGACCGTCGATGATGTAGTTGTTCTCGTTGCCCGTCGAGCCCGAGATTTGCACACCGACGTCACCACCTGCGGCACCGCCCTTGCCGGCGACATCCGAAGTACCCGGTGCCAGCGTCAGGACCGACTCGAAGGTACGGCCACGAACCGGCGTCGCGCGCAGAACTTCCTGGTTGACTTCCACGCCCGTCGCCGCGCTTGCGGTATCGACGACTGGAGCCGACTCGCGGATGACTTTGACTTCGCGCTTCGTCGAGCTGAGGTTGATCTCAGCATTGACGGTGACGGTCTTGCCAAGGCTCAGACGAATGCCAGGACGCTCCACGCGCGGCTTGTCGTCGGCACCGAAGAAAAAGCTGACCTTGTAATCATCGCCCGACGGAAGCTGGGTGATGATGTAGCGGCCATTGTTGTCGGTGATTTCCGCCTGCTCGCCTTGCAGAGCCGGACTCTGCACGACGACGGTAACACCCGCCAGTGGCTTGCCATTTTCGTCTTTGACGGTGCCCTGAATCTGGGCCAGCGTCTGCTGGGCCAGCGCGACCTGCGGTGCCAGATAGGCGCCGGGCAGCACCAGCATCCAGGGAAGCAGTTTGGCGCGCAACACTACGGCAGCCTTCCCTGGGGTTTTCGATTTCTTTCGTCGCATCGTTCAAACTCCTGGCGAGTCGTACTAGCAGTTGTTGGGATCTTCGACAGCACTCGACGGGACACCCGCGTAGTCCATCGGCGTCGCGCCCTTCAGCAGCTTGGCGCGAATGACGATGTCTTTGCCCATCGTGTGGATGCCTTTGCCGAGCGGATGGCCCTTGATCTGGCTCAGGTCGTAGATCGCAGCGCCCTTGAGCGTGATAGTGACCACCACGTCATCCGTGTCCGGCTTCGACGGAGTCGCCCACGCCGCACCACCCGCAGGGGCCACGTAGATCGAGCGAAGATTCCCACAATCGCCACCGGCATTTGGACTGACCACCAGCGGAACCGGCGTCGCCGCCCCGCCATTTACGCTCACGGTCGCAGTCGCTGACGTGCCGTTCAGGCGGCTCGGGTCCACTGCCGCGTTGAGCGCAATCGAAATCGCACCGTCGAGCGCGACCAGGCTATCGGCAACCATGTACGGGTCTGAAGCCGTCCCACTGCCGCTCATCCCTGGGCGAACTTCGGCATCGCTTGCACCGTCGCCATTTCCGACGGAGTTCGTCTGGAATGGCTCGGTTCTAAACGACAAAAGTGCCATCGCGCGATCGTCCATGAGCACGGGATTTTTGTCGCGGCCCGACAGACCCTTCGACAGCTGAACGGTGTAGCTCGCGTCCGGCTCCAGCGCGGCCAGCGGATCGACCGTCGTCTTGGTCAGGCCGATCTTGTCGCACTTGAACTTGTTGGTGGTGCTTGTGCAGCTGGTCAGAACTTCCATCTGGAGTCCCGGTCCATACGGGAACTGCGACGGGTCCGGGCTCAGATCCGAGCCGGTAAGCTGCAAGCTGTTGTAGGTCAGCGGAATACCCGCGCCGAGCGTCGGGTCCGTCGAGCAGTTGGTGCAAGCGAGGCTGATGACCTTCTGGTCGACCAGCTTCAGATCCGTCGGCACGCCCGAGTCCGGAACCAGCTCCAGCTCGGTGGTGTTAAAGCCACGGTTAGTTGCGTCGAGATCGAGCAGCGGCGCCTTGTTGAACACCACCCGCAGACGACGCAGCGAGTCGGGGTTCGGCGGGCTCTTCTTGACACCGTAGGTGTCCATGAAGGGATCGTTCGTGCACTGCTTCAGGTCCTTGTACTGCGGCAGCGTGCAGTCCGACGGAACACTGGTGTCGGTAAACACCAAATGACCGGTGTTCGCGCTGAAGTCGATCAAGGTCAGCCGTAGCACCTTGAGCGGCCCCGTCGGTTCACCATCTTGACCCGTCAGGTAGTCATTACAAGCCCCCAGAAGCGCAAGGCTTGCGGCGGCACCCAAGAACAACGACTTCTTCTGCTGCTTCCTCATCGAATCGAAGCTCCTTCATTCGGCCCGACCGGGAAGTAAGGCCCCGGCACCAAACCCAACACTGTCGTCTGAACCGTCGCTTCCAGGCGTGCATGCAGCCCAAGCGCCGTGGCGGAAAAAGCGCCACAAACACCGCGTTTGCATCGAGAGAGGCCTGACGGAAGCGACATTTCGCACAACAGTGTACTAATGACGCATTCCACAAGGACTGGGGAATAAAGTCAATGCGAAACCCGTTGTTTGGGCTCATTGCTGCCCAATCCGGGTAGGTGCGACGGATACCTTGGGATCAACGCGGCGCCGCCAGCTAGCCGAAATAGCCATCGGCCAGCAGCTGCTCGGCGGTCAGTATCGCGCCTTGCGCAGCACCCATCTTGGTGTTGTGCGACAGCAGCACGTACTTTACGCCGTGCGCACCAAGCGCCCGTTCTTCGCGCAGGCGTCCCACCACCGTCGTCAGTCCGCCTCCGCAGTCGCGATCGAGCCGCGGCTGGGGCCGGTATGGATCGTCGGTCACTGAAATCAGCTGCGCCGGCATCGTCGGAAGCTTGAGCGCCGCCAGATCGCGACCAAAATCGAGCAGCGCGGCTTTGACTTCCACAAGCGGCGCTGGGCGCTCGGTTTCCACAAACACGGCTTCGGTATGCCCATCGAGAACCGCGACGCGAGTGCATGTGCAGCTTACGGCGATCGGTGACGGTTCGATCGCATGCGATTCAGCTGACGCCCCGCCGCAGTGCCCCAGGATCTTGCGGGTTTCCTTTTCGACTTTTTCTTCTTCACCCGCGATAAACGGAATGACGTTGTCGATGATGTCGAGCCCAACCACCCCCGGCGAGCGCCCAGCCCCCGACACCGCTTGCAGCGACGTCATCACCACGCGACGCACACCAAACTGCGCATGGATCGGCGCCAGCGTGATAGCAAGTCCGACGGTGGTGCAGTTGGGACCGGGCGAAATGAAGCCGCGAAAACCCCGCCGCTTTTGTTGGGTCCGCAAAAGCGCCGCGTGCGATCGATTGACGCCCGGCAGCAGAATCGGCACATCGGGTTCGTAACGGAACGCACTCGCCGTCGAAAACACCGGAACGTGGGCGGCAAATCGCGGCTCCAGTTCTTTGGCGGCATCGCTTTCGACAGCCGAAAACACCAGATCGATTCCGTCGGTGGATACCTCTTTGCTATCAAACACCGGCAGGTCGAGCGATTCGGCGGGCGGCTCGCCACCAGCGTAAAAGCGCAGGCTGCCGCGTGAATCGCGCAGTGCATCTTTGTAGCTGCGACCTGCCGATCGCTCGGACGCACACAGCCGCGCAAGCGAAAACCAGGGATGTCCCGCCAGTGCAGCGACGAACTGTTGACCAGCCACACCCGTGGCACCAAGGACCATCGCTCGAAGCTTTTGATTCATGAGGGCAGCGAGCATAATCGCGCCAGGGCCAAATCGGAAAACAGATCGCCATGTGTGACACGCTCGTCGTCGTAAAACCCGATTGCGTTCTGTTTGCCAAAAACTCGGACAGGCCGTCGGGCGAAGCGCAGGTCTTGGACTGGCAGCCCGCCGCGTTTCATCCACCCGGCAGCTTCGTCACCTGTACCCATGTGCGGATTCCGCAGGTCCGTCACACAAACGCGGTGTTGCTGTCGCGTCCATCGTGGATGTGGGGCGCCGAAATGGCGACCAACGAACACGGCGTCACGGTCGGAAACGAAGCGGTCTTTACCCGCCATCCAGTGCCACTCGTCGGTCTAACCGGGATGGATCTGCTGCGTCTTTCCGTCGAAAGAGCCGATACCGCAGAACGTGCCGTGACGGTGATTTTGGACTTGATTGCGCAGTTTGGCCAAGGCGGCAGTGCCGATCGCCACGACCAGAGCTTTCGCTATTTTTCCAGTTTCCTTGTCGCCGACCGGCAGCGGGCGTTTGTACTCGAAACGGCGGGTCCACATCACGCAATCGAGGAAGTGCGCGGCGTGCGCAGCATTTCCAACGGGCTTACGATTCCCGGTTTTGCCGAGCAGCACAGCGATCGGCTGAAGACTTGGGCCTCGCGCTGTCGGTTGCGCCGACCACGTACCGAACAGAAAGCCCAAGACGCCACCCAGCCCATCGATCTGACGGCGGTGCTGCGCGATCACGGCAGTGTGGCCAGAGCGCGCGGCACGATTGACTATCATCCGCTGCTCGGTGGGATGAGCGGTCCGTGCATGCACGCGGGCGGTCTCGCGGTCGATTCCCAAACCACCGCATCGTGGATTTCAAAGCTTGCGCAAACGGGCGATTCCCACTTTGCTACAGCGACGGCAGCTCCGTGTACTTCGCTGTTCAAACCGGTGTCTGTCTTCGCCCCCCTGCCCGCTTCCTTTTTGGGTCGTCCGCAGCATGGACAGGCCGATTCCCATTCGCTGTTTTGGCAGCATGAACGACTGCATCGCATGGTGATGCAGCATCCAGATCGACTCCTTTCGCTGTTTCAGGCCGAACGGGATGCGCTGGAAGCGGACTGGTTTACGTCTCTTCCCCCGTCGGAACAGGCCTTTTCCGTGGCCAAGCAGCAGCTTGCCAAGTGGACCCAAGCGGTCGCCGATTCCCTGCGCGAACATCCTGTCCAAACGCCGCAGCGGCCACGCCTTGTTTCCCATTTCTGGCAGCGCCGCAATCGCCAAGTGGGTCTGTCTTTCGACCCCTAATTCGCTAGGCCGGGCGACGAATTTTCACAAGCTGTGTCTGCGGCAAGACAGGTTCCGGACGGGTCAGCGGCTCGACGACCAGATCGAACAGCGCATGATCAAACGGAAGACCGGGGGCCGACTTTCGCAGAATCAGCCGCTCGCGCAGACCCTGTTTGGCCAAAGTCCGCGCGCGATAGTGACAATACGGATTGTTTCCGATCCGACCAAACAGCGCGTGCGCAGTGAAGCTACAGCCGCCCATGCAGACTTCGGCAAAGTCGCAGTCGCGACAAAATCCCCACAGCTCTGAAGTCGATCTCTGACGGGTAAATGCAAGCTGGGGCGATTCATTCCACAGGACAGAAAGCGGACTCTGTTTCAGCGATCCGCCCACATAGGAATCGCTCTGGAGAGACGGACAGCCTTTCACTCCGCCATCCGATTCGATTCCCATCACAAACCGTCCGGCCAAGCAGCCCTGGAAGTGATCGCGCCCTTGCGGATGGGGCGATCGCAGCAGCGCTTCTTCCGGTCCAAAGTAGCCCAGGTTGTTCCCTGGCATCATCAGAATCCCGTCGGAAAATCCCCTCTGTTTGAGCAGCGCAAGCCGCGGCAAAAGATCCAGCAAGTCATAGGGCTGCAAGATCAAGTCTGGCCGATCCGCAGCCCTTCCCAGCGGCGTTGTGATCTGCACCTGCCACGCGGCGATTCCCAGCTCTTTCAGCGTTTCATACAGCGCTTCGAGTTCCCCCAGGTTGAGCCGATTTACGTTCGTGTTGGCCGTCGTCACAATCCCCGCACTGCGCAGATGTCTGACCGCCTGGCATGCTGCATCAAAGCCGCCGCGCACAGCCCGCAGAAGATCATGGGTCCGCTGCGTTCCATCGATGCTCACCGACACACTGGCCATGCCGGCCTGCGCCATCTGCGTTGCCAGTGCAGCGGTGATTCCACGTCCGCCCGTCGTCATCGTTGGACGGATGTTCGCCGCCGCCAGCGCCTGGATGATCGCGACAAACCCCGGATGCAGATACGCTTCACCGCCGATCAGCACCACTTCATCACAGCCGAGCGCCGAAAGCTGCGGCACCACCGCAAGCGCTTCTGCTTCACTTAGTTCGGACTCACGCGGTTCCCCGGCCCGAGATCCGCAGTGGGTACACGGCTGATCACAGCGCAGCGTCAGTTCCCACACCACATACGCTGGCCGAATTTGCGATAGCACGCTGAGACGACGAGTCGACATTCCCAAACCGCGCCACCCTACACCACGGAATCCTAGACACTGCAAAAAAAGATGCCTACGCTGGGTTTCTTATTGATTGTTCGGTCAGCCCGAACAAAACGCAGAGGAGCAAAAAGACCCATGGCCCAGCTATCGACCTGTAACAAGTGCAAAGGCTTTGTGCGCAGCGATTCCAAAAGCTGTCCGCACTGCGATGCGGACAAGTCCAGCCTGTCGTCGTGGGGACTGCGCGCACTTGGTCTTTTGGGAGCGCTCGGCGGCGGCGCGTTCGCTGTCACACTCATGGCCTGTTACGGCTGTCCTGACCCCTATTGCGGAGCGCCTCCCACGGACCTGGGCTGTACGGGTGCGGACGGTGGCCAAGGAGATGGCGGAACCGCCGACGGTGGCTGCCGCTAAACAGACACTCCGCGGCGGCCAACAGCCGGCGAATTCCGGCTGGCAGGATTACTTGCAGGTGTGGGTGGCCATGTCGCACGTCTTGGGACTTGTGCAGTCCATGTTGGCCAAACACTCGACGCAAGCGGTGTTCGCCGGGGTCGTCATGTCGACGTAGCACTTGTTTGTCTTGCCCGAACAATCGGCGTTGGCGGCGCACGGCACACAGAGGTTTTTGACCGGCATTCCCGTCACCGTCTGGCAGAACTTGTTGGCGCCGTTGCAGTCGGCGTTCGCCAGGCACTGCGTGCAGACATTCAGGTGCTTGTCCGTCGCATCGACATAGCACAGGGTAGCCGTCGGGCTCTTGCAGTCGGCGTTCGCCAGGCAGACGGTGCAGGCATTTTTCTTCGGATCGGCATCGACGTAACACAGCGAGGTCGGCGACTTGCAGTTGGCGTTGGTCTGGCACTCGACGCAGTAGTTTTTGGTGTCGTCCATGCCAGGGTCTTTGTAACAAGACGGCTTGGTGGTCGTGCAGTTGGCGTCGGCCAGACAGACCAGGCACATGTTCTTGCTGGGGTCGGCGGCGTTCACTTTGCACGTCGGCGTCGACATCGGGCAGTCCGAACCAAGCACACACGGCACGCACATGTTCTTGGTCGAATCCATCGCGTTGACGTAGCAGGCCGGATTGTTCACTACAGCCGAACAATCCATGTTGGCTTTGCAGGCCACGCACTGGTGGTTCGACAGATCGCACAGCGGCTTGCCAACGACACCGGAACAGTCCGTGCCGCTAAGACACGACACGCACTGGTTTTTGGTGTTGTCACCGCCCGCATCCTTCAGGCACTTCGACGCGGTGGCCGGGCAGTCGGTATCGGCAAGGCACGGCACGCACTTGTTTTTCGTGGTGTCGCAGATCGGCTTGCTCGTCAGCGTCTTGCAGTCATTGCTGGACAGACACTCGACGCACTGGTTCAGTGTCGAATCTGCATTGGTCTTGCAGTTCGACGGCGTGGCTTTGCAGTCGGCGGCGACCAGGCAGGGCACGCACTTGTTGAGCGTCAAGTCGCAGGTCGGCTTGCTCGAATCGGTGCAGTGGCTGTTCTGGGTGCACTCGACGCAGATGTTCTTGCTGCTGTCGCCGGGGTTTACTTTGCAGCCGGGCGCCGGGGCCTTGCAATCGGTGTCGGCCAGACAGACCGCGCACTTGCCAAGCACGGTGTCGCAGGCCTGCTTGCCAGGGAAAAGAGCGTTGGTGCAAAACGAGTTGTCGGTGCACTCAACGCAGCGATTCTGCGCCGGCATGCAAGCTTTGGTCAGCGTTCCCGAACCCAGGATGCGCGTGCAGTCCGTTCCCGAAAGACACTGCACGCAGCCAGCCCCGGCTTTGCACAGCGACTTGGTCTGGCTGGCGGGATCGCACGCGACTTCGTTATTGCACATGCACTGGCCACCGCCGCAGCGATCCGCCGTGGTGCTGCTGCACGCGCCAGTGCAGCCACCGCAGTGCTGGAAGTCCGTCTGTGGATCGATGCACAGCTTGAGCAGCGGGCAGCAGGTTCCTTTGCCGGCATCGGTTCCGCTTCCGCACTGCTCGAAACCGTCGTTGGCTGGCGTCATGCTGACGTTGCCGCTTGCGCACTTGTTGTCGAGCCCATCGCACAGCTCAGGGGCTCCGTCGCGCGCCTGCATGCTCGGGGGCGGAATCGTCGGCCAGACGTTGCGGTTGTTGTCGGCGCAGTCGTTGCAGTACAGCATGCTGGCGTTAAACAGCGCCGGATTGTCGGTGTTCTGACATCCCGAACACGACATGTACTTGTCGCCATCGAGGTCTTGTTCGTTGGGCGGCAGCGCCCCGCTACAGTCGTCGTCGAAGCCGTTGCACTGCTCGGGAATCGGATCGGTCTGGCTGGTACAGACCAGGTATTTGTCCGTTTCGGCAAAGCCCGGAACCCGCAACGCCCAGAACGGATTTTCCTTGCTGCGCACGCAGCCAACAACCGTACCGGCTTTGCAGCGCGTTCCAGTCACGGTCAAGCCACACGTCTTGCCCTTTTCGGCCAAAAACGCTCCGGTGGCGTCGTCGAGGCTGCCGTTACAGTCATCATCAACGGGATTTAGCGCATCACAAGTCTGCGGCTTGGGCTGGTTGGCACCGAAGCAGCGCGCGGTAAATCCCGCACTGTTGTCCTGGGCCGGGCAGAGCGCGACGGCTTTGGGATCGACCGTCGACGAAGGCAGTGTCGAGGTACAGACACAGCGGCCACTATAAAACCCGCCAGAGTCTTTGGCACCGCACAGTCCCACCGTCGAATCCGCACACGAAGTCGTCCGCTTTGATCCATCGGTTCCGGTCTGGATCAGCCGCGCACCGTTCGAATCGGGGTTCTGTTCGTCGATCAGTCCGTCGCAGTCGTCATCGCGACCGTTGCACATCTCTGGCGCAAAGGGATGTACGTCGGCGTTGGCATCGTCACAGTCCGTCGCCCCATCCCAGCCGTCTTTGTCGCGATCGAAACTGCAAACATCCACCATCATGTCGCAGTTGTGATCTTTGCCGTCGCAGGCCAGCGGAGCACCGGGGAAAATCGTCGGATCGGTGTCGTTGCAATCCGTCGGCTGTCCGGCCACCATGCAGCTCGCGAGCGGTTTGGGAAAACCGTCCCCGTCGGCATCACAAGCGGCGGTGGGGCAGCCCTGTCGCGCGCTGGCCACGCCGTCGCAGCTTGTGTTCTGTGGACTTCCCGCCGGATCGGTCGCCCGACACAGACCACGCATCGCCGACAGCACATTGAAGGCGCGCGATGACGCATCCAGCGTTCCGTACTTCATCGCCGACCCCTGATACGTCAGCGCGCCGGGGAAGACGCCGCGATCGTTGTCATCACAGTCGAGCGGACGCCCCGAGTTCTTGTAGTTTATCGTCGGGCACGTCTGTCCCGCCAACACTTCGGAGCGCTGAAAGCCGTCGCCATCGAGGTCGCACGGGACGCAGCCAGCGCTCGGTCGTCCGTCGCAGGCCCAGTCTTTGATCACACCGTCGGGCGGATCGCACAGCTTCTGCGCATTGGGATGGACGCGCGCGTCGGTGTCATCGCAGTCACGCAGCTTCACATCGGGGTTGTTGGGCGAATAGCCATCGCAGTCATCGTCGGTAAAGCAGTCGACAGAAAGACCCGTGCAGTCATAGTCGAACGTCGTGTCGCAGCGCTTGGGCTGACACAGCGTCATGTCGGCGCGCTTGTTGTGGTTGGTTTTGCAACTCGTGACGTCGGTGCACTCGCAGCAGTTGCGCGGGCGCGGGTTGCCGTGGAAACGATTTTTGTCGTTGTCGTCGCAGTCGCTGCCTTCTGGATCGCCGTCGCCGTCTTTGTCTTCGCAGGCCCGCGGCTCGCCCGAACACGTCGCATCAAAGAGCTGAAGCGGTGGCAGCGGCATCGCATTTGGCGCGTGCGAAGGACGCAGCCTGACGTTACAGGAACGCCCCGCCAAAGGATGAATATCAAAGCTGCGCAGCCGCACCGGATCGAGATCACCGGGCGGAGGATCGTCGTCCACACAGTCGAGCACCAGCGGCTGATCGGCATAGAGCGCGGCAGCTTCCGGATTCTGTGCGGTCCACGTCACCGCGTCGGGAAAGTGATCTCCGTCGACATCGAACTCCGGCGGCACCGGCAGAAGCTTCGCTTCGACGTCCTGATAGGCACCCACGTCGATGATGCGGGCAAAAAAGTACTGCGGTTCGGAGTTGCCTTTTTGCGGCAGCGATTCAACGTTGGCGACGTTGGCGGCCAGCACTTGCAGCAAGAACTTGCCGTGCTGCGAAAACGGCAGCGCCACCTTGAGCGGATCGGTGGCCAGCGTTCGTTTGTCACTGATCGTCTGAATTCCCGACAGAAAGACGACCTTGCGGCTCTCTCTGTCCTGGACTTTGATGACGTAACTTTGCAGACGGACCCCGTCGGGGGCACGCAGCGTCACCATCAAACCATCAGGCACGCTACACGAACTGACCAACAGTGCGAGCAGAGCCAAAAGATGGCAAGTCCAGCGCCTCTGTGTGCCTTTGCCGCTCATCTTTCCCTCCCAAATAAGCAAGTCGTTAAGGACGCAATACGATTCCGATTCCTAAGCCAATCCAAAGCACTGCAAATCACAACTTTGAAGGCGTCCGCCGACCCGTTTTTCCCACCGAAGACAGCGGATCGGTATTCCGTTCAATCTGACTCAGTCCAACATTACGCAGTCGCCGAAGTTCCGTCATCAAAATCTGCTGTTCGACCTGCGCCAGGCTGCTGTCGCGCGCGCGCTGAGCCCGCAGCTCCACCAGTTCTGCCAAAATAGGGGCCAGCGCAAGACCCAGCGATTTTTCGAATACATCGGGGCTGAGCGGACGTTCCAGTGGCTTGGCCGGCATGACCAAAGACGACACCCCGCGCGACAGCGGACCCAGCGTAGATTCAACCCGCGAAAGCACAAGCTCACTTTGCGCAAGCCGCGATTGGAGTTCCTGCACATGCTTTAGCAGCTTGTCGACATCGCGCGACAGACCCGACAGGTTGCGAACCATCTGGGTCTGGGTCTTCTGTAGTTCGGCCAGACTGCGATCTTGACCATCCGTTACCAGTTTCTGAAGTTCGGACAGGCGCTGCAGAACGGACGACGTTTCCGTCGAAACTCCGGCATCTTTGGACTCTGAACGGACTTCGCTATGCGATTCCTTGGTTTTCTTTTCAGATACCGATTTCGCCGATGTTTTTTTGGAAAAAGGCGCGTCCGCGACCGCATCCGGGCTCGCGATCGGTGTTGGACTTACTGCGATTTCTTCTTTTGCAACCGGGGCGATTTGATGACTCTCTGCCACTTCCAATGCAGGTGCAGAATCGGCCACACTCGGTGTCGTGGCTTCCTTTTCCGCTTCCGCAAGATCGGAAGGAAGCACAATCCGCTGGCTCCGCGATGAACTGGCGGTGCGGCGCGTTGCAGCCGTTCGACTCTGCGTCGCCCGACGGCGCGTCGTTGCGGCTGGTTCCGCGGCAGGCTCAGCGGTCTTGGCAGCATCCGGCTTGCGTACCCTGGTGGCCATCGAGACTCCTATGGCGTGATCACAGTGGGAATGCCCGGCGGCAGAATTTCAATGACGCCCGCCCACAGACACATTAGCTTCGCGCTGTTGTTCAAAATCGGCATATTGCCCAGCATCACCGTCGGAGCCCCAACCACCCAAGGGGCGGGCGTATTGGGAATGCACGGCATTGGCGTCAGCACTCCCATCGCTGCTGCTGTGGCAGCTGCCACCATCGGATTGGCCATCGACTGACACATTCCGAACGGCAGGATGTTCACCATCGGCTTGCCATCCATGATGTTTGCCACCGGCTGCGGCCCCATGACCAGATTGGTCGGCAAGACCACGAGCGAGCTAGGCGCAACACCGAAGGAACACTTGAGCATGGCTCCCATACAGACTGCGTTTGGCATCACTTTCCTCGCGGCAAATTGGTTTTTTCAGCCGGCAACGTACCGATGTTCGGCGGTTCCAGAATCAGTCCTTTGCGTGGCGGAGGAGGCGGCGGCGCTTTCTTGCCCGGCTTGGGAAGTTCCTTCTGCGCAAGCGCGGCTTTTTCGGCAGCCACTGGTGGCTTCAGTTTCAGCTCTTCCGGAACCTCGGGTGCTTGGGGTATTTCCGGCGCCTGCGGAAGCTCTGGTGCAGACGGTATTTCCGGCGCAGCGGGCAGCTCGGGAACTTCCGGAATTTCCGGCGCTTTGATGGCCGCGATCACAGCCGGTGCCGCAGATTCCACAATCCGCTTGCGCGCCACATCCATCAGTCCGCGCAGTGCAGACTGCTTCGCGGCTTCCGCGGCTTTGGCTTCCATCGACGGGCTGTCCGGTGTTTCGGCAGGCTTTAGGGGGCGCCCCTTTTCATCGAATAGTTCCGGATTTCCGCTGGGCGCACCCTGTTCATAACGGGCCCGCTTCTGCAGCTTGCCACTGGGATAGTAGACAAGCTGTTCACCATGCGGCTTGCCGGCCTGGTACTGACACGTTTCACGCAGTCGCCCGTCGGGAAGAAACTCCTGCACAAGTCCGTGAATCAGTCCTTCCTGATACGGTTCGCGCCGAATCACCACCCCATGCGCACCAAAGTAGACCGCTTCACCGTGCCGCTTGTCGTTCTGATGATTGGCCGAAAGGGTCGGTTGTCCGTCTGGACCATAGATGATTCCGACGCCGTGCTTCTTCCCTTTTACATAGTGCTGCTGGCTGACCATCTGGCCGTTTTCATAGGTCAGCAGATCGCCATGCAATTCCCCTGCTTGATACGCAGCGATAAGCTCTGGACGCCCCTGATCATCGAAACGGCGCAGCAGTCCGTGCATTTTCCCAGCCGCAAAATGCAGCCGCTGCGAGACCTTCCCATTCGGAAAGTAATCGACCGTTTCCCCGTCGAGAAGATCGTTTTTGAAGTTCGCTTTTTGCGTCAACTTCCCTGCGGCAAAAAAGCAAAATTCGCCGTGCTTTTTCCCTTCATGCAAAGGGCCCTGCATGGTGACACGACCCTCTTCATCGTGTTCCACAAGCTCAGTTGGGGCCGGCGGGTTGGCACTTGCGCTGGTCTCTGCGTCGCTCATTTTGTTACGTCTTGCGCTCAGCGGCGTGTCCTTTGTGGTTCATCGCGTTAGTTGAGCTTCAGCAGGGCACCCTTTATGGCCGCCATCGCTCCACCTTCCAGCTTCGCCATCGCCGCCGCTTTCACGTCGACGTTCACGCCCTCGATCTTCATTCCGACGCCGGCCTTTATGTCCATGTTGACCGCGGCTTCCTGTTTCAAGTTCGCGCCTGCTTTCAACTTCATATCGGCCCCGGACTTGAAATCCATCGCCGCAGTGGCTTCTGCTTTGATTCCTTTTTTGGACACAATCTTGATGTCGCCATCGACGGTGATCGTCAGATTCCCTTTGACATTCAGGATGTAGTCTTTGGTGACATCGTGCTGGAACTTGGCTTTGCTTTCGTGCTTTTCGTCTTTGTGAACCGTGACGTCGCGCTTGCCCTTGACGGTGTGCTTTTCATCGCCTTTGTCGACGGTGATTGTGCGATTCCCTTTCTTCACAGTCAGGCTCTCGTCACCTTCGCTCACTTCGACTTCGCGGTTCTTTTTGACTTTCAGGCTGTCGTTGTTGTCGACTTTGACGCTGCGATCGTTTTTGATTTCGGTCTTGCAGTCGTTGTCGATCTTGGCGGTGCGGTCGTGCTTGACCTCGATGTTCATGTCCTTTTGGGCGTGAACATAGATTTCTTCCGAATCCTTTTTGTCCTCGAGTCGGATTTCGTTAAAACCACCACCGCCCTTGCTGGTACGGGACTTGGTCGTGCTCTTGGTCTGGTTGTCCGGAAGCGCATAGGGAACCGTCTGTTCGGCGTTGTACACGGCTCCGGTGATAAGCGGCCTGTCCGGATTCCCATCAATGAACGTAATCACCACTTCCTGGCCGATGCGCGGCAGGAAAAACGTTCCGTATCCCTTGCCAGCCCAGTGCTGTGTCACCCGAACCCAGCAGGAACTGTTTTCGTCTTTTTTGCCTTTGCGATCCCAGGGAAAGTGAACCTTTACGCGCCCGTATTTGTCGGTCCAAATTTCTTCTCCGGACTTCCCAACCACGGTTGCGGTCTGGCTGCCTACGGCAAGCTGTCGACGGGTTCGGCGCAGTGGACGGAACACCACAGAGGCCGGCAGCGCTTCGATGGAGTTGCGATAGTTTGCGCGATCGGCAGTGTGATGCACGCTGCGAACCACATACTCTTGGTTCAAATCACTGCGATCGTGTTTGGTCAGCTTGAACTTTCCACCTGAGGTAAAACCACGACAGTTGCTGCTGGCCCGCAGGACCTTCTGTCCATTTTCCACCGACTCGATCCGCAGTTTTGCCAGCTTTTCACCGTCGTTCTTTTTGGCGTAGTTGCCAGGATGATCGTAGACCACAAGCGCCGGACTCCCACCGCCGGTCTTGACATACAGATCGGTCGAAGGAATCTCGAAGTTGTAGTCTGTCAGCGCGTATCCGGTCGTAACCAGCGATTCCTCAAACGTGCAGTTCCGCAGGTTGTTGGGCGTATCATCAAGTCCCATCCCAACATCGGTCGATCCCGTACACTTGCAGTATCCATCGCTGTCGTCGGCCAAGACCATCGTATGTTTGCCGTCGCTGTGCTCGAAGTAATAGAAGATTCCTTCGTCTTCCATCAGCCGACAGACAAAGTCAAAGCTCGACTCCTGATACTGCACGCAGTATTCCCGTTTGGCGTATGTTGCCTTCAGACTCTTTTTGAAGTCTTTGAAGCCGAGATCGGAAAAGACCTCTTCGATGATCTCGGGAACGCTCTTGTTTTGGAAAATCCGATTGTCTGCATGAAGCGTCAAAAGCCACAGCCACGGACGCAGCTCTGCGATGTAGATCGTGTGCCTGGGGTCGTAGCCAGACTCAACAAAGCGCGTGACCAGACCGCAGATGTAGCGCTTCGACTTGTCCGGCAGTACGAGCGTGATCGTGACTGCCTTTCCCATCATTTTCTTGAAGTCGAGCTTGCGATCTTTGGACAGAAACTGAAGCGAATACAGAAACGGTAGCGACAGCTCTTCCTGTCCATCGAACGATTCCAGCACCAAGGCATCCGCAGCGGGAGTCGATGCGCTAAGAAAGTCGTGCTCACTCACGGGGAAGCCCTCAACGGTTCATCGCTGTACCTTTGCACCACGCCAAGCGCAACCTTGGGAACGCCACGCAGCTTGCTGTTGTGGGTCAGAAACGAAGTCAACCCCAAGACCGGAGCTGTCGTCGCAAGCTGACCTTGTGATGACGCAGCTTTCGCAGCAAGTGCACCCTTTGCCGGAGCAGTCACCCCTGCGGGTGCTGTTGCGCTCTCTGTCTCTTTGCTGGGATAGGCGAGCCGTGCCCGCGGAATGTCTTCCGATTTCAACACCAGCGAGACAAACAGATCGAATTCCGGACCCACGTAGTAGCGTGCAATCGCCACCAGCGCCGTCAGTCCGGACTTCCCCGGAAGAAAGTCGAGATAGCGATTCCAGGGCAGTGGACCCACTTCCAGCTCGATGCCAGCCTGTTGATCCCAAATCGTCGTGCCAAGCAGCGCCTGACCACCGAGCATCTGATTTTGTCCAGACAGACCGATCTTGGTCCACTGATCTTCTTCGATCGGTCGCATCGCACCACGCAGCTGATGACAGATCACCGGAACTTGGAAGTGATCACTGAGCAGCGTTTCCAGACCCGCTGCATCACGCGGCTGCTTGGTCAAAAGTCCGCTGTAACGCAAAAGGGCGCGATCAGGAATCTTGAGCCGGTCTTGCAAACCCGGCGTAAGCATTCCCATAAGACCGTACAGAAAGCGCGAAAAGTGGTGCTCATCCGGGGATGTCCACTCCGTCCCCAGTCGGCAGCTGCGCCGCACCCGAAACAGCAGCGACACCAGTCGATGATTGAAGATGTCCAGAAAATCGCGCAGGGAAAAGTCGCGCGCTTGGCTTCGTTCCAGCACCCATTCGGTCATCGAATGCGGCAGCGGTCCGTGCGCACCACCCAGGCCAAGCATACTGACCGTTACCGTCGGCGTTTTCTCTTCTCCGTTGGCTCTGCGGATCAGCTGCTCGAACTCATCTTCTATCGATTCTGTCTTCACATTTTCGATCGCGACCACATCACTTGGCGGAAATGCGAGTGAAAACGTGGAACGGAAACGAACCGCCTCTGCCGTCGGATCTCCGCCTTCGGCGACCGAGACAGAATCCGGCTCCATCATTTCCAGCAGCCGCACAAGCTGATAGAAATTGAAGCGCTGTGGCTCCGAAAGGAGCTCCTCGATTACAGAAGGTTGCGGGCGCCCGCCAGCGGTGGCCATTTCTTCCACGCCTCCTGCCTCTGCCGGCTGCGGACAACCAGCATCGTGAACGAGTTTACAGCGGTATATAGCCCGAAGAATCGGCTCAGCACCGCCGACATCATCAGCGCACTGTGTCCAACATACAGCCCTTCATCAAACGTGATCTGGACCTCCTGTCCATGCACAAAACCACGCCACGCATCGCGACCGGCTTGCAGCGTTTTGGGAATGCACTGAAGTTCGGTGATTCCCAAAATCTGATTTTCTGTCGCTGTCGTCGGGCTCATACGATACAGGCGCAAAATTTCGCGCAGCGCATCGCGGCTTTCCCGGCCCCCGATCAGCGACAAGTGATTGAGCGAAAGATGCGAGACAAGCTGCCACAGCGCAGCTCCACCCAGGGGCGGAGTGATCGGTTCGGTGGGCTTGGACAGACAGGTCACGGCCTTGACCGGTGCGGCATCTTCCATCTGGAGCCGCGCCCGCGCGGGCATCTGGGCCGCCAAGTCGCGATTGGTACACAGCGTATGCGCAAACACAGTCTGCGTCGCTGGCTGTGTCGGCTTAAAGCGCATGTCGACAAACGACAGATAGGTATCCAGACCCCCCAAATCGGCGCGTCCGGTTGGTCTGCGCTGCGCGTAATAGAACGCCTGATGCTGCTCGCCGCTTGCGGGATGGTTGAACGAAAAAAACGGTGCGATGTTCTGGCTCGAGTTCGGGTCCGCGCTCTGCGATACCTTGTCGATCGAGTGAATCTCGCAGGTCTTTTCTTCGCGCTTGTCCGCGACCAGCGGATATTCCGGCAGCCGATGGGTCAGACGGATCGGCTCGGCGGTTTTGGGAAACAGATTGATGATCGGCGCGCAGCCGAGCATAAACGTACTCTTGGTCACTGCGACGGAACGCGGCGGCGCTTCCGATAACAGAATCAGAACGTCCGCCGTCTTGCGCGCAAGCTGAATCCTGGGCAGGTCGATGTCGAAAAACAGAAACTTCTGCGGAAAGACAAAGTATTCCTGAAGCAGTCTGTAGGCCGGATGGGCATACTCCGGAGACGGCAAAAGGGAGTCTTCCTTTTCAAGACCGACCGGACGCAGCGCACTCGGCCCCAAAAACTGAACTTCCGGACGACCATCAGGAAGAAGAACAACACCGACGGTGGATGCGACCAGCAGATCATAAATTGCTGATGCCACTTCTGCGGAGGAATTCACAAACACGCGGATGCTACGCAGATCCAGCTCACCAAAGTTGTCGGTCTGACATTCCAGTTTGAGCCGCAGCATCGCGATTCCCTTTGGATATGCATCCAGGTAGGGATAGCGATCGGTGGATTCAAGCTGCGCCGAAACAATCGAGATCGGCCACAGCGTGACATCGGCACCTGTCCGGAAGCGACAGAGCGCGCCGGTATCGGTCTGCGCAAACAGCTTTGCTCCCTTTCCGATTGTGAAACCACCAAGCGGCAGTCCCTGTTCCGGATCGACATCAAAATGAGCAATCGACATCGACGGAATGGTCTGCAAAAGATGCGGATACAGACATTCCAGAATCGACGTTGTCACGAGCGGAAAGTCTGCATCGAGGCGCGACTGAAGCCGCGCGGTCAAAAATGCAAAGCTTTCGATCAATCGCTCGACATGCGGATCGGCACAAGTCTCTGCCGACAGATCAAGACGCGCCGCAATCTTGGGATACTTGCGAGCAAACTCTGCGCCCATGCCGCGCAGATACGCAAGCTCACGCTGATACGCGCGAAGAAGCTCGTCTTTGGCGTCACTGCTCATCGCTTCTGTGCTCCAAAAGACGAGGACTTGCCGTCACCCGGAATGACACCGGCTCACGCAGTTGTTCCATCACCAGGGTTCCGCTGACCTGCAAAATGAGTCGCGATTCTGTTTGAACAAACTGCACGATGGTCACGCGCGGATGCGCAAGGCGGGGCTCGAACTTTTCGATGGTCTGCACGAGGAGTCGTGTCAGGTGCCGCATCGATTCCGGATCAAACGGATTGACCCAGAGAAGATCGGTCGCCCCAAAATCAATGACAGAGCGCTCCCGCTCGAGCAGCTCATGCGAAGCCAGTCCAGAGCGGGTGTTGAGGAGTCGTGTGACTTCTCCGCGCACCGAGTCAAGTAGCTCTGGATAGGAAAGCGTGCGCAGCGGAACCGGCTCGCGCGGCTGCTCTGGTTTTCGATCAGAGAGCCGCTCAAACAGCGGAACCGCTGCGACGTGCTTTTTAGATGGAAGCGGCATCTACGGACCACACCTCTTGACACAGAGAAGCAGGCGATTAGCTGCCCTTGTTCTCTTCCAGCGACCAGTTGGACGAGCTCTTGCCCTTGTTGCCACCCGGCTGCTTCTGAAGCTGCTGCGCGTAATCCCAGGTGATCTTCTTGTAGCTGAAGGTCAGCGTCTCGATCGGCTGATCGCCGCCGCCACCCACCGACACGCTGGTCAGAATGCAGCTGTCGAACGTGTAGGTGATGTACTCGATCGGCTTGCCGGCAGAGTCGGCCTTCCAGATGTGCACTTTCATCGACTTGATGTCTTCGCCACCGCAGCACTTGAGATTCAGCGTGGGCGAGGCCAAGTCAACGTGCTTGGTCACAGTGAAGTCCTGGTGAACGCAGCGACCGGACGCACGGCTGGTGTTTGATGGACCGTGCGTGAGCGGCATCGCAACCCCGTGGTTGAAGGAAAGGAGCTCGATCATGTCCTTACCCTGAGCAGAGGTCGATTCACCCTTGATGCCTTCAATTTCCCAGAAAATGTTCTGCATTTCTCAATTCCCCTTAAGCCTCTGTCCCCACAAGGCAGAGGCGTTTCATAGCACTTGTGTGACTAACCAGCGGCAGGCGGAGGAAGCTCTGCCACCAAGCGAATCGAAGCGGTCAGCTCATTGAGCTGGAAGTGCGGCTTTAGGAATGCCACGGCGCGATACACACCCGGCTTGCCCGGAACGTCAAACACGTCAACGCGGGCTTCGCGAAGCGGATATTTCGCCTTGGTTTCCTGACCGGCATCATCGCGCAGAAGGATGTAGCTCGACATCCAGTTGTTCAGATAGTTCTGGACGTTTTCGCGCGTCAGGAAGCTGCCGATCTTGTCGCGCATGATCGCTTTGAGATAGTGCGCAAACCGGCTCGACGCCAGGATGTACGGAAGCTGCGAAGACAGCGACGCATTGGCATTGGCCTGCGGCGTGTTGTAGACCTTCGGCTTGTTGGTCGTCTGTCCACCAAAGAACGCCGCATAGTCGGTGTCCTTGCAGTGGCACAGCGAGACAAAGCCCAGATCCGACAGTTCCTTTTCACGGCGATCGGTGATGGCGATTTCCGTCGGGCACTTCAGTGCAATGTCGCCTTCGTCGGTCTTGAAGGTATGTGCCGGAAGTCCCTGAACAATGCCGCCACCTTCCACACCGCGGATCGCTGCCGTCCATTTGTGCAGAGCGAACGCATTGGTGATGCGCTGGCCCATCACATACGCGGCATTGCTCCACAGGTACTTGCTGTGGTCCTTGCCATCGGTGTCTTCCTCGAACTGGAACTCTTCCACCGGAACCGTCTTGTTGCCGTAAGGCAGACGACCCAGCACGCGCGGCAGCGTCAGCGCAACATAGCGCGAGTCTTCCGACTCACGGAACGAACGCCAGGTGATAAGCTCCGAGCTCTCGAACAGCTTCGCCAGATCGCGCGGATTGCCAAGCTCGGTGAAGCTCTCCATATCGAACAGCTTGGGACTGGCTGCGCTGATAAACGGCGCATGGGCAGCCGCTGCGACGTTCGATATCTTGCCGAGCAGAGAGATGTCCTGCGGATGACGACCGAATTCATAGTCACCGACCAGGCAACCATACGGCGCGCCACCGAAAGTACCAAACTCTTCCTCATACACTTTCTTGAACAGATTGCTCTGATCAAACTCCGACGCTTTTTCCAGATCGCTCAGCAGCTCTTTTTTCGTCGCATGCATCACGCGCAGTTTCAGCGAGGTCGAAGTCTCAGTGTTCATCACCAAGTAGTTCAGACCACGCCATGAACCTTCCAGTTTCTGGAAGCGCTCATCGTGCATGATGGAGTTGACCTGCGCGGTCAGCATCTTGTCGATCTGCGCGATCTTTTCCAGAATCACTTTCGCCAGATCAACGGTGGGTGCAACCGCAGTGGGATCAACCGTGTTCACGAACTCGCCGATCAGTGTCCGCGAGTGCGCAAGCTGGTTCTCGTCACGAGCCATCTTGCCATCGCGGATCAGGTCATCGAGGATGTTCGTCGTCGTCTTGGTAGTCGTTTCATTCTCAGCCACGGCAACCCCTCCTTAGCTCGAAACCGCGCTCTTGGCGGCGAGCGCCTTGACCGCACCAAACTTGTCTTTGTCGGCGAGCAGGCCCGCAAGCTGGGTCTGCAAGTCGTCATTTCCATCCAGCTTGGTCAGCAGGTCGACAAGCCGCTGGCGCATTTCCAGAAGCTCGCGTAGCTGCGGAACGTTCTTCACGATCGAGGTCGGGTGAAAATCGTCCAGGTGATGGAACGTCAGATCGACACCTACTGGCTTCCCTTCCTTCTGAATCTGGTTGGGAACGCTGTACTTTAGCTTTGGTGCCACGTTGGCAAGCACCTGGTTAAAGTTGTCGCGATCGATCTGCGTGAACTTGCGATCTTTCAGTTTCGGAAGCGCATCCTGCTGACCAGCAAGATCAGCAAGGATTCCCACGACAAAGGGAAGCTCCTTCATCTGGATGGCGCCGCCGATCTCCACATCGTAAGTGATCTGGACCCTTGGCGGCCTTACACGGTCGAGTTTGTGCTGGGTACTCTCAGACATCGTTCCCTCACGTCAGCCAAATTGGGGGTGTTCCCCGGTTGTAACCACAGACGCCAGGGCCAATCCTTGGCATCTCACGAATGACATTGGTGTTTCCAAACTAGTGCGGAGCCTTCACCCCCAGCAGCGCATAGATCACATGACGATCAGCATCCCCTGCCACAAGTTCTGCGAGTAGCTGAATCAGGTCCATGTTACCCCATGCGACCGCCCGTTTTACAAGGTACGGCACCGGGCTGTGAGGCTCGGTCCGCTGAAGGTAATCCGCCGCTTCGACAAGTCGTTGATATGCTTGGGCTCGACTGCGAATCGGGCCCGTACTCGATTCCTCCCTCATTTCACTGCCAGGCTGCACGGATGCCTCCAAGCCGTGTGCTCTGTTTTCCGCTGTCTTGGGACTGGTGCCGTCTTGCGAACCGGAAACCGGTACAGTGTCTGGGGAATGCGCCGCTGCGATAGGTGCTGCTGGTGCGTACTGACCAATCAGCGCGCGCATGTCGGTGACAAGGTTGCGCAGGGAAAGCAGAACCGATGGTTGCTCTTCCTCAAACCCCAGCACCACCGCTTCCAGACGCTTTGCGCAGTCTTGCAGCGCTTCAAGCTCAGCAAATCGCTCGGCAAACAATGCGCTCGGTGTCGCGGACGCGGACGCCAGAAACTGCGCCGGCAAAATCTCATCGGATCCGGCACCCGCTTTTTCGTTACGCAGTGCCCGTTCCCAGTCATTCCAAGTCAGCGGCGGGCGCTCGGACACGCTCTCTGTTAGCGGAATCTCTTTGAGCCGCAGCGCCACTTTTTGCGACAAAAACTCAATCGGTGCCAGTCGGTAGCTCGCGTCGCCGTCTTCGATGAGCGGATACAGCGTCGGCCAGAATCGAGACAAAAGCCCGGCGCAGAGATCGATTCCCAGACAAAGCCCCGGAATTCCATGCAGCTTGAGCCACGCCTCGCAGAGCCAGACTGCAATTTGCAGATCCTTGCTCCGTTCGCGCAGCGCTTTCTGTCCAAGCTGCGACACCTTGGCAAAGTCGGCGCGCTTAAGCTTGGTCTGCCAGATTCCTTGCGGCAGCGATTCATCGTCTTCGCGACGCGCTTCAGAGATCGCATCGTATGTCCCTTCATAGCGCAGCCACTCACCTGCCGGCTCTCGTTCCGAGATCGGGGCAAGCAGAGACTCGATGTCGATGGGAGGCTTTTCAGACATACCCTTTCCTTACTGTCCACTGCGCGCCCGCGTCAGCGGCGCCAGCGTCGGCCAATCAACCGGAATCACCAGCAGCTCTTTGCTCTCTGCTGGATTGAGAACCATGCGAACAAAGACGACCGCTTTGTTGTAAAGAAACGCCATCTTCGCCGCGCCAGTCGGCGTACTTCCCTTGTTGGTGTAGTAGGAATCCGGAAGCAATCGCACGCGACCGCTCCGTTTTCTTTCGGCGATATCGACCATGAACTTGAGCACATGCGGTTGCCGATCGAGCGACTTGCGCAGATCAGTCTGGGACGCACGGAACATGCGGATGATCCGAACCAGACTCCAGATGCCGGCAAAATCAAACGCGATCGCATCGTTTGAATCAACGCTCGCGCCGCGCGGTTGTCCCGTCGGTGCAGGCACATATGGACCATCTTTGGCCCAGCGCATCATCAGTTTTACCCGATCGCCGATCTGCCAAAATCCCTGGCCGTCTTCGACTTTCTGATCACCGGTCGCAAAGCTCCACTCTGCGATCTGTTGACCGTTTATCTCATTGCTCTTGTTGATGCGGTACTCGACCGACACTTGGTAACGCGCTTGCTCACCCCTGTCACCAAGCAGCGGCGCAAAGAAAGGCCTCACCTCGCGCAGTGACTGCAAAAAGGCGTTCACCTCTCGACCGACTTCTCCGGAACCACCAAGCGTTTCGCGACGACCTACGTAGGCGTCATATTGCCGGATGAACTCATCGTATTCCTGAAAGAAGCCACGGACATCGCGCGGCAGTGCATCGGGATCGTCCAGCGACTGCGGATTGCGGGTAAACGGAAACTTCCCAGCGAGGTCTTGATTGAAGCGACGCGCCAGGTGTTCATACAGTTCGAGAATCTTTTCCGCCGCAAACACCAAGCAGCGCTTGCGTACCGATTCATGGACGCGCGCTTTGGATTGCAGGAAAAAGTCGGTGTTGTCACCACTCTGCCTGGGCAGCTTGTCCAGACAGTTTTCCGGTGTCACCGTAAGCAGCGTGGTGTCAAAGAACGACTCCATTTCCTTGACCGAGTTGCCCGGAGTCATCCGCTCGAAGTACTCGAGCTGGTTTACGATGTTGCGCCATTTCCCAACCAGTGGATCGTCGCTGCGCGCACTAGATAGGCCATCGAGCAGAGACACCGGAACCTTGGCATAATCGCGCCCCCAACCCTTGATGCGGTTGCGCTGGGTCTTTATGTACTGCGAAAGTGCATCGGCGTCTTCGACATCAAATGCCGCAAGCACCGGGGGTCGCTCGCCTCGCCAAGACGCAAGCTTGCTGGACACCCGGTACATCTCTTCGCGTTCGGGCAGCAGATCGATCCGGCGCAGAATCTCGCGTGAGTCTTCCTGAAGCTGCTGATAAAGCTCGCTGTGCGCGGCCTTGAGCGACAAGCGATCGTAGGTTTCCAGAATCTGCCGCAGCACCGTAGACACCCGCTTCAGATCCCCGACTTCGTTTCCTAGCTCGTCTTGCAGCGCGTTGACATCACCGGAAAAACGCAGTACCCGCTCTTCACGCCGCGCCTGCGCCACCAGTGCTGGCATATTCTGTCCGAGCCGTTCCAGCGCCGTGCTCTTTACGACTTCCCGAATGTGCCGATAGACCTGTCCAAGCCTGTCGCGAACATAGGTGTCATAGGCTTCCGAAAAGCCCGTGGCCTGGCGCAGCAGATCATCATTCCAGACCACGCGGTACGATCCTTCTGAGTTCTGCGCGTGCGGCTTTTCCAGATTCTGCTGCACAAACGAAAGCGCCAAAAATGTTTCCAGGTTCGCTTTCAGATCCACCACACCTTGGGTCATCACCAAGCGGTGTTTTTCGTTGTCGCGCTGGATGATGAGTCCAAGCTGTGGAAGCTGAACTTCCAGCAGTCGGCGGCGAAGCTGCTGATGCGACGCCTGCCATTCCTGCCGCAGCTCATCGCTCATTTTTCCGTCGGGGGAAAAGTGGCGCAGCGCGGCCAGAAGCTCGCTCATCGGCTCGCCCAGATCGAGCGAGTCTTTCGACATCCACTGCAGTTCGGTGCGCGACAGATCACGATCCAACCGCACCAGCACATCGCGCAGCTCGGTCAAGATCGGAAGGTCTGCACCACCGCCTTCGCTCTCTGCTTTGAGCCGGCTGACATGCGCGAGCACTTCGTCGATTTCAATCGCCACCGCATTGTCAATGAACAGACGCCGATGCAACGCCCGACAGATCGTCTTCGCCCGCGCCTGGACTTTCGGATTGACCAAAGCCATGTCAAACGAACGACTGGTCGCGTTGGCAAGTGCTTCCTGATAAAGCTCTGCATTTCGCAGAAAGACCGGCTGCAGCTCAACGCCAAACACATACTTGACGAGAGGCACCACGGTATCAAAGCGTTTGTGGTGTTCACTTCCCAAGCGGTTGTAGGTATCGACGTTTTGGACAAACTCCAGATACGACTTGGAAAGCTCGCGCAGCTCCTGATACTCCGGCATGCTCTGAAGCGGCAGCACCTGCACCGTTTTCGATGTCAGGCGCTCAGAGCTCGCCGATCCGGTGCGCCCCGATCCGGGCTCCCCTGCTGGCGGTGGCTCGTCGCTGGGCGCTTGCGCGGTCAAGTCTCCTTCCAGTCCCAGCACCTGCTTGGCTTTGAGCAACAGACCTTCATGCAGACCGCCAAGCACCACGCGCTCGAACGATCGGCGCATGGCTTCCTGCACTTCATCATCAAGCGAGCTAAGCCAAGATGAAGGCAGCCGAACACTGAGCAAGCGACTTGTCGCCACACTGCCTATCGCCGACAAAAGTTCCTGGGTCTGCAGCGCAAAGCGGTCTCTGTCCTGTGCAACCGACAGCGTGGTTTCCACCGGAACTTTGTCCAAAAATCCCATCACCGCGCGGACATCTTTGGACAGGTTCGCGTAAGCGCTCCACAGAAGCAGAATGCTCACCACAATCGACGCAGCCAGACCCGCTTTGGCCAGACGCAGTGCGCGCCCCTGATCCAAAAGACCACGCTTTAGGGGACGCGCCAGACCACTCTCTGGGAACAGTTTTTTGCCAAACAGATCATGGACAAAGACGGGTTTTTTCTGGCCTTCCTCTTCCGGATTCTGCCGCACCATCGCACTGGCAATGGTTGCGTCACCACACAGATACAGACCGCGCAGAAGATTCGATTCACTGTAGACATTGACCCGGAAGAGCTGATCCAAGACCAGCTTGACCGGCTCGCGCAGCGCCTGGGTGTTGCGTGGCAAAAGAAAGGCTGCGTCCTGTTCCTTGTCCGATAGCCGAGCACTCGCCAGCAGATCGATCTGGAGTCCGCACTGGGTTCTGTAAAGTTCGGCAAAGGCTTGATCGACCCACGACGGATCGTAAGGAACATTGATCGGATACGGCGATGACCACCCCGCAAGCTGCTCGCGCTGGTTTCCGGAAAGACCCCCGCAGAACGCAGTAAAGCCCGGAATGGTGTCCCCTTTGCTGACAATCACGTAAGTCGGAAGTCGCAAAGTCAGGTTCTGCTGAAGCTTGAGCAGACGCTGATACAGCTCCTCACTGCTTTCCTTTAGCTGTTCCGGATTCCGTTTGTCTTCCCCCACAAGCGACGTCGCAGGCAGCACCACCAAAACGGAATCGAGCGGACGCTTGGGGCGCGCGGTCTTCAGAAGACCACAGAAGTGGGCAAACAGCTCCTCGTCCTGCCATATCTCTGTTCCCAGATCGATGGCGACCCCTTTGTCATAAAACCAAAACCGACAGTTTCCCGCTTGCGCCAGTGCATCGCTTGCGCCACGGAACGGTATGTGTAGGCCCGTGTTCTGCAGCACGGTGCTCTGTCCCGATCCTTTTTCACCAACGACCAGACACCACGGCATTCCGTAGCGTCCGTTCGCACCGCCGACATTTTGGTCTAGCTGGCGTAGCTCTTCATTGACAAGCGTGGTCAGGCTCGCTTTTAGCTGAGCAATCCGCTTGGCGCGTTCTGGATCTTTGGGTGGAGGCGGAGCCGCTTCAGGGGACGCCTCTTGCTGTTTCCGCCGATAGCGCAAAAACAGAAATACACCGGCTGCCAGCACAGCCAGGATCAGAACTGCTATGAAAATGCGGATCAGCACGAAGCGTTTCCCTTCGGCAAAGCGCTACATCGCAGGGGTGTTCACATACACCCCGTTCGTCGCATCGATCTTCCACCGTTCGAGCAGAACCGGATCACGTCCACCGTCGGTCGCAAAGCGAATCGCACCCGTCACTCCCAGCAGCGTGAACGAATCATTTGGTTGCTGCGCGAGCTTCTGCACTGTTTCGTTAAACAGACGCGGAGTCAGCGAAACCGAGTTCGCAGTGCCATTGAGTCTTCGCAGTACCGACAGAATCTGATCCGGACGGCTCGCCCCCTTAAACGAAGCAGAGGCCGCCCCCAGCACGAACAGCGCATCATAGGTGTACCCAACCATGTAATCCTGTTCGAGCGGCAGGCCCGGATTGGTCGCAACGAAGCTGGACTTAAAGTCCGCGCCTTCCTGGCTGTCGATGAAGCTGAGCGGTGCAACCCCGGTGATCCGCGACAAGTGATTCTTCATCCGGTCATCACCGCTGCGCGCCATCGCAATCAGCTCGCCGGTCCGTCCGCTCGACGACAAGAGCACTTGGGTGGTGCTTTCAAAGGAAGCGGGATTTTTCGGATCAAACGGCAGATCCGCAAACCCACCAATCACCTGCTGACTGTTTGCACCCGGAATCAGAACGACAAAGCTCGGCTTGGCATCAAGCAGTGTCTTGGTCGTGACCGCCAGCAGGTTGGCATCGTTTTCTTTGTACGAAAAGAAACGGTCGGTCTTGTTGTTCACCGGATCTTTGCGCTGCCATTCCGTCGTGAACTTGCGACGAATGTTTTCACCGTAGGAATCGGATACCGACAAAAGACCGAGCTGTGACGTGCTCTTGCCACCAGACAGCGTGGTAAGTTCCCGAACAAGCTGAAGCCCCTGTTCCCGCTCAACCGGAGTGAGGCGGTAGAACAGACCTTGGCTTGCAGCATCGGCGATTCCGCTGTCCATGATGGACGGCGAAATGGTGGGAACACCAGCGGCTTTGATCCGCCCGATCATGTTGGTGGCTGCCGCCGCGCTGTTTGGACCGATGATGGCAACGATGTTGCGCTGCTCGATCAGAATCTTCGTTGCGTTGTCCGCATCAATCGGCGACACCCCGACGTTGCAGACATCGAGCGCGAGCGGTCGCGAGCCGTCAAGCTGCACCAGCTCGTTGATCTGTTTTACACCCAGCTTCAGCGCGATGTAGCGGTGCGCTTCCATCGGTCGCCCGCCATTATCACGCAGATCCAGCAGCGCGCCGATGTGCACCGCATTGGGCGAAGGAATTTCAGGAATCGTACTTGTGCACAGCCGTTCTAGCGGCGTGCTTGGAAGACAGAGCTGATCCGATGAACAGAATCCCGTCGTCCCGTCGGCATTTTTGCAGTCCGCGTTCTCTACGCACTGGTTGTAGCTCATCGTCAGCGTGCAACCAGAAAGAAGACTCAGCGAAGCAAACAGCAGTGCAGATAGCGTAGTTTTAAGCATTAAAAGTTCCCTCCCAAAGAAAGTCCGATTCCGCCCGGAAGCGGGTTCAAAGCTCCGGTCAGGGTGCTGCGCTTCTGCGTTTCTTTTTTTTCCGTTCCCTTGTCTTCGCTGCTCTGCCGGATTCCTTTTTTCAGTGCAACAATCGCAAACACACCTGCACCCGCAAGCAGCGCGCCACCAGCGGCGTAGGCAGCCGTCGATCCGATCGAAAGACCCGTTCCTTTGTCACGCAGCGCCCGCTTTTTCTGTTCGTCCGACTCGTTCTGAAAAAGCTGAAAGTTGCTATCCGATTGAACATACAGACCGACCCCGGTCAGCACGCCGGCCAGACCAGGAATCGCCAGCGCAAGGCTTGGCCACAGATATTTTTGACCAGGCGGGGCTGGGGTCAAAATCGCAATCCGTTCAAAAGACCGTCGACGCAGACGCGGATCAGCGGTCTCAATCGCAACGAAGCGACGATAGTATTCCAGCGCATCACGCCGCCGCCTCACCTGATCGTAACCATTGGCGATGTGGTACATCAGGATCGGATCACGGCGGAGCTGAAGCACTCCCTTTAGCTGATCCATGATCTCATTGGCGACCGCTTGGTTGCCTGCGCGGTAGTCGCGCACGTACTGCGCGATCAGTTCTTCAGCGTCGGCGATTTCTTCAGCGGCCAAGAGCGGCGCCGGTTCCGGAGGTTCCGCGGTCGACTTCGGACGCCCACCGGCTTTTTCCTGCGAAGCGTAGTACTGATCGATGTACTGGGTCAGATCGGCGTAGATCGTCGGATCGATTTTTTGCTCGTCGTGCAGATAGCGCTGGTAGTACTCCGCTGCTTCCGCGGCAAGACCCAGCTTGCGATAGGACTGTCCGATGTTAAACAGATACTGCGGTTTCGGATCGAGCCTGTACGCCTGGGTAAACTGCTTGATCGCACCTTCGTAGCTCTTGCTCAAAAACAAGCGCGCTCCCTCTTCTTCATAGACGGATGCGCTCTCCTCCTGACCGCGAGCAGGCTGTGAGCCGAGCAGCAGCAGCGATACAAACAGTATCAGCCAGGAGCGTACAAGTATTGCCACGATTCCCCCACAAGACCGCAGCCAAACACAAGACCGCAGTCAACAGATTCCCATCATATCACTTCACGAAATGACACCACGTATCGACTGTTCACAACCTATTCACGGGGCACTGGTTCCCGATCTTCCCCGTGTACCTTCGTTTGTCACCGCTGCCGTCTTCACATCGGAACCAGGTATTCGCAGTTCCGTTTTCGGTGCGTCCGGTTGTGCCGGCAGCTCGGAACGGCTGTCGACTTTCCTACTGCCGGACGCGGCACTGTCATCTTTGCGCTGCAGAATCTCTTCCAGACGATTGCTCACCGATGTCGATCGACGATCCCAAATCACATGCGCAACCAGCAGATACATCACCGCCACGCCAACCAAAGACAGCAGCCAGGGCCGTAGCTGCGGCAGCCAGCTCGGCGGCTGTCCATCCAGTGTGTGCGCGTAGGCTTGCGGAAACAGCGGCGTGCTTTCGGGCAGCGCTGGACTGCGCTGAAACAGCGTCACATACGCTTGGTTGCGATAGTGTGCGATCTGCGGAGCCGATGAAACGCTGCGATGCTTGCCGCGGAAACCAAGCGACACCGCGAGCAAGTACACCGCCAGGACATCGGCGCGCGTCGCATCGCGATTCTGAAGCAGAGAGTCCAGGTTGTCGAAAAAGCGCGTGCCGGCGTCGTGCGTATTGAAGAAGCGTTCTTCCAGAAGATGCGTGCTCCAGTATTCCTTTCCGATCCACTCAATGCTTAGGAATACTTCGTCCGCCATCGCGGCCATCACATACTGAATTTCGGAAAAACGCTTCTGCTCGCGCGGATCGCCGCGTCTTTGCACGGCTTGCTGCTGCGTATCAAGCAGCTCTACCAAGCGTGCTTGCACCATGTCGGGAGCGATCTGCGAAGGCTCCTCCCCCGGAACTCGTTCCTCGTCCAAAATGTCGGCTTCGCGAATCTCTAGACTGTCTTCTTCCACAGCGGGTGCAGATGCTTTTTCGATCTGCATGCGATGCTGCAAAACCGCCGCGTAAAATTCGCGAAAGTAGTCGACAAGGAATAGCTGTTCCGAGGTCTCGGTAGCCATTGTCTTACCTACCTACCTCGGTGGGAATACCCACCCCGTATGGGAAGCGAAAGCTACTCTTTGTTCGCAACATAGAGATAGGCCTCCGCAGGTCGCATGCCTGGCGGTTTTTCGACGGAATTGCCGATCACCAGCGGTTCACTTGGAACGATGAAATCCGGATTCACTTGCAGCTGATACAGCAGCATTCCGCGCGTCGCGACCAGTCCTTCGACGCGATCGATCGCCGTGCGGCTTGCGCCAAGGAGTCGTCTTTCGCGCAGAACACGGAAGCGGCTCGCCGTACCAATCAAGCTGCTCGCGACCCATTCGTTGATCTGTTGATCGGTCGCACCGGGCGCGCCTTTGAAACCAACAACCACAGTCCGACGAGTCCATTCGCGCTCGAACTGAAGCGAAAACAGACCGTTTTCATTGCGAAACGGAAGCGCGGTAAAGGCTTCGGAAATTCCGTCGCTGAGCGATTGATTCACAAACTGAACGACTTCGCCAAACGATCGCCGCGGGTTCAAGTGATCGTAGGCCGGAAAGACCGGAGGCATCAGCTGACTGCCGACTCCGGCGACACTTCCGGCCACTGCGGTCAGCGCCACATACAGCGCATAGGGGTGACTCGTTCCCGTCGCGAGCAGCGCTTCAAACGGTGGCAGATTCACGAGCAGTTGGGAAAGGAGTCGCCGATTTTCTTCGATCGCAGTCGGCTTGGTGGTAATCGCCGGAGAGCGAATCACTTCCAACAGATATGTCGCTTTGGCGCGAATCAGACTGCTGACCTGCGCGCACATTTCCCCCAAAGAGGAATCGACTTCCACCCGCAGAAGCGGCGGAATGTAGTCGGCAGGAACGAACGCGCCATTTTTGAATACCACTGCCAAAAGGGGCAGCGCAACAAAGCGCGGTGGGGGTGGTTCCGATCCGGCGAGCAGACGCAGCCGCGGCTTGAGCCGAGGAATCCGCAGCGGTCGACCTCCGCTCACTTCATCATCGACTTCATCACCGGGAACAGACAGATACCGTCCAAGGTCTGCGTCCCCTTTTCCGCCTCCGCTGCGCTCGATCGGAACCACCAAGTACACCGGAATGGGCGTGTGCTTGGCATTCTCTGTGTGTGACTTCAGATCCACTTGCAGCTCGGCGGACGGTCCGGTCTTAAACGACACCACCAGACCGTCCGGAAGCACGGCTTCCAGTTCCGTCACGCGCAGCGTTCCCGTGAAAAGCTGCGTCGATTCATAACGCAGACGGATCACGCCAAACTGATAGGGAAGTCCCAAGCTTACATGGTACGTAAGTAGCTTTTCCGTCCGCTGCACCAGCTGCTGGAAGTGCTGCGGAGCGAGGAGCATTCCCTCGTGCCACTGAATCGTTGGTGGAAGATCATGCGCGCTCGGCATTCCGGTTCCCACTCCCCATCACTGCAGGTTCACGCTCTGCTGCGAAAATCCGATTTTAAGCGGCTGATTGGTGTCAAATGTGTAGCGATGTGATCCAGGGGTCTGGTAGTTCACAAACATGATCCCCTGCGGCACATTGCTCGGGACTTTGCGCGTCAGCTCCGGCACCTGTTGACCGGGAATAAACTCGAAGTACGTTTCATCGAGTTCGCGACGGTAATCGCGCAGAAGTTGCTCCCTTTGGGAAAACCACTGCTTGGCGTTCATGTCGAGCAGCTTTTTGAACAGCACTTGGTTTTTTGGAAACACCACCGAAATCAACACTGGAGAGTTATTGTTCGCGTCGGTGGCGATCGTCATCTGGACCTTGATCGGGTGCCCGCCACAGGCCGACAGCGCAAGACAGCCCAGCAGCACACTCTGCCGAGCCATCGCCGTCACGCTCACACGACGTACCAAGAGCCTCAGACGACCCAAAGAAACTCGCTCCCCGCTTCACATTATAACTTCCGCACGCGGACAGATGGAAGCGCCAACTTGTGGCAAGGAAGCAAGATTGCTGTCGGTTCTTTCGTATTTTGCGAAAAAAAATGGGAACCGCGGCTCCACAATGCGCAGCCCAAATACCAAATTACCAAGTGGTATCTGCGGCGACGTAGCCGCCAAGCTACGCGGTAGGACACCTCTTAATAAGTGCTGATCGTGCCGCGGTCTGTCCCACTCGCTTTGGGCGCTTGCGGTTCGGCCCCATCGTGGCGGTGCCGGCGGTGAAGTCGGAGCGCCATCCACAAAGTCGCAATTCGGGCGCGATCGCCTTGTCGTAAAGTCGCCTGGCGTGACAAAATAATGGGCAATGTCATCCTCTAGAAACTGCGTCACCCAGGAGTTGTCGACGCAGTATCCGAGGCATGTCGCCGCGCTGGTTTGCCGAGGTCTGGTGCTCTGCCTGCTTCTGTTTGCCCAGGCCGCCGCGGCATCCGGCGATGGGGACGGCGACGAACCGGCCCCAGCCGTCGCCGACACAAAGCCAGCAGAGCGCAAGTCCCCAAGCGCCGCGCCCCCTGTCCCGGTTCCGACCGAAGCCAAAGCCAATGAAACGGCGTTTGCGCTGCTCGGTGCTCCTCCACAAGCGGAAGTCCGACTGGACGGCAAGCTGATTGGCATCACCCCGCTGCCTCCGCGCACCGCGATCACGCCCGGACCGCATCGGCTCTCGCTTTCGCGACGCGGCTATTCGACGTTTTCGTCTGACATGACCGCCATCGCCAATCGGCTCGTCGCTGTTGAGGTCGAGCTAACGCCCCTTTTGGCGGTGCTTTTGGTGCGGTCGAACATTCAAGCTGCGCAGGTGTTTGTCGACGAAGACCTCCGCGGCGAAACCCCGCTGGAACTGGAGCTGCGCCCCGGTCCGCATGTGATTCGCGTCCGCCGCGTCGGCTACATCGAGGAGACGTGGTCGGTGTCGACCGTTGCGGGCGAACAGTACGAAAAAGAGCTGCAGCTCGAACAACAGCCAGAGCAAAAGCGCCGCGAAGAAGCGGTCTTTAAGACCGAAAAGCGCTGGTATTCGCGCTGGTGGGTGTGGACCCTGGCTGCCGTTGGTGCCAGCGGCGTTGCGGCAGCGATTGTCACCCCTATTGTGCTGTCGCGCCGGTCCGACTGTGAAAAGCTCGGTGGTGAAGTCTGCTTCCCGATTTCCCTGCAACCGACGGCCCTGCAAGTCGGTCTGACCATTCCGCTGCGCTAACCGCTCCGCAAAAAGACCCCGCCTATCACAGCCCGCCGCTACGTGCGCGTTTACACACTCCGAGTCGGCTGCTAGGATGCGCCCACTTTCCTTTTGCCTGGTCGGAGTTTACGTGCATGCGGCGACGCGCAGGTCAGCTAAGTCTTCGGTTTCGGTCTGGTGAGCGGCGGTTTTCGATGAGCCGCCCACTCGTGTCGACGGCAGCGATTTGTCTTTGGGGGACGGCATCGCCGCTTTTTGCGCAGGCGCCGCAAAATCCGACGGCAAAAGACAGCGCCACGACGCAAAGTTTGCCCGCGGCAAAGAGCGCTGAAGCCCCGGTCACACCTGCCGCCAGCGCGACGCCGCCCGCGGAAACGCTAGTCCCCGGCGCGACGGCAGCACCGGCGACGGCTTCAGCGCCAAATCCGACTTCGGCTCCAAGTCCGACTTCGGCTCCAAATCCGGCGCAAACGCCAAATGCCGCGGCGGTTTCGACACCGGCGCAAACGCCCGCACCGACGCAAACGCCCGAGCAGGCAGCCGCGACCCAAGCCCCGACTGCAGCGGCCCCACCGGCAGCCGAAGCCACGCCCGAACCAGGCATCGACAAACGCCCGATCGAAGTGTCGATCATTGTCGGTGGGCACTTCTTTTCGTCGACGGCAGCGATTGGCCGAAGTGACTACGCCGCGCCGGGCAGTGAGCTACGGCACAGCGTCGCGCTCGGTGCCCGCATCGGCTACGGCCTAAGCCGCCACTTCTTGCTGGAAGGCGAGTTCGTCGCGATGCCGACGCAGCTTGTCGACAAGCCGGCCCAGGTCCTGGTCTATACCGGGCGCGCGCACCTTTTGTTCCGCTGGCCGTTTGGCAAAAACGATCGCTTCCAGCCGTTCATCCTCGCTGGTGGTGGTGCCATCGGGGTGAGGCCCGATCCGGGTCTGCCGCTGCACAGCGAAGTGCTCGGATCGTTCCACGCCGGCGCCGGTATGCGCTTTGACCTAAACCGCTGGGTTGGGTTGCGCGTCGACGGACGGATCGTGCTTTTGCCCGAAACCAAGACACCGAGCTTTACCCAAGATTATGAAGTGCTCGGCAGCCTGTACGGACGGTTCGGATATGGATCGGACAAACCGGCGGAACCGGCCAAGCCGCTCGATATCGATCAAGACGGTGTGCCTGATAAGGAAGATCGTTGTCCGACGGAAAAAGGCGCGATCGAAAACGGCGGCTGCCCCGATCGTGACACCGACAGCGATGGCGTGATCGATCGGCTCGACAAGTGCCCTGCGCAAGCGGGCCCAAGCGAAAACGGTGGTTGCCCGGATACCGACAGCGACAGCGATGGCGTCGTCGATCGGCTCGACAAGTGTCCGAACGAAATCGGTCCGCAGGTCAACGCCGGCTGCCCAGATACCGACAGCGACAGCGATGGCATCGTCGATCGGCTCGACAAGTGTCCGCAGCAGCCCGAAACGGTCAACAACTACCAAGATCAAGACGGCTGCCCCGACGAACTGCCGGCGAACCTGGCGCGCTTTGTCGACAAGAAGCTCGAAGGCGTGCAGTTCCTGCCGACGAAAGCCGATCTGGTTCCGTCGTCGTTTGCTGTGCTCGATCAAGCGGTCGCTGCGCTAAAAGAAGTCCCGTCCGTGCGTCTGGAAGTTCAGGGCCACACCGACAACGTCGGCAACCCGAACGACAACCTGACGCTTTCGCAGCAGCGGGCCGACTCGGTAAAGGCGTACCTGATCGGCAAGGGTGTTGATCCGGCTCGCCTGACCGCCGTGGGTTATGGGTCAACCCAGCCGGTGGCCGACAACAAACTGCCGGCAGGCCGGGCGCAAAACCGCCGCGTCGAATTCAAGCTTTTGCCGCCGGCGCGTCCAACGGTCATTCGCAAACCGCAGCCGGCCCCGATCACCCCGATCGCACCAGCGCCGCAATCAGTCACCGCCCCGGCAACCCCCGCCAAGGCGCCAGTGATTCCGCCCGCTGCGACCAACCCAGCGACGCAAGCCCCATCGGTCGTGCCCGTGGCGCCGCCGCCTGT
>DAORGN010000016.1:15358-40907 GCA_035340095.1 Pseudomonadota bacterium | reverse complement strand
GCGTCGGCAAGACCGTTCTGCTGATGGAACTCATCCACAACGTCGCCAAGGCCAAAGGCGGCTTCTCGGTGTTCGCTGGCGTCGGCGAGCGTACCCGCGAAGGCAACGACCTGTACCGTGAGTTTATCGAAGGCGGCATCATCGTCGAAAACGACCTGCAAAAGAGCAAGGTTGCGCTCATCTACGGCCAGATGAACGAGCCGCCGGGAGCCCGCGCCCGCGTCGCACTGACCGGACTGACCGTCGCGGAATACTTCCGCGATGTCGAAGGCCGCGACGTGCTGTTCTTCGTCGACAACATCTTCCGCTTCACCCAGGCCGGTTCGGAAGTGTCGGCACTGCTTGGTCGTATCCCCAGCGCAGTCGGTTACCAGCCGACGCTGTCGACCGAAATGGGCGCCCTTCAGGAACGCATCACGTCGACGGACAAGGGATCGATTACGTCGGTCCAAGCCATCTACGTTCCGGCAGACGACCTGACCGACCCCGCGCCGGCGACCGCCTTTGCCCACCTCGATGCGACCACGGTTCTGTCGCGTGCGATTTCGGAGCTTGGCATCTACCCGGCAGTCGACCCGCTCGACTCGACTTCGACGCTGCTTCAGCCGCACGTCGTCGGTGAAGACCACTACCGCTGCGCGCGTGACGTGCAGCGCGTGCTCCAGCGCTATAAGGAACTTCAGGACATCATCGCGATTCTCGGTATGGACGAGCTTTCCGAAGAGGACAAGCAGACCGTCGCCCGTGCTCGCAAGATCCAAAAGTTCCTGTCGCAGCCGTTCCACGTCGCCGAGCAGTTCACGAACATCCCCGGCAAGCTGGTTCCGCTCGCGGACACCATTCGCAGCTTCCGCGGCATCGTCGACGGCGAGTACGATCACCTGTCCGAGCAGGCGTTCTACATGGTCGGCTCGATCGAAGAAGCGGTCGAAAAGAACAAGAAGCTCCTCGCCGAGGCGAAGTAAGCCATGCTCTCGCTGCATGTGGTGACCCCCGAGGGAAAGACCCTCACCGAAGAGGTGGACGAGGTTTCGCTGCCCGGACTGCTTGGTGAGTTCGGCGTGCTGCCTGGTCACGTTCCGATGCTGTCGGCGGTAAAGGCCGGCACTGTGCGCTACCGCAAGGGCCAGGACCGCGGCGTGCTGGCCGTCGGCCCCGGCTTTGCCGAAGTCAGCGGTCAGAACAAGGTGGTCGCGCTGGTTCAGCGGGCGCTGCCACAAGCGAAGCTGTCGGCGGAAGCAGCAGAAAAGCTGCTCGCCGATGCCAACGAGAAGCTCAAGGGCGAAAAAGCGGAGCGCGGCGCGGCGGAAGCTGATCGCGACTTTGCGCTCGCGCAGCTTGAAGCGCTCGGCAAAAAGTAGCGCTCGGCCCGCCCTCTCCCCTCTCCTCCATCACCAGCCCTCACCCCCAGACACGTTTGTCTGGGCCCTCTCGTTTTCCCAAGCGATGTCGCGCTCGATCCTGCGGCATTTCAGGCAAACTGAAATGCAGCCATGCCAGCTTGGCAGTCTGTCGGAGCGCAGCGCTATTACGTCGACGGCGATCTGTTCGTCATGGAGCTCAGCGGGCTGGTGACGCTCGATGAGATCACCGCGCTGCTACTTCCCCAAGAGGCGCTGTTTGCGCATTACGAGCGGGTGCTGACCCTGTGCATCGCCCGCGATGTCCAGCTTCCGACCGCGGACGTGCGCAGGTTTTTGGCCGCACGCGGCAAGCGAGTCGATGTAACGCGGCTCTATGTCGTCGTCGTGACGAACAACACGCTGCTGCGGACGATCATCCGCCTTATCGAGCGGGCCACCGCGCTTATCACCAGCTCGCCGCTGCACAACACGTTCGTTTCGAGCGAAGCCGAAGCCTGGCAGTGGGTCGAAAACCAGCGCCGCGAGCATCCGCCCAAACGCCCCCCCACATAACCACCGCCCGGCCCGCCGAAGTCCCCGTCTTGGCGGCGGAGCAGTCACCCATGGAATCTACCTTTCCTGAATCGGAACCTGCTGACGAGCATCCGAGTCGCTCGACGCTCCAGTGGCAACATTACGCCCCAGCCGGGGCGGGATCTGGGGTTTCGGGGGCGGGGCTTGGGTCTTCTTTTTTGGCGGGCTTTTGTGGCATCAGCTTTTCGCGGTAGTCATCGAGGGGGCGCAGCGCTTTTTCGGCCTGCTGTACCGCTTCCCCAGACATCAGCAGCGCCACGAGCTGAATCTGATGGGCCAACATCGCTTTTTGGGCCACCTTGCGAAGCTGGGTCAGGTCGGGACGGCTGGCCAGGGTTGCGCGCTTTTTGGCATCGGTGCCGACCATTTCCGCGTAGGCGGCGTGCGCCCGCAAAAGCTCGGCGACAAACGGCTTGCCGCACAGGCGCTCCAGCACACCAAGCTGCCCTGCCCCTTTGAGCCACGACAGCCGCGCTTCGGCTTCGGCCCACTGCGCCCCGTATTCGAGCTGGGTAAACCGCAGCCCATTGGGGAACAGCTTGGCGTGCAGCGCCTGCGCCTCGGCGACTTCGGGATGATCCGCCGCCGGCAGCTCCAACCACCCAAGCAGCCGAAGCTGAAGCCCCGCCCAGCTATGGTCGGCAGCCTGGTCGATGGGACGCTTCTGCTGCGGCGCATCCAGCCCGACCAGTTCGGCCATGCCATCGGCCAGCTTCTGGGTCGCCCGCGACACCACCGACGTGCTCTTTTTGACCGCGGGTGCGACGATGCCCGACGCAGCGGCGACAAGCTGCCGACCGAGCGCCACCGTGGTCGCGTTGTCGAGGTACGGGGGAAGACGGGTGTACTGGGACGGATCGAAATCAAGATCAGGATTCATTTGGCCTCCAGATGTCCAAACCGCATGGACAAACGGCAGAATGTATTCCTTAGGCGCACGTTTCCGTAAAGGGTGCCCCCGCATTTTTTTTCGCATCCCGACGGAATTTTTCTGTTTCAGCCGCCCCAGCCGGTCTTGGCCAACCCCAGTCCCTGCTGCACAGCCAGGCGCGCTGGTCTGGACCTTCCGTTTGCCCTGTTCGCAGTGTTTGGCCGCGGTCTCGACCTTCGCTTGACCCTGTTTGCCCTGTTTCGCAGCGGTCTAGACCGCCCCTTTGCCCTGCACAACAGGTCTTTGGGCTGCTCTTGACCTCCGCTTCGGCCTGTTTTCAGCGTTTCGCGGAGGTCTCGACCACCGCGCTGCCCTGCAGCACAGGTCCGCCGCCTGGTCTGGACCGCCGATTGGCCCAGCAGCACAGGTCCGCGGCCAGGTCCAAACCAGGTCCAATCACGGGCGAAACTGAAAAATGTTGGTACGATAGCCGTACCGTGAGCTCTGCCGATAGCCCAGTGCCTCATTTTGAGGAACCGCGCTACGACCCCTTCCGCTTCATGAAGTGGGGCGCCCTGCTGCTTTTGCTGCTGACGCTCTTGTCGACAGGGGTGTACTGGCTTTTGGGCAAGCACTACGGACGGGCCGACTGGACGCCGATGAACTGCCTGTTCATGGTGGTGATCACGCTGACGACCATCGGCTATGGCGACTGGCTGGAACTGAAAAACCTGCACCTGGCCGAAGGCTTCACGATGTTTTTGGCCCTGGTCGGGATTGCGGTGCCGGCGTTTTTGGTGTCAAACGTCACCGCACTGGTCGTCGAGGGGCTGTTCACAGACGTATTTCGGAGACGACGGATGCAAAAGAAGATCGCCGCGCTTAGGGACCACATCATCATCTGCGGCGTCGGATCGACCGGGCTTCACTGCGTCACCGAGCTTATGTCGACCGGACGCCAGATCGTCGCCATCGACCACAACGAAACCAAGCTCCGTCACTTAAACGAGGAGCTGGGCGAGTTCCCCTACATCGTTGGATCGGCGGAGTCCGATGAAATCCTGATGATGGCGGGGATCGAGCGCGCCGCCGGCCTGATTGCCTGCCTGACCGAAGACAAGGACAACGTCTTTGTGACGCTGACGGCCCGGCAGATGAACCGCAACCTGCGCATCATCAGCAAAGTGCTGGAAGACAACAGCCGTCGCAAGCTGGCCATTGCTGGCGCAAACGGCACCGTCAACCCGACGCACATAGGTGGTCTGCGGCTGGTCAGCGAGCTGGTTCGCCCCACGGTGGTGACGTTCCTTGACAACATGATGCGCGACCGGCGATCGACGCATCGGTTCGAGCAGCTCCAGGTGGGTGAAAAGTCGGCGGTGGCCGGCAAGCGGCTGCAAGACGCCAGCCTGCGGGGCAAGACCAGCGCGCTGGTCGTCGCGATCAAGCCGCCCGAGTCCGATCAGTTCATCTACAACCCGACCGCGGACGTGGTGCTTTCGCCGGGCACCCAAATCGTGCTGTTGGCTGGGACAAACGACATGGCGACGCTGCGCACGCTGATCACCGGCCACGCGGAAGGCCCGCACGAGCTGTAGCCAGACGAGGTAGCGATGCGACGCAGGTGGCTTGGACTGTGCCTTTTCGGGGTAGGCTGTGCAACGGGACAGGCGGCAACAGCCAAGACCGCGCCGCCGCTTGTCGACGTGATGCAGGTGGCACCTTCCGTGGTGGTCGATCTGCGCTATGCGACGACGCAAAACTTTACCGGCCAGGTGCTGTATCCCAAGTCGGCGCGCTGCTACCTGCGGGCCGATGTGGCGCAGGCGCTGGCGCTGGTGGCAAGCGATCTGGGCAAAGCCGGGCTGCGGCTCAAGCTGTGGGACTGCTATCGGCCCCACCGGGTGCAGTATCAGCTATGGGACATCGTCCACGACGAACGCTATGTCGCAAATCCCCACAAAGGCTCGCGCCACAACCGCGGCGCGGCGGTGGACCTGACGCTGGTCGATGCACAAGGGCAAGAGCTTGTGATGCCGACGCCGTTTGATGACTTTGGCGAAAAAGCCCATCGCAGCTATCAGCAGCTGCCGCCCCTTGCGATCCAAAACCGCACCACGCTGGAACAAGCGATGGCAAAGGCCGGCTTTGTCGGCATGCCGACGGAGTGGTGGCACTTTGACTTTGCGCGCTGGCAAGGCTATCCGCTCGACGACATCCCATTTGACGTGCTGGCCGAGCCGCCGAAAAAAAGCGCCCAGCCATAGCGTGAAAGAAGCTGGGGGAACAAAAGACGATGAGCGAGGCTGTCCGCGATCTGCTGATCTTCGATGGAGACTGCAAGTTCTGTCGCGCCCAGGCGCAGCGGCTTGTGCGCATGGCAGGGCCCCAGATCGAACCGCATCCGCTCCAGGAAGAAGGGCTGCTCGATAGGCTGGGCATCACCTACGACGAAGCGATGGCGGCAATGCAGCTTGTCACCACCCTGGGACGCTTTTCTGGACTGCAAGCGGTGGTGGTCGCGCTCCGCCATCGGCCCATCTTGGGCTGGCTGGCCAAGCTGTATTACGTGCCGGGTCTGCGTCAGCTAGGCGACTTGGGTTATCGGCTCGTGGCGCGCTATCGCTATGCGATCTGGGGACGGGCGGTGGCGCGCGGCGAGTGCGAAGGCGGCAGCTGCGCGATCCACCTGCGGCACTGACATCGCCGCTGTCGATCTCGACAAAAATCTTGCCGCGGGCCGGAACCACAGCGCAGGGCACATCGTCTAGGTGAGCGTTCCCAAGGCAGGTCGCCCGCAGCCAGGCCAAAAGGCCGGTTTTTGCGACGCGACGCGCCGATGAAAAAACCCACACCTGGAGAACTCCCCATGTCAAACAAGCGCTTTTTCGGATCGCTTCTGGCTGTTTCGCTGTGTCTGGCCACTGGCTTTGTCGCCTGTGGTGGTGCGGCAGCAAACGACGATGATGGTGGCGAGGCGAGCGCTGCGATGTCGCAGTCGGGCGCGGTCGAATACATGCTGACCAGCCCAATCAACTCGGCGGATGCGGCGACGGCAGCGAGCGCACTTGCGGCAGCGCAGTGGTGGCCGGCAGGCTGTGCGACCCGTCAGAAGGATCCGACGCAGCCCATCGTGACGATCACGCTCAACAACTGCTCGGGACCGTTTGGTCTTTTGAAGTGGAATGGCACCCTGACGGCGACGTTTGCGAAAAACCCTGATGGCACGCTCAACGTGAAGGCGGCCAGCACCAACATGACCGTCAACGGCAACCCAGCGACGTTCACGATGGACCGCAACATCACCGTGAGCGGCACCGGCACCACCCGCGACGTCAAAGGCAGCACGACGTGGACCCGCACCAATGCAAACGGCGTGCAAGTCACCCACAGCAACCAGTGGACGGCGACGGTGGATTCGGCGACGAAGTGTCGCACGGTGAACGGCACGGGCGCGACCACCGCAGGCACGGTGTCGATCGCCACGACGACGAAAGACTACAAGGTCTGCCGTCCAAATGGTGTCGATGGCTGCCCAAGCGGCATGCTGACCCATGTGGCGACGCCAAGCAACGCCACCGTCATGGTCATGTTCGATGGAACGAACACCGCGACGGTGACGGGGCCAAACGGCACCCGTTCCGTCAGCTTGATCTGCCAGTAACGGGGGACCGTGCGGCTTAGTGGGCGGGGGTGTCGAGGATCTTGCGCAGCTCGATGTCGAACACGAGCATGCCAGCGGGCGCACCGGGGCGCGTCGGGGTATCCCCATAGGCGAGCTTGCCGGGAATCCAGAAGCGGGCCTTTTCACCCTCGACCATCAGCTGTACGCCTTCGGTCCAGCCGGGGATCACGCCGTTTAGCGGGAAGCTCGTCGGCTCGCCACGTACCACGGATGAATCGAACATCTTGCCGTCGGTGGTCCAGCCGCTGTAGTGGACTTCCACGGTGCTCGTCGCGGTTGGGTGCTTCTGCCCCGTTCCCTTGGCAATCACTTTGTAGGCCAGGCCGCTCGGCGTCTTTTTGGCATCCTTGGGCGGCTCTTTGACGTCGGGCGGAACCTTGGGCGCTTGCGCAATGCCGAGCAGCTCGACATCGAACACCAGCATGCCGTGCGGGCCACCGGGCCGACGCGGCGTATCACCATAGGCAAGGTCGGCGGGAATCCAGAAGCGGCGCTTTTCACCCTGCACCATCAGCTGCACGCCTTCAGTCCAGCCCTTGATCACCCGTCCGAGCGGGAACTTGGCCGGCTGGCCACGCACCACCGACGAATCGAACATTTCACCCGTGGTCATCCAGCCGGTGTAGTGCACCTCGACGGTGTCATCGGCAGTCGGATGCAGCGTGCCTTTGCCCTTGGTCAGCACCTTGCTGGCCAGGCCACTTGGTGTCTTCTGGGCGTCGGCGGGAACCGCTTTGACATCTTCGGGGGCCGGAATCGGCTTGGGACCGCGCTTGATTTCGAGCAGCTCGACATCGAATACCAGGGTGCCGTAGGGGCGACCCGGCGTCGGACTGTCGCCGTAAGCAAGCTTGCCGGGGATCCAGAAGCGGCGCTTTTCACCGACCACCATCAGCTGCACGCCTTCGGTCCAGCCGGGGATGACACCCTTGAGCGGAAACTCCGTCGGCGAGCCGCGCTTGACCGACGAGTCAAACATCTTCCCGTTTGTCATCCAGCCGGTGTAGTGAACCTTGACGGTGTCTTGGGCTTCGGGTCGCTCGGTGCCGGTGCCTTTGGTGATCACCTTGCTCGCAAGGCCGGACGCCGACTTTTCGGCATCAGCCGGTGCCGCCGCCACATCAGAAGGAGCCGGAAGATCGCCAGGTTCAGGTGCCATTGATTGATTTCCTTGGTTTGGGCCAGAAGCGCTGGCAGCCGGGGTCGCAGGTTTGCTGGTCGAAGCCGCTTGTTTGGGCTTTTCCGACGGGCAGCCGGCCAGCAGAAGCGCCGAAGCAATGGGAACGAAAGTACGCAGTGCTCGCATGGACTGACACTTTATCCTGGCAAAAAGCCGTCGTAAACTGCCGCCTCTTTGACTTACTGCTTACGAAACGAAGGATTTGCGCCTTGAACGACGTTCCTCCTGTGATTCCTCTCGAACAGCGGCGACCGCGCGCGCTGCCCGAGGACTTTACCCACCGAACCAGCCGCGGCGTTTACCACGGACCGCTCGATGCCAAGCGGGGCGGGCCGGCAAGCCCAGACCAAAAGACGGTCGAAGCCCCCGATGAACCCGCGGCGCTCGTCAGTCGGCAGAGCCTGTTGCAAGTGCTGTGGGTGCTGGTGCGGACCGAGTTTCGCGCCCGCTATCGGGCCCAGGCGCTGGGGATTGTGTGGTCGCTGCTCAATCCGCTGGTGATGATGGGAATCATCAGCGTGATCTTTACGCAGATGTTCCGCTCGGCGGAAAAGTTCTTCCCGATCTTCCTGCTCATCGGACTTTTGATGTGGCAGTGGTTTTCGACCAGCCTAAACAGCGCGACCGGCGTGTTTGTCCACAACGCCGACATCATCAAGCGCACCGTGTTTGCCAGGCCGCTTCTGCCCATCGCGAGCGTGCTCAGCTACGGGATCAACTTTTCGATCGAGTGTCTGGTGCTGATCGCGTTTATCCCGATCTTCCCTGGCGCGTTCAAGCTGTCGCCCGCGCTTTTGCTTGTGCCGGTGCTGCTGCTTCTGACCATCTCGCTGATGGCGGGAATTGTGCTGGCCACGTCGGTGCTAAACGTCATCTACCGCGACATCGCCTATCTGGTGAGCACGGGACTTTTGCTTTTGTACTGGGCGACGCCGGTGTTCTACCCAATTGATGTGATTCCGTTCCCGTTCCGCACCATCCTGCAGGCCAATCCGCTGGCCGGGCTTATGACGGCGATGCGGATGGCGATTATGCGCGGTGAATTTCCGACGCCACTCGGCTGGGCTGGCATCGTGATACCGACGGTGCTGGCGCTGCTTATCGGCTGGCGGGTGTTCCGGCACTACGAAACCATGGTGCTCGACTACGTATGAGCGAAGCGGAGCCAGTCCAAGCGGCGCAGCAAACCCAGCCGTCGCTTGTTGAGGAACCGTCGCCCAGGCTGTGCCTTGTCGCGGTGATGTCGCCGGCCCCCGGTCCGTATCTGTATGGCGTTCCCGATGACATGACGGCGATGCCGCTGCCGGGGGATCGCGTGCTGGTGCCGCTCGGTGGTCAGCCGCGGGTGGAAGGCATCGTCCTTGAATCCATCGAGGGCGCGGCGGCGACACAGACACTCTCGGTGAGTGGCTTTGCGCGACACGCGCTGCGCAACCTGCACATGCGGCTGTCGGGAGCCAAGCTGCCCGCCGACCTGCTCGGAATGGCGCGGTTTGTTGCCGATTACTATTTGTCACCGCTCGGTGAAGCGCTGCGACTGCTTTTGCCGCCAAGTGAGCATGCGCAGCTTATCGAACGGGTAAAGCTTACTGACGAAGGACTGCGGCTTTCCCACAAGCTATCTGGGGTGCTGTTATCGCCGGAAGTCGCCGACCTGGACCCGCGTGAGATTGAGCTTTTGCAAGCGCTGGGCAGTCGGCGCAGTCCGCAGGCGTTTGTTTCGGTCGATACGGCGCTATCGCATGAGCGACTGTCCAAACGGCCCAAAGCAGACTGGCGAAGCCGGCTCGGCGAGCTGCACAAGCGGCATCTGGTCGAGATCCACTGCGATGTAAAGGTCGGCCTAAGCAAAGAGCCAAAGGCCAAAGTCGACGAACACACGCTGCCGAGCGCTCCCCAAGGGCTGGTACTGACCGACGAACAGGCGCACGCGCTCCAGGTGCTGCTTTTGGCCTTGTCGGCTGCCGAGCATGCCAAGCCGCGGCGCAGTGGCTACCAGGGTTTTTTGCTTCATGGCGTGACCGGATCGGGAAAAACCGAAGTCTATCTTCAGCTCATCGGCGAGGCGCGCAAGCGGGGACAGACGGCGCTGGTGCTGGTGCCGGAAATTGCGCTGACACCGCAGCTTTCGGCGCGCTTTTCGTCACGTTTTCCGGGGCAAGTGGCGGTGCTGCACTCGGCGCTGACCCAGGCGGAACGGGCCAGCGCGTGGCGGAAGATCCTGCGCGGCGAGGTGTCGATTGCGCTTGGGCCACGCTCGGCAGTGTTTGCGCCGCTTAGCCACCTGGGCGTGGTGATTGTCGACGAAGAGCACGACTCATCGTTTAAGCAGCAGGACGGCGTGCACTACCACGGACGCGACGTGGCGCTGTGGCGCGCCCAGCAAGCCGGTGCGATTGCGGTGCTGGGATCGGCGACGCCGTCTTTGGAAGCGCTGGCGCTGTCACGAAGTGGCAAGCTGACCCGGCTTACGCTGCACAAACGAGCGACGGGAATCGCAATGCCCAAGGTCGAAGTGATTGACCTGAAGCAGCACGTCAAGGCGACGGAGTCAGCGCTTTTGACGGGACCGCTTTTGGAAGCGCTGCGCACCACCGTCGAAGCCGGCGAGCAGGCGATTTTGCTGCTGAACCGCCGGGGGTACGCGGCGTTTCTTTTGTGCCAAAGCTGCGGCCACCGCATCGAGTGTCCGAACTGCGCCGTGACGCTGACGATGCACAAGGGTCGGCAAAGCCTGATCTGTCACTACTGCGACCACCGCGAGCCGATGCCCAAGGACTGTCCGCTCTGTCAGCAGAAGTCGCTTGTGCCGCTCGGACTGGGGACGGAAAAACTGCTGGAACAGCTACAGCTCCGCTTTCCTGAAGCGCGGATTGAGCGGCTGGATCGCGACACCGCCGGCAGCCTGACACGGGTGCTGTCCGCGATGCACCGCCATGAGCTGGACATCCTGATAGGCACCCAGATGCTGGCCAAAGGGCATGACTTTCCAGGGGTGACGCTGGTTGGGGTGGTGCTGGCCGATACCGGGATGGGACTGCCGGACTTTCGTGCCGCCGAGCGGACGTATCAGCTTTTGTCGCAGGTCGCGGGTCGGGCGGGACGGGCGTCGCGTCCGGGTCGGGTGCTGATCCAGACGTACAACCCGGAACATCCGGCGGTGTCGTGCGCGGCGCAGCATGACTATCTGTCGTTTGCCGAAGCCGAGCTGGAGGCGCGGCTTGCGCTGTCGTATCCGCCCAGTGTCCGGCTCGGGCTTTTGCGCATCGACGGAGAAGACCCCTACAAAGTCGCGCAGGTGGCCAAAGAGCTGCACGACATCTTGCAGGCGGAGCTTTCGGCACAACCCGATGGGTCGTCTTTGCTCGGTCCCGCGGAAGCACCGCTGTCGAAGCTCAAAGGCCGCTGCCGCTGGCAGCTGATGGTGCGATCACCCAGCGTGCGATCACTGCATCGGCTGCTGCGCCTAACACTTCTTCACAAAGTTCCAGCCGGCCTGCGTGTACATGCCGATGTCGATCCGGGCTCGACGCTGTAGGGCCAAGGACCAGCATCCAAACAAGCAGTCACAACCACTGTGCGGGCCCCGCGTCATCTGGGCACAATGCGCAGCAGCGGTTGCCGACCGGGCCGAAAGGCTATACTAGAAACACATTCGCGTTTTCGACAAGGAGCGGCAGATGGGTCGCGCACTACTTGGCCTTATCAAGGGAGTTCTGGTTGGCGGCGGAATTGGCTTCGCGCTGCTCAAGCTAGGCAGTCCAGCGGGCATCCTGGCGTACTTGTTCTGTGCGCTGCTGGGTGCAACCGTCGGCGTCGTCTGTGGCAAGGCCCCCTGGAAAGCCGCAACGCTGTGGACACCGATTCTGAAGATGGTGTTCGGCGCCGCGATTGGCGTCGGGCTGTATGCAGTGGGGCACCGCTTTATGCCGGCTTTGAGCCTGAGCATCGACGGAGTGGCCAACAAGCTGTCGATCCAGTCGGCGACGGTGTTGGCCCCCATCATTGGGGCGCTCTACGGTCTGTTTGTCGAACTGGACGACGGCGGTGCCGACAGCCCAAGCGCTCCGGCCAAAAAATCGCTGCCGGCAAAAGACCTCGACATCTAAGTTCCTGGCCTCGCAGCGCGCTGCCGCCTGACCTGCATCGCTTCCGCAAACCAGCCCCAACGTGCATCCTCTGCACGGCATGCCGCCAAGGGGTGCGGACCCAATAAGAATCATGTAAAATACCTCTTATTGCCAGGCCTGACCGGCTTGTAGGATGGCGCGAGCATGAGCTGCGCGCACTACTTTGCCCAGGCACAAGGCGGCGATGGCTGTTTTGCGGTCGATGCATCAAACATCGTGTTTGGTCGCGGCGCGCTTTTGGAAGCAGGCGAGCTGGCAAAAAGTCTGGGTCTGCGCCGGGTCGCGCTGTTCACCGATCCGGTGGTGCGTAAGCTGCCGCCAGTACAGCTTGTCACCCAGTCGCTGCGGGCCGCCGGAATCGATTCTGTCTGTTATGACGAGGTGCGGATTGAACCAAGCCAAGCCTCGTTTGAACAAGCATCACAGTTTTATGCCGAAGGACGCTTCGATGGGGCGATTTCCGTCGGCGGCGGATCGGTCATGGATACCGCCAAAGCGGCGCTGACGTATGCAACCCACAAGGCTCCGTTTCTGCGCTATGTCAATCGCCCGATCGGTGAAGGCGTGGCGCTGCCGGGCCCGCTGCCACCGCACATCGCCTGCCCGACAACATCAGGAACCGGCAGTGAGTGCACCGGAATCGCCGTCTGTAGTGTGCCTCTTTTTGGCACAGAAGGTCGGCATTGCAAGACAGGTCTTGCGCACCGGGCGCTGCGGCCTCGGCTGGCGCTGATCGATCCCGTGTGTACCGAAACCCTGCCTGCACATGTGGTCGCAGCGACGGGTTTTGATGTGCTGTGTCACGCCATCGAATCGTATACCGCACTTCCTTTTTCGCGCCGCGCCCGGCCCGAATCCCCGCTTGCGCGACCGATGAGCCAAGGTGCCAATCCGTTTTCGGATGTCGGAAGTCTGGAAGCGCTGCGGTTGTGTGGAACCTATCTTTTGCGGGCGATTCGCGATGCTGAGGACCGGGAAGCGCGCGACCAGATGATGTATGCGGCAGCACTGGCAGGAATCGCGTTTGGGAATGCCGGGGTTCACGTCCCCCATGCGATGGCCTATGCGATAGGAGGACTGGCTCCCACGCTGACCCTTTCAGGCTACCCGCAAACAAGGCCGCTGGTTCCGCACGGTCTGGCAGTGGTGTTGTCTGCACCGGCTGCGGTGTTTCATCTGGCGGCGACAAGTCCGGGGCGTCATCTGCGCTGTGCCCAGGCGCTTGGGCTTGATTGCAGAGACATCGCCGATGCCGACGCTGGTCGATTCCTATCGGGTGAGCTGCGCCGACTCCTTGGCGAAAGCGGACTCCCAAGCGAGCTGTCCCAAGCAGGCTATTGTCTCACCGATGTACCCGCGCTGTGTGAAGGCGCAGCGCTGCAAACCAGGCTGCTTGGGAATGCACCGCGCCACGTCGGACCCGGCGATCTTGAAGTCATGTTTCGCGATTCCTTTGCTTCCTGATCCGTACAAGAAGCAGGGCCATGAAACACCATCCACCACCTATGCAAAAAAACGCTACGCCGCGCAGTCTGCGTCGGGACTATCGCCATTTTTTGTCGATTCCGACCCGCTTTTTGGACAACGATGTCTACGGCCACGTAAACAACGTCGTCTACTATTCGTTCTTCGATACGGTGATAAACGAATTCCTGATCGCGCAGGGAGGACTCGACATTCACCATGGCGCAGTGATTGGGCTTGCGGTGGAAACGCAGTGCCGATTCTTCGCGCCGCTTTCGTTTCCGCAGATCATCGATGCAGGACTGCGGATAGGACATCTGGGACGCAGCAGTGTGCGTTACGAAATCGGTCTGTTTGCCCAGACAACCGACAAAGACAGTGAGCCCGCTGCTGCCGAAGGCCACTTTGTCCATGTGTTCGTCGATCGCGAAACACGCACGAGCACGCCGATTCCCGATTCGATCCGCACCGCGCTCGCCCGACTTGCGGTCCCCAGCGCCGACTAGAACCGACCAAAAGCCGCTCACAGACCCGCAAGTTGCGCTATCCTGGCCAGACTTTCTGTCGTGACTGATATCACGACAAGTTGCTGACGAAACATACCCCTCAAACGGAGAGCAAGCGCTATGGCCAGACCCAAGGTCTATTTCGACATCACCATCGCCGACCAGCCGGCGGGCCGCATCGTGTTTGAACTGTTCAATGACGTGGTTCCCAAGACGGCGGAAAACTTCCGCGCGCTGTGCGTCGGGCACCATGCTGGCCACTACCAGGGCAGCATCTTCCACCGCGTCATTCCAAGCTTCATGCTCCAGGGCGGCGACTTCACCAACCACAATGGCACCGGCGGTCGTTCGATCTACGGTCACAAGTTTGAAGACGAAAACTTCCAGCTCAAGCACGACAAAGCGGGTCTTTTGTCGATGGCCAACGCGGGCAAAAACACCAACGGCTCGCAGTTCTTTATCACCACCGTGCTGACCCCATGGCTCGACGGCAAGCACGTCGTGTTTGGTCAGGTGGTCGAAGGCATGGATCTGGTCCGCAAGATCGAAGCGTGCGGCACCGACTCGGGCCGGACGACGAAAAAGATCGCCATCGCCAAGAGCGGCGAGCTGTAAGCTTTTCGTCCCCAAAAAAGCAGTCCCGCCGTGGTGGTGCTAGGATGCGCCCCACGATGCGGGATGTGCATGTGCAGGAAAAGACGGTGGCGGATCTGTCGTGGACCGCGCTGCTGGCCAAGCTGGCAGAGCGCTGTCACACGACACGGGGGATGCAGCTTGCGAAAGAGCTGCCGCTTTGTGGATCGATTGCGCAGGCGCAGACACGCCAGCGTGAAGTCAGCGAAGCGCGGGCACTGCAAGATGGTGGCGAAGCGCTGCCGTTTGGTGGAATCACCGACGTGCGGGCGTTCGTCGAGCGAAGCGAAAAAGCCGGTGTGCTGGTCCCCGATGAGCTGACCGAGATTGGCAAGACCCTGACAGCGGGACAAAGGCTCCGGCGCCACATTCTGTCCCGATCGGCACGGCTTCCAACGCTGACACAGCATGCGGAACCGATTGCCGAGCTGCCGGAAGTCGCCGGGCCGATCAGCGATTCGTTTGATGATCATGGAGCGCTGCGCGACTCGGCTTCACCGGCACTGCGCGGACTGCGGCAGCGGGTACAGGGACTGCTTTCGGACCTGTCGCGTCGCACCGACAGCCTGCTCTGTGAAGGACACATCGAGCCGTATCTGCAAGACCGCTTTGTCACCCAGCGGGAAGAACGCTATGTGGTGCCAGTGCGCGCCGATGCCCGGACCAAGATCCGCGGCATCGTCCACGGCGTCAGCGCATCGGGAGCCACGGTCTTTGTCGAACCCGAAGAGATCATCGAACTAAACAACCGGCTCAAGCTGGCGCAGCTTGAGGTCGCGGAAGAAGAACGACGGATTTTGGCCGAGCTGTCGCGGCTCGTCGAAGAGTCATCGCCCAGAATCCTGCGCAACCTGGAAATCTTGGCCTACCTGGACTTGATGGATGGTGCGGCCAAGCTGGCGTCGGATCTGCGAGCAAGCCCGGTTGAACTGGTCGATGCCAGCGAACAGACGGAAAAACCCGCCCAGATCGACCTGCGCAACGGACGGCATCCGCTGATGGTGCTGTCGGGCGTGCAGGTGGTGGCAAACGATGTGCTGCTCGATGCGGGGGCGGCGCTGGTGATTTCGGGACCGAATGCCGGTGGCAAGACCGTTGCGCTGAAGCTGACCGGTCTGTGCGTGCTCTTGTCACGGGCGGGGCTGCATGTGCCGGCGCAAGAAGGGTCGCGCTTGCCCTGGTTTGACAGGGTACTGACCGACGTTGGCGATGATCAGAGCCTGGAAAAAAACCTGTCGACGTTTTCGGCGCATGTGCTGAACCTGTGCGAATTTTTAAACAGAGCGGATCGCGGCACGCTGATCCTGCTCGATGAAATTGCCGTCGGTACCGATCCAGAACAAGGCGCGGCGCTGGCGCAAGCGGTGCTGGAAGGACTTGCGGCGCGCGGCGCGACGGTGCTGGTGACAACGCACTACGACCGGCTCAAAGCGATGGCGGCGGAGTCGACGAAGTTCAAAAACGCCAGCGTGGGATTTGATCTCAAAGCGCTCAAGCCGACGTACAAGCTGCACCTGGGAATTCCGGGTCCGTCGTCGGCTTTGCCGGTGGCGGAACGGCTCGGCCTGCCGCTGCCGCTCATCCGGCGCGCCGAGTCGCTGCTCAAGTCCGGACAGTCGAGCGTCGAACGGCTGATGCAAACGCTGGCCGACGAACGCGAGCGCACCGAGACGATGCGAACCGAAGCCGAGCGCCTGCGTCGGATTGCCGCAAGTGAAGCCGCGGAAGCACGGCGCGCCCACGACGATGCACGGGTCGAACTGCAAAAAGCGCGACGCCGAGCCTATGACGAAGCGATCGAGACGCTGCAATCCGCGCGACGCGAGCTGTCGGATCTGAAGGCCGCGCTCAAAGCGACGCGACACAAGACCGAAGACGGCCAGAGCGACGGTGCGCAAGGTGAACTGTCGCAAGCGAGCAAGCGTCTAGATGAGCTGAGCCAGTCGGTGCGCGGTCTGGTTCCGGAAAAAGCCGGCCCAGTCGGACGGGTGCCGAGCGCCGAAGAGCTGACGCAAGGGATGCGGGTCTATGTGACGCGACTTTCGGCCAGCGGAGTGGTGGCGTCCGATGTGTCGCGCGGAAAAGTCGTCGTGCAGGTCGGGGCGCTGCGGCTCACTGCGGACGTGGCGGAACTGCTGATCCTGGGCGGATCGTCTGATCGCCCTGCCCCGTCGCCGAAAGCGCACAGACATCCGCCCCAAGTGGTCATGGCGACATCGGCCCCGATCATTCCGCCGCGAACCCCGGATGCAACGATTGATCTGCGTGGTGAAAGGCTGCCGGTCGCGGTGGCTCGCACCGAAAAATTTGTCGACGATGCGCTGCGCGAAGGACGCCCGGCGGTGTTCATCCTGCACGGCCACGGCACCGGCATCTTGCGCAGCGCGCTGCGCGAACACTTTGTCGCGTTTCCCGGTGTGCGCAAGCTGTATCCAGCGGAACCCGGCGATGGCGGCGACGGAGTGACCGTAGTCGAACTGGATACCTAGCCAAAAAATTCGCGCCTTTGCACGGGCATTGGCAAGCTAGACACTTCACTACCCATGGCAAAGCGTGAGGAAATCATCGTCGGGCTCGACATCGGCACCACCAAGGTGGCGTGCCTCGTCGGCGAGATCACGGAAGACGGCATCGACATCATTGGCGTCGGGACTCAGCCCTGCGCAGGGCTGAAAAAAGGCGTGGTCGTCAACATTGACTCGACCGTTGCTGCCGTCGCCAAAGCTGTCGAAGAAGCCGAACACATGGCTGGCGTCGAGATCACCCAGGTCTACGCCGGCATCGCAGGTTCGCACATCAAAGCCTTCCACTCTGAAGGCGTGGTGGCGATTCGCGATCGTGAGGTTCGGCCAGGTGACATCGAGCGTGTCATCGAAGCGGCCAAGGCGGTCAGCATCCCGCAAGACCGCGAGATCCTCCACGTCGTGCCGCGCGAGTTTTCGATCGATCAGCAAGACGGCATCAAAGAACCGCTCGGCATGGCCGGGGTCAGGCTCGAAGCCAAAGTCCACATCGTGACGGCGGCGAGCGCGTCGGCGCAAAACATCATCAAGTGCTGTACGCGCTGCGGTCTGGAAGTGCAGGACTTGGTGCTGGAACCGTATGCGACGGCGGAATCAGTGCTGCACAGCGATGAAAAAGAGCTGGGAGTGGCGCTGCTCGACATCGGCGGCGGAACCAGTGATCTGGTCGTCTTTTCCGAAGGCGCGCTCGTCCACACCATCGTGCTGCCGATTGGCGGGCACCAGCTTACAAACGACATTGCGGTCGGGCTGCGCACGCCGATGAGCGAAGCGGAGCGGCTGAAGCACAAGCATGGCTGCGCGCTATCGAGCCTGATTGCCGAAGACGAAACGATTGAAGTGCCGTCGGTCGGTGGTCGTCCGCCACGGGTCATGCCACGCACAGTGCTGTCGGATATTTTGCAGCCGCGTGTCGACGAGATTTTTTCGCTGGTCCGCGATGAACTAGAGCGCTGTGGTCTGTCCGATATGCTGGCGTCGGGAATGGTCGTGACCGGCGGATCGACGCTTTTGCAAGGTCTGCCCGAGCTGGCCGAAGAGATCCTGGGGATGCCGGTGCGTCGCGGTGTACCGCAGGGCATAGGCGGGCTGTCGGATGTGGTCAAGACGCCGATCTACGCGACGGCGGTGGGGCTGGTGCTGTACGGTGCGCGCAAGCAGGATGGGCTTCAGCTATCCCAAAGCAGCGAGCGCCGCGGCGTCTGGCGTCGCATGCGCTCGTGGTTCGCTGAAGTGTTCTAGTGCGCGGTGCCGCCTAGCCCACGAATCTGCTGACGGACGCCTTCGATCTGCGTCGGGTTTTTGCTGCCCACCAGGTCGATGTACTTGTTAAACGCTTCGATGGCTTCCTGCTTTTGCCGATCCTGCGAAAGCAGCACCCCGAGGTCGTACCAAGCTTCGGCATTTTTGTCTTCGAGCTTGATCGCTTCACGGTAGGCGGCAATCGCTTCGGTGGTCTTGCCCTGGACGCGGTAAATCACGCCAAGGTCAAAGCGCAGGTTGCTGTCATTGGGCAGAAGCCGAATCGCTTGGCGCGTCACCTCGGCGGCTTTGTCGAGGTTTTTGGCCTGCCGCAGCGCCACCGCATAGTTGCGCAGCGCGTCGGGATTGTTCGGATCAAGCTGCACGGCCTTTTCCAAGTGCGGCAGCGCTTTGTCAAACTGCTTGGCCCGCCGATACAGCGCACCGAGCGACGACTGCCACTGCACTTCGTTTGGCGCAAGCTCGGTGGCTTTGGCCAGCATCCGAATGCCGTCCGCGTCTTTGCCCGCCGTCGCGAGACAGAAACCCAAGTTGCCGTGCGCGAAGTGGTCGTCGGGCTGAAGCTTGATGGCGGCTTCGTAGTGCGGAATCGCCTTGTCGCACTGCTTCTTTTTGCGCAGCACGTTGCCCAAGGTAAGTTCCGCGGCGGCATAGCCAGGACGCAGCTTCAGCGCTTCTTCCAGGGAAGCTTGCGCATCATCGAGCTTGCCAAGCTGCATAAACTGCAAGCCCTTCTGATACTGAGCAGCCGCCTCATCAGCCAGCGCGGCGAGCGGTGCCATCACGACGGAGCAGAGGACCAAACTGTGAAGCAACTTACGCGACATGTTTTGGAGGTTAACACGACTAAGTACAGGTGCCTGCGGCAAAGTTTGTCTCCCCCACCGCAGAACGGGGCGCGCGGGCAACTCCAGTTTTTGCATCGCGGACTTGTCCCCCCGAAACTTTTTTATTCAATCGCGCGGCCCGGTCTGAGCGCGCGCGGCGGTTTCCGAAAAAACGCAGCGTCCCGATGATCGGGCCCATTTTGCTAGCACGAAAGCGCGGCGCTTTTTGTTATGATGAATCACGGTTTAGCGGTTGCTCTCGCGAGCCCTGGTTCCCCAGGTAACCCCTCGATGCGTTGACCTTTTTGAGAGCGTCTCCTCACCGGCTCTCACCGTTAGCAGTAGACCCAAACATCCCAAAGTAACGAGCAGCGGAAATTCACCATGGACATCGTCGTCGTTGGAGCCGGCAGCTGGGGCACCGCACTGGCCTGTGTGCTCTGTGAAAACCAGCACAAAGTCACCCTGTGGGGTCGTGACGCGGCGCAGATGTCCGAAGCGGAAACGACGCGGGAAAACCGCCGCTATCTGCCGGGTCTCAGGCTCCCTGATTCGCTGCGCTTCACAGCGGATCTGCATGCGGCGATTGCGACGCTGCCCAAAGACGCGCCTTCGCTGATTGTCGCAGTGGTGCCGACGCACACGATGCGGCAGGTGTTTGCGGACATCGCCGCCGAGATTCCGCCGCAAGCCATCATCGTGACCGCCAGCAAGGGAATCGAAAACGACACCTTGCTGACGATGGACGATGTGCTTTCACAAGTTCTGCCGTCTCATCTTCACGATCGAATCGCGGTCCTGTCGGGCCCAAGCTTTGCCAAAGAAACGATCGAAAAATACCCAACTGCCGTCGTGGCCGCCGCCAAACAACGTCCGATTGCGGAAGCGGTGCAGCGCGCCTTTCAGGTTGGTTATTTCCGCGTCTATACATCGGACGATGTCATCGGGGCTGAGGTCGGCGGCGCAGTCAAAAACGTCATCGCGATTGCCTGTGGAATGGCCGACGGTCTGGGCTTTGGTCACAACACGCGGGCGGCAGCGATTACCCGCGGACTGGCGGAAATCACCCGGCTCGGCGTGCGGCTCGGCTGCAATCCACTGACGCTGGCCGGGCTTGCGGGCATGGGCGATTTGGTGCTGACCTGTAACGGTCCGCAGAGCCGCAATCGGCAAGCCGGGCTTTTGTTCGCGCAGGGCAAAACGCTTGTGCAGGTGCAGGCCGAAATGAAGCAAGTCGCCGAGGGAATCCGCACCGTGCGCTCGGTGCACGACCTGGCAGCCAAGGTCGGGGTCGAAATGCCGATCAGTGCGGCGATGTACCGTGTTTTGTACGAAGGCAAACCCGTCGGGCAAGTGATGTCTGACCTTCTGGGCCGTCCCCCGCGTCACGAGCTGGGTTAGGACCATTTTTTCGCGAGAGTAGAAGACCATGGGAAACGAAGATCGACCCAAGCTGTCGTGGCGAGAGATCGATAAGCGTCGCGCTGGCGGAACCACCAGCACTGGCCGAGGCGCAGCGCCGTCGGAACGCCCGCACCATGAGGAAGCGACGCGGCAGAAGCAGTATCGCGCCGCGCTCGAAGCCGCATTTGCCAAAGGAGAGCTGGGAAAACTCGCGGACAAGCTGAACCTGACGGGACGCTCGACCCCGGCGGAAGAACCAAAGCCTGTCGCGCCGGCTTCGCCGCCCCCTGCGGCAGCTCCGGCGGCGGCAGCGTCTGATGGCAAAGCGAATCCAGCGGAAGCGGCGGCGCCTGCGGAGGGCGGCAAAAAGACGGCGGCCAAGAAAAAGCCGACCGAGGACAAAGCGAGCCTTCTGCGCAAGCTGGCCGAAGCCGTCAATCGGCAAGAAATCAGTCGCGCCGCCGAAAAATACCTGGCTCGGTTTCCGATTCCCGACGATCACGAGTTCCTGGAGCAGCTGCTGGAACACGAAAAAGAGTCACGGATTCGCGAAGCGATGACCCGGATTGGCGAGCTGCTCGACAAGCGCCATCTGCCCAAGCGGACGCGCGCGCTCATCGGCAAGCTGCGCTATCTGACCGAGACGAATCCCATCGACGACATTCGCGAGCTGGCCAAGACACTGCTAAGCCGGCTCACCTGATTGTTCCCGCCGACTATTCCAGACCCATCGCGACCTGCACCGCGTCGCCGAGCTCTTTTTTCAAAAACGCTTTGAGTCGTCCCAAAAGCCGCGCTTCCAGCTGCCGCGCTCGCTCGCGACTGATGCCAAAGCGCTCACCGACATCTTGAAGCGTCAGCGGCTGATCGGCCATCAGTCGTTCCTGAAACAGCAGCTTTTCGCGTCCGCTCAGCGTCTGTTCAAACTCCGACAGCTTGCTGCGGAGCAGTGCGCGAAACTCCTCGCTTTCCGCGGTCAAATCGGGCCGGGTGTTGCCAGGCGATTCGAGCAGATCGACTTGTCGACGCCCGCCTTCATCGTCACGACCGACCGGCGCATCGAGCGACGTCTCGCTTTGCCCGAGCCGCAGCGACATATCGGTGACTTCTTGTTCGGGCACATGCAGCCGCTCGGCCAGCAGCTTGCTCGTCGGGACAAACCCATCGGCTTCGAGCTTGTCGCGCTCTTTGCTCAGGTTGAAAAACAGCTTTCGCTGCGCCTGCGTCGTCCCGATTTTGACCAGCCGCCAGTTGTTGAGGATGAACTTGAGCATGTACGCCCGAATCCACCACGCGGCATACGATGAGAGCTTGACGCCTCGATGCGGATCGTATTTTTCGACCGCTTGCAAAAGCCCCAGGTTGCCTTCCTGCACCAAGTCGAGCAGGTTCCGATAGGCCCGCTTGTATTCGTGGGCAATTTTGACGACGAGCCGCAGGTTCGCGGTGATAAGTCGCCGGCCAATTCGCGGATCGCGTGACTTCGAATACTCGACGGCAAGTCGGTGTTCTTCATCGCGATCGAGCAGCGGATAGCGCCGGATTTCGTGCATGTAGACCGTCAGCGGATCGCTTTTGACCAGCGAGCCGCCGCGTTTTCCGTCCGACAGAATCTCTGGCGCGAGCGCATCGGCAGCCAGCACGATGTCTTCATCGGGCATCGCATCGACGGCAGCCCCGACCAGGCTTTCGATGTCGGCATCGTCTTCGCCTGGTTCGGCACTTTCGGCGGCACCGCCTTCTACAAGCTCGGGTTCGGCGCCGGGCGCGGCTGCGTCTTCAGCTTTCGCCGCTGTCGACGGAGAGACAATCGTAGCCCGTCGGGGCTTGGTTTTGGGCGTGGTCTCTTGGGCCATGGATGTGGTCTGCCTCACCAGGTCGAGAAGGACGGTGCGCATTCTACTGCACAAAATCGCTCTTGGGTGGACGGTTAAAAGCACTCTCCGTCGTGATATGCTCGGGCGGCTAGGTTTTTTTGCCATGCTGCACACCCCGCCCCTGCCCAGCCAACCCTATGTTTCGGTCCGCGAACACCTGCAATCGGAGCTAGACCGTCTGACGCTGCTTCTGCGACTGCACAAGCTGGCGGACACAGACGATGCGCAGCCTGAAAAGGCGGAACTTATCGACATGCTAACGACGCTGTCGCTTCAGATTCGCGAGCGACTGTCGCTTTCGGATGCAAGTGGTCAAACGCTGCCGATGATGCGCCTGGCCCAGTCGCTGTCGCTGTCCGATGCGGAAGTGCGGCTTGTCACCCTGCTGCTGCTTCGCGAAACCGAAGAAGCAGCGCAGCAGATCCTGGCACCGTTTTTTGGTCCACATCCGCAAGGCACCGTCGCGCATTACCTGACACTTTTGCGCCAGCAAGGACTGCCCGAACCACAAATTCAAGAAGCGCTGCGACCGGGAAGCACGCTGCGACGACACGGCTTTTTGCTGTTGGCAGACGATGCAGCGTGGGCACCAACGACGCCGCTCTTGTTTCAGCGGCTCAAGCTGTCGGATCGACTGGCAGCGTTTTTGCGCGGGGAAGACAGACCCAAGCTGCACACGCTGCCACACGGCGTCAGCCTGTATTTTGCGCAGCGGACGCTGGCCCAGCTCACGTTGCCAGCGGGGCTGCTCGAAAGGGTGCGCGATGCGCTGCACGAGTCCGCGCAGCCGCTGCTCGGGGATCCAGACGGGCCGGTGCTGCCGCCGCTGTGTCTGACCGGACTGCGGCGCAGTGGTCGCAAGGCGCTGCTTGCGGCGCTGCTTCCCGGACGGCCTTTGGTGGTGCTTTCGGCGACAAGCCTGCTGGGCGAACGAGCCAGTCTGTTGCCGACGGTGCAAGCGGCGCTCGGCGAAGCGGCGCTGCAGCAAGGACTTTTGTACATCGCCTCGGCAGAGCTTTTGGGAGAGCTCGATCCGTCGCTGTTTGAGCAGCTTCGTCGGCTTCTGCTCGGGAGTCGGGTGCGGGTGGTGCTGGCCGCCGACGGACCGATTGATGCGCTGTGGACGCGACTGCCCGATCTGCTGCGCATCGATTTTCCGATGCCGGATCGCGCGACCCAGGTGGCGCTGTGGAACAGTCTGCTGCCCGTCGACATGGGCCGTGAGCGAGGCTTTGATGTGCGGGTGCTCGCCAGTCACTATTCGCTGCCCGCCGGGGCCATCCAGCGCAGCGCCAGCGAGATAGTCAATGGTGCCCGGATCGACGGTGGTCGTCGCCCGCAGCTTACGATGGCAGCGGCGCGGGAAGCGATTCGCAAACAGCTTGGCAACCGCTTTGGTGATTTGGCGCAGCTTGTGACGACATCGCTGTCGTGGGAAGACCTGGTGCTGCCTGCCGAGATTCTCGATCGCGTGCTCGAAGTGGTCGCTTACGCCCGTTATCGCGAACAGCTGCTCGGCAAGTGGGGTTTTGAACGGCTTCTGCCCTACGGTCGATCGATCAGCGTGCTGCTCGCCGGGGCGCCAGGCACCGGCAAGACGATGGCGGCGGCGCTGGTGGCCAAAGAAATCGGCCTGGAGCTGTTCCGCGTCAACGTGGCGCGGGTCGTCGAGCGATTCGCAGGGGACACCGAAAAAAACCTGGCGCGGATTTTCGACGAAGCCAAGCGGCAACAAGTCGCGCTTCTGTTCGATGAAGCCGATACGTTGTTTGGCAAACGACTCGATGTTCGTTCGTCGCAGGATCGCTACGCCAACATGGCGGTGAGCTTTCTTCTGCAAGCGGTCGAATCGCACGACGGCATGCTGATACTGACGACCAACAACGAAAAACTGCTCGACGAGGCGTTCAAGCGAAGGCTGCGTTTCCGGATTGCCCTGCCGCTGCCGAGCGAATACGAGCGAGCCAAGATGTGGCAAGCCATGCTGCCCAAAGACACGCCAAAAGAGCGCGGAGTCGATTTTGCAGCGCTGGCCAGTGAGTTCGATCTGTCGGGTGGCGCGATCAAAAACGCAGTGGTGCGGGCGGCGCTGCGGGCGCTGGCGCAAGGCGGAGAAGTCAGCCAAGAGCTTCTGCGTCAGTGCGCCAAGCTCGAGTGCGAAGAGATGGGCATTTTGGTGACGAGCGATGCCGGTCTGATAAGCGATGCGGACGACGATCACGATGAGCCGCTCAACGACCACGATGCAGACGATGAAAGCGACGACGACGATCACGACGACGACTTGGCCACGCCAACTGTGGGCATCGCGGTGGGAAACCAAGACGACCAGGAAACCGCGCGTGCGGTACGTGGCAAGCCGTCGGACGAGACAAGCTAGGCTTTCCGCGCTTTCGGACCCACCCCACTTTGCGGCATGCTAAAAAGCTCTGATATGGACAAAAACACGCTTTTGTCATCGGCGCTGGTCCTTCTGTCGGTTGGCTCGTCGCTCGCGGCGCCGCCGGCCCCGACAGCAAAACCCGCGGCCAAGCCGGCACCCAAGCCCGCCGCGCCCAAACCTGCCGAGATGCCCAAAGGCTGCTCCCCGATGGAAAGCGGCTTTGTGATGCAGCCCACTGAAGTCGCGCTCAAGTGCGACGAGACGTGGGACAAATGCGAAAGTGACATTCCGCTGCGCGCCAAAAACTGCACCGGCGAGTTTCAGTCGGTGTATCGCATGGAAATGTACGAAAAAGGCCGTCGCAGCCTCGAACTAGAGTTCGATCCGGCGCCGATCGTGCCAAACGGCAGCGTCTGGAAAGAAGCGATTCCCTGGACATCGCCCGGTGAGCTGGAAGTCGTCATCTATTTCCGCGCCCCCGGCAGCACCAGCGAGCAGTCCGTCCGCAGCGCCATTCACGTTGCCAACAAAGCGCTCGCCCAAGCCAAAGAGGCCTGCGAAAAATGCAGCGGTGTCTGGGGTCGCTACGGCGTAAACCACAACCAAGGCTGCAACTGCAAAACCACCGATGCCGGCAAGGAATGCCACGACGGTGACGAATGCCAAGGTCTGTGTCTGTTCCGCCGCTATGACAACGAAGCGCGCGAAGAAGGCGTGTGCAGCGAAACCCAGCGCATGAGCGGCTGTCACGCGGTCGTGATGAAGGGACAGAGCCAGCTAAAGCCGCGGATTCCGCCCCCCAAAAAGCTTCCGACCTGCCTGGACTAGTGAAAAAGGGAGTCCCCGATGAGCTTGTCGATTGCACGC
>DAORGN010000016.1:11088-15258 GCA_035340095.1 Pseudomonadota bacterium | reverse complement strand
TTGGTGCACGCTTTGGTGGCTCTGTCATCGCGTTTTCTCTTCTGCTTGTGGGGTGTGGAACCGTCACAAGCAACAGCAGTACCAATTCCGACATTCCGCAGCTGCCGGGTTCGCAACCGCAGATTGGATCGACGCAGACGGGCGACGGAACGTATTACGGAGCGACCGGCGCAGGCGCTTGTTCGTATGATCCGTCTCCGTCCAACTTGATGGTGGCGGCGATGAATGCACCGCAGTGGGCTGCCAGCGCCGTCTGTGGCACCTGCGTCGATGTGACTGGCCCCAAAGGTACCGTCACGGTGCGCATTGTTGATCTGTGTCCAGAGTGCAAAAGTGGCGATCTCGATCTGTCCGAACAGGCCTTCACAATGATTGCCGACAAGTCGGCGGGACGGGTCAAAATCAGCTGGACTCCCGTCGCCTGCGCGGTGTCCGGTCCGCTGGGAATTCACTTCAAGGAAGGCTCGAACGCTTGGTGGATGGCGGTGCAAGTCCGCAACAGTCGACTGCCAATCAAAGACATCGAGCTTCAGCAGAGTGGAAACTGGGTGAAGCTCCAGCCGCAGACGTTCAACTATTACGTCGCCGACACGCCCGATCCAGGCCCCGGTCCGTACACCTTCCGCATCACCGCACAAAGCGGCCAGCAAGTGGTCGAAAGCGGCATTGCACTGCAAGTTGGCCAGACGGTCAGCGGCACCCAGCAGTTTCAGTAGACCCCTTCACAAATCAGCGCACGGGCGTTTCCGCCGACTGTTTTTGCAAGCGAGCGGCCCACTCCTTTACCGCGCGCGGCGTGCGTTCCCAATCGGCTGGGGAAATTCCTTGCGGACAGGGAAATGCTGTCTGTTCATCGCGAATGTCGGTGACTTGCGGAACGGCTTCTGCGACTTGCGGAACGGCTTCTGCGAGCGAAGGACTTGGATAGACAAAACGGACTGCGGGGTCTCCCAACACGACGTAGCCACGCGCATCGGCACTCTCACACCACAGCTCGCCCAGGATCTGCGGATCGTAGGTGCGGTGGTTGAGAATCTGGAACACCAGCTCGCTAAGTGCCGTGGCTCTTTCGGCGTAGTGTTCGTTGAAAAATTCCATCGCATGACCAACCGGATGGCCCAGCAAAAGACGCGACAGCGCGCTGTGAAAGACCGCGGTGTGGGATCGTTGCCGCGCATCATCAACACCATAGGCAAAACCCCACGCGCGCTCGACATGACCAATCACAGCAAGCGCACCGCCGCGTGGATGTGACAGCAGTTCCATCGGTAGACTGCCCACAAAAGGAACATCTGCTGCCGTCGCTGGAACGATACCGTCTGGGGATGGATATTCCGCCGGAAGCGGCGCCCCCGCGCTGTAACAAGCAAACGCAAACAGCATCATTCCGGACACATCAGCACTGCTGGAAAGATGATGCCCCGCAACGAAGTCGTCTTCGGAAAGAGGCCGATTTTCACTGCGACACCACCTGTTGCCAAGCAGCGCCCCTTGCCGTGCACGCTGGAGCGGATGTCCGGTCGGATACTCGATTCCGTGACACGCAACAAACAGAAGCGAAGCAGTCTGTGACCCACCAAGCTGGGCCAAGATTCCTTTTTGCGAAGTCTGTTCCGCACCCAGCTTTTCGATCTGCCAGCCGTGCGCTGTCTGCCCAAACTCATCTGACAGTGGCTTGGTGAGGAATCGTTCGGTCTTTTCCGTCGCTGGATCAGAAGGATTCTGCACCCCACACAGCGTCAGTTTCTGCGCTTTGGGACTCCCCTTCTCTTCGGTCTGTACAACGGACTTTGCGTAGTTGTGGTAGCCCGCGATGTCCAAAAAGTGAAGCCGTCCCACCGCATACTGAATGTCCAGGTGATACTGAAACTCAAACGGAATCTCTTCCGGACTCCCAATCAGCAAAAGATAATACGGAACCGCTTCCGGCGATGCCGGCCCAGCAGGCGCGGCCCCATGACGGGACAGAAACCTCGCTTTGGTGTCACCGGTTCGATATCCGCCAGCACCGACATAGGTTCGAAAGCGATCCCCGGCCTGCATCTTGCGCCGGGACAGCAGCGGGAGTAACGCTTCCAAAATCTGACTTTGCCGATCCGCTGCGATGCGCGCCGGAAAAATGATCCCCCATCCTGCTTGCGACAAAGAGAGCGGATCGATGCCCTGCCGCACCCCTGCGTGGGTGTTGCGAACCAGAAAGCGCTCGGCATCTGCAATCTGTCTGCGCAGCGATTGAAGCTGGTTCACATCCGCCGATCCCATGCGCAGCAGCGTCGCCAAGTCGGCTTGCAGCTCAGCGTAGTGTTTCCTTGCCGCGGCAAGCTTCCCATCGCTCTGTTCGGTCTGTTCTTTGCGCTTTTCCAGATCGGCCAACAGCGTGGTGCTTGGAACCGAAAGTGTCTGCGCCGACCATCCCTGCACAGATGCAGGAGCCCGTGCATAGTCACCAGTGAGCGCGTTTACGCCGTTAAAGTAGAGCAGCGATTCAGACACCGGAAGGAATCCCCTTTCGCGCAATCAGTCACCAAGCTGATTGAGAAGCTCATCCTTTTCTTGCTCTTCATCCTCTTGGTCTTGGCTGGCACCATCATCTGCATCGCGCAAGCTGCGTGACTTCACCACCATGTCCATCTGCGTGCTGAGCCGCGATTCATCGAGCGGCCACACATGGCTTGTGCGAACCCGACGACTTGAGTCGATGCTGAAACGAACGGTGCTCAGCGGGACCAGAAATCGACCGCTGGGACTCACCAGCACATCGTCTATCGACCAGTCTTCCCGCAGCGTTGCGAAGCGATGATGGACGCCATCGCGGACATGCCACATCAACAGTGAGCCATCGCGTTCTTGCATAAACAGCCACGGACGATTCGCAACTTCCGCAGCAACCGCAATCAGCCTGCCACTGGCGCGCCGCACCGGCCTGTCGATGTCTTTGGACAGATCCCAAATGAGAACTCGCTTCTGTTCCGTTTCCATCGCCAAGGCGCGGCTCGTTTCATGGATCAGGATCTTGCGGACTCCGGACGTCGTTGGCAGATGACGTGGCGGACCGCCTGCGCGGGTATCCCAAAGCCAAACGCCGGGCGATTCCGAAAGCGATCCGCTGAGCGCAATATACTGGCCCGTGTCGCTTACCGTAAGAAGCGGCTTGTCTGCAACGCGCATTCCATTTGGAATCGCCAGCGGCAACGGATTCCCTCGACTGTCGAAGCGCAGCACCGTCTGGCCAGACAGCGTGACAAAGAAATCCCCATGATCCGCAGCATCCAGCAGATAGGAATCTCCCTGTCGTGGCAGTTCCCTGATCAGCGTTCCGTTCCAATCGAACAGAAGCGACTTGCGCGTCGCACCATCGGTATGCACGACCAAGTACGTACCCGCGCGTGGGTAGGAGATCGTTACCCGAACAGAGGGCACTTGCGCCGCAGCCAATTTCAGATCAAGCGTCACTGGTAGACGCACGCCGGAATCGCTCCACTGCCACACTTCTCCGCGACCACTGAGTCCGCCAATGCGCGTCTTTCCTTCGTGGTGGAACATGAAACAGTAGACCGATTCATCACCGGTATCGATGGCCACCGGATCGCTGTCTGTCGTCAAATCCCACAGCCAACAGCGCATGCGATCCGACGATGTCATCGCCAAAACCCGCTGGCCGTCATCACTGATTCGCAGCGACATCACTTGGTCTGCGAGACTTCGGGTGCGACCAACTTGTTCGCCTTTGTCGTTCCACAAAAACAGGGTGTTTCCCGATGCCGTGACCAGCTTGGTTTCATTGCGGTCGGTCACGGCAAAGTTCACATTGTCTTGCGCGCTCGACAGCATCGGAATCGGTGGACGAGCAAACCGCCACAGCAGACGCTCTGATGAAACCCGCTGGGTCACGTAATAATCCGTGCGCACAAGAACCCTTGGGAATCCATCGGCGATGTCGGTCACAAAGTGACCCGCGGTATCAAAGACATGCAGTCCTGGTTCCCCGCTGTACCCAAGCAAGATCCGCTTTCCATCACCCCCAAAGAAGCAGCGCGTCCACTGGCGCACAAACGGACCCAGTACCGCTGACACGCGGTAGGACGGACCCTCCGCACTTCGCTCGTACAAAAGAACTCTGCGTTCCTTGTCACAAGCGACGATGTAGCGACCGTCCGGCGAAAACTGTGC
>DAORGN010000016.1:0-10988 GCA_035340095.1 Pseudomonadota bacterium | reverse complement strand
ATTCGATCGCTGTGGCGTTTGGGAACCCGCGCGCGCTTGTGGCGGCGGCGGCGGTGCCAAAAGCGGCATCGTCACGGTCGAAGGCGCCCAAGGGATCTTGCCAAGTGCTCCGTTTTCGATCCGCCACAGACTCAGTTTTTCAACACCTGGATCGCGACTTTCACGACCAACAATCAACAGGGTGCTGCCATCTGGACTCCAGCTGATGTCGCTGATCGTCAGCAGGTCTTCATGACGGAAACCATCCACGGAAAGACGGGGCTGTCCGTTTCGATCCCAAGCCCAGATGCGCGCTGGCTCAAGCGGCAGCGGAGTCTGTTTGGGATTCCGCGTCGGCCCGCCTTTGTCCGGATTCCGCACCGAATTGGCGAATGCGACCACACCCATCCGACCGCTCAGCCGATCGAGGTATAGATTGCGAAAGTCACCCGGCAAGCCCAGCTTCACCGGCTGACAGGAAGTCAGATTGCACAGATGAACGCCGTCTTCGGTGTCCTGCCAAACCAGCGTCGCACCGTCACCTGGAAGAAAAAAAGCCCGCGCCACATTGGTCGCAGCCAGGACTTCCGGCTGACCGCCCGCGGCCCGCACAAATGAAAGTGCTCCGGTATCAGCGCCCAGCTTTCCCAGCTCGGATCGATACGCAATAAACTCTGCGCTCGGACTCCAGTCTGCCCACAAAATCCGCTGTGTGGCGGAATCGTCTTTCGACTTGCTGATGGCTTCCTGAACCACAGCGCTGGTGCCGACCGTCACTTCTTGGGCCGAACAATCCAGCTTGGTCGCGGAGTCCCCAGCCGACTTCGCAAGGTTTACCTGTTCGGTGGAAAATCCATCTTTGGGAAGATTCACCGCTTCAGACATCTCGCCTGACGGAAGACCCATCGCAGCAGACGCGCGCGGGGGATTCCGCGGTTTCCACAGCAGCACTTTGCCATCATCGCCATAGGTCAAAATCTCTGGATTTTTGCCAAAGCTTGGATGGAACCGGGCCCCGTTTACGCCTTGCGTGTGACAGGACAGCTGCGCAAGCGTTTGGCCGCGCAGATTCCAGAGGCGCACCCTTTTGTCTTCCGCAGCAGACAGGAGCAGCGTGCCCAAAGGAGAGACTTCCAGCGCATTGATCGCAGCACTGTGTCCGGCCAGTTTTGCCGTCGGAAGTGGGTGCCCGAGCAAGCGATAAAGCAGCGTGCGCGATTCATAGTGGGGCAGCTGACTGGCTTCCCCAATCAGCGCCAGCGCTTTGAGCGGATCTTCTCCTATCATGCGCATCGCTTGGACCGACTTCTGTCGCGCTGCGGTCAGGTCTTTGGCGAGCTTGGCTTCCTTTTCCGCATTGCTGCTTGCTTGTTTTTCCAGATCGGTCCTTCGCTTGTAGCTCCACGCAACCATCACTGCCGCGGCCACAACCACCGCACTTAACGAAAGGACAATTCGCTGTGTTCTCCGACGCTGTTTGGTTTCCTTTTGGCTGGCTTCATCCTGTAACGCAGCACTCTTTGCAATCAGATCGGGAAGTCGTTTGTGATAGCCGTGTAGCTTGGCCCGATCCGATGACACCCAGACTTTGGCTTCGTTAAGCTGGACCGCATCCAGACAGCCCGCTTCCGCTTCACCCAAGCGAATCCACTCTTCGACCATGAAGTCGAGTCGCCGGCGTGTCACCACATCTTGCTTGGACAAGTCGATCCAATCGAGCAGCGTCTTCCAGTTGCGCACCAGCGCTTCGTGCGCCACTTCAATCTGTTCGGAATCCGGAGTCTGCCCCGGAACCCGTCGCAGAAGTCGCGCCGCCACAAAGTCACGGATCACATCATCGGCATAGTCTGGCCGCTCATCACGGATGATTTCGGAACGCCGCAATCGCTGGCGAAAGACTTCGTAGCGACCTTCTTTGGGATAGGTAAGTCGCAGAAAGATCCGCCGCGCGACCTCTTGTTTTTCCGGAAGCTTCAGATCACGATACACCTGATCTGCGACTTCGCGGACGGCTCCGGCGGCCCCATGCAGCGCTTCATAGGACTCGCGCAGCACCAAGTTGCCACGTCGTCGTTTCCAAAGCTGCAGCAAGGTAAACTGAAGCAGAGGAAGTGCCGCGCTCTCTGTCGATACATCGCGCAGAATCTGCTTTACCAAACCATCCTCAAAGCGCAGATTCACAGCCCGCGCGGGTCTTTCAATCGCTTCGCGCAGCTCGTCTTCCATCATCACGCCCAGCGCAAAACGACCCGCAGGATACAGCGCGTGCAGCTCGGGAAGTGACGCAATCTGCTGCTCGAAATCACTGCGCAACGTCAAGATCACCGTATGTTGCGCGGAAGGAGAAGTCGAAAGACGCACAAGCTCCGCGGCAAAAGCGCGCCGCTTTTCCTCCGATTCACAGACCGTAAAGAGCTCCTCGAACTGATCGACAAAAAGCAGCAGTCGCTTGCCTTTTCCCAGCGCCAACAGTCTTTCCGCAGATGATGCCGGATCTTTGTCCGAAAGCGATTCATCAAGCAGAGCCCGCAGCGCCACGTCGGGCGATTCCCCCGGAACCATGGTGGGCAGAATCTGCCACGGCGTTGTTCCCCGTTCCGCCGCGGCCCGCAAAAGCGGAATCAGACCAGCGCTGACCAGGGAAGACTTGCCGCTACCGGAAGAACCAACCACTGTGATCAGGCGGTGATTTTCGACAAACTTGGCCAGCTCCTGAATCGCTGCGCTGCGTCCAAAAAACCGGCTCGCTTGCGATTCCCCAAACGCATCAAGGCCAACGAACGGACACTTGTCATCGGGTATTTCCGGCAGCTCCGCTGGATCAAACGGATCGAGCGCTGCCGCCGTTCGTGAAACGCCAGCACGCTCTAGGACATCCGTCCAGTAATCGAGGATTCCCTGCGCAGTCCAGCGCTCGGCTTCTTCGGCCAGAAGCGCTCCCGATGCCTCTGTCTGTTCAACAAATGCGATGATCTCCTCTCGCAGCAAGGCGGGCAGTGCATCCTCTTTGGAAAGCGGCAAAATACCCGGTTCCTCTGCGACCACCTGACCGCGCGCAGCCCGTCGCAGATGCTGGATCCGAGTCTGTTCCTTGCGGATGTCACCCAAGGAGTCGAAGCGCAGGATTTTTTTGCTTTCCATGACGTTACCCAATCAGGTGAAGGAACAGCACGGCATCAATGGTTCGGAAATCTCCGCTGAGCGACTTGCAGAGCTCGCGAAGGGCTTTGTCAACTTTGACGAAACAGTGACCACACAGACTGTAAAAAGTCAGGAATCCGCGCCGAAACTCGACCATCTGATCCGCCGCAACATAGCTGCTCAAGTTCGCATGCAGAGACAACAGCTTGCCGCGCAGCTTTTCATCCGTCAGCTTGGACGTGATGATGTGCATCGGCTCGGCAAGCTCTCCCCACTGTTCACTGATTTCGTCTTTTTCCGATTCGGCGGCCTCACCATGGGCGCGTACCAGTTCGAGAATCCGTTGCAGATCATTGTCCACCCGCTGCCAGTGGTGGTGTTCTTCGCTCTGCGCATGCAGGTTCGCATGGCGCTGCGAAAGCAAGTCCAACAGACTCTGAAGCTGACGCTGCACAGCCGAACTTACGCCGATCTGAACCGCCAAGCGGAGTACGTTTGAAATCGACTCTCGCAGCTTTTCCAAGCGGAGCTGCTGCACCTGTGTCTGCAAGTAATTGTTCGATTGAGGAATCGCCCGGCGCAGCTCGCGGAAGATCGATCCCAGCGCCCGCGACAGCTTCTTCACGTCGATTCCCTGCACGGCTTCGCTGGTCTGTGACTCCGCTGCAAGCAGGTTGCGCACCGTATACGCAAACTTTGCTTCCGGATCAGACTTCAGGTGCTCTAACACTTCGCCAAGTCCGTGCTGAAGTTCCTCGATCGGGATCTGGGTTTCCGCAAACACCGCACCAGCAAAGTCACGATCGTCACTCACCGGTAGTTGACTGATCAACGACTTGTAACTTTTTTCCAGCTCTTGCAGCCTGTCGTGCAGTTCCTTGTACCAATCCAGCAGAAACACGACGCGATAGTTTTCGACAAAGCGTTCTTTCAAGACGGGAAGCTCGGCCAGACAGAGCGGATGGGACAAGACCGCATCGAGCGTCTTTTCGCCTTTGGGTGCGCTGTCTGCGCCCGGAAATTCCGCTGCATTGTTGCTGTTTGCAGGCTCACTGCTGAACGCTTTTTCGCTGGCGAACAGAAGTCCGCCGCGCAGCCGCATGTAAAGCACCGGACGCCACCAGTCGCCCTGTTCAGCCCGTCGCACACGCGCAACGGAAAGCGCCCGATCAACACAGCCATCACTTGCCAGTTCTGTAAAAAAATCCCCGAGCAGTTTTTCCAGCAGATCCAGAGACGCTTCCCCTTGCAAACCAATCACCGCACCGACACCTGCGGCGGCCAGCTTGGGAGCCAGCGAGTCTAGGACCAATCGATCGGAATCACCCGCGCTATGACACGAACCCAGCACGACAAGGAGTGGCGGACTGGCGAGCCCTTTCAACTGCTCGACAAAGAGATCACCTTCCACCGGATTGGTCAGTCCGTCTTCCCGCTCAAAGTAGAGCATCGACTTGGGCGGCTGGTCGCTGCGCAGCTTGACCAGGCGACCGTGACAGACAAGATACAGAATTCCTATGCCGCTGCGAAGTCGCTCCATCAGGCGGCGCAGACTCACTCCGTCATTGTCTGAAGTGCGGCGCAAGACCTCGCAAGGGAAAGCGGATGCCGCCGCCACAATCCGCTCACCGTGTTTTGCCGTATCGAGCGATGGCAGCGCAAACTGCTCGTGATCAACCGGGTCACACAGCACGGCCAGAACTTTCCTCCGCTTTTCCGGAAGACTCTCCAGCGGTGCCAGACTATCGGTGGGAAATGAACGCGAAAACGAAATCCGCTCACTTTGGGTCAGCCGAAACTGGATCTGTGGATCGTACAGAGATTCCCACTTGATCGCGTGAAGCGGTTCCGATCCGGGACTGGGCTTCATTCGGAGCCGGATTCGGAGCCGAATTGCTGTGGCTTCTACCGTCGCTGCAGCTCGAAGCCAGGCTTCACGCAGCGCGGTATCGGAAAAGAGCTGCTGGGTCAGCAGCTTCCCATATTCTGTCGCGTGATTTTTTTCGGCCAGCGCTTCCAGATCGAGCGGAACAGGACGATCTACGCAGAGGTCTTGTAGATCCGCATCCGGCTTTGGACGAAAGCGGAGATCGGCCAGGAATCCCTGCCCTACGCCAGCACCAAGCGTTAGTTCCAACTCGCCGAATGAGAGCACATGTAGACTATCTCGCCACGCAAGCGCGCAAGTCAAGTCAATCGAAGCTGTGATATCTTGCTGTGTCAGAAGGAATCCGAACCCATGTGCAAAGATCCCGCGCTCGGCTACCTAAATGATTTCGGTTACAACGTCGTGCGGCTGCCCCGCGCTGACATAAGACCGCTTGATTTGATCGGCAGGCACAGAGGCAGTGTCGAGCGCATCGGCAGACTGGATCAGCTCCTTACTCCGTCGAAAAATCCGCTTCCTACCATCCGCTGGAACTGTCCCGTATCCGGTCTGGAAGGACAGCTTAGCAACCAGCTCGATTTCTCTTTTGCCGCCAAAATTGTCGCGTCGTTCGTGCAGGGACTGGGTGGGAATCCGGCTGTCAGTAGCAAGCTGTCGCAGCTTTCCAAGCTTCAGATCCAACTGACCGATGTAAAAAGCGATCGGACAGAACCTGCCGCCATTGGCCAACTGCTCGACGGTGCGACGCTTGAAACCAGCAATCCTCTGTGGGCTCCCTTTTTGCGCGGGGATGGCAAGCTGTTTGTGATTTTTGAAACCCTGAAGTCCAGCCGGCTCAAGCTCCATGTCGATGAAGCCCACAGTGCATCGGCGTCTGTTGATCTCCCGATTCTGCGCGAAGTCGCGGGTGCAAATGTCGCGGTTGAAGTGAAAAAGGAATCCGGGATGAGCCTGGCTTTTTCGGGAACCCAGCAGCTTGTCTTTGGCTTCAAGTGTCTGGAACTCTCGCTCAGCGACGGTTTTATCGAACTACGACTTGCGCCCCCAAGTGTCCGTGCTGCGATGGGAGTCCGATCTCCGGACGCACTGCGCGGCGAAGTCCCCCAGCAAAGCAGCGATCAAGACGGGGCCGCACTGCTCTGTGAAGACGACCTGATCGACCTGCCGGTCTGATCCCTCGACGTTTGCGCCGGTCTCTGTTGGTGGCTCGATTTTTTTGACGCACCGCGGCAAAGGGATGGCATCTTAGCTGCAGATAGCCACCATGGAACTTCGCATCTCTCTGCTTGGGAAAAAGAAAATATCCGCCCACTTCGATGGGTATGAAGTCAGCACCGATCAGCCAAAAAAGAGCGGTGGAGATGGCAGCGCGCCGTCGCCGTTCGATCTGTTTTTGGCATCGATCGGAACCTGCGCCGGTTTTTTTGCGCAGAGCTACTGCCAAGCCCACAACCTGCCCACCGACGGAATCGAGCTTGTGCAGACGCAAGTGCGGGATGAAAAAACGCGGCTTGTCACCAGCATCAAGCTGGAGCTGACGCTTCCGGCATCGTTTCCGGAACAGCACCGCGATGGAGTGATAAACGCCATCAATGCATGCTCGGTGAAAAAGCACTTTGCGCATCCGCCGAACATCTATGTAGAGACCAAGCAGCGCGACTAACGCCGACAAACGTGACGCTGTTTGGGCAGCGCGAGCAGAGGAATTCCGCAGCGATTTCGGGAATTCCTATTCGCTGCGAATCAGCCCCCGGAAAATCGCGAGCAGAGTCCCTGCGCTGGCCGCCGTCCACAAAAGGAATCCGAGCAGAAACGGTCGTAGACTCAGCTTGCTAAGATCACGCTGATCGATGTTTGCGCCGATCAAAAACAAGCTCAGCACCATCGCTTGTTTGGCCAGCATCGTCACTTTCGTCCCAAGCGGTGCCAGGGCCGGAATCCACGTCACCAACGCGGACGCCAAAAGGAATCCCAGCACAAAGTAGGGTCGTTTGCGCGGCCCGCTCTGTCCTCCAGTTTTCCGCGTGACAAGAAGTCCGATTGCAAACGTCAGCGGCAAAATCCACAGCGTCCGCGTCAGCTTGATGATCACCGCAACTTCCAGCGCTTGCGCGCCGTACTGACCGGCTGCACCGACGACAGAGCTTGTGTCATGAATCGCCAGCGCGCTCCACAGACCAAACTGACTTTGCGACAAGTGAAGCGCGTGTCCAAGCTGCGGAAACAGAAACAGCGCAGCAGCATTGAGGAAAAACACCGTCATCAAGGAAAACGCCATGTCTGCGGATGAGGCCCCGATCACAGACGCCACCGCAGCAATCGCACTGCCACCACAAATCGCGGTTCCTGCGCTGACCAAAAGGGATGTGGTTCGATCAACACGCAGCAGTTTTCCCAGTCCAATCCCAAGTCCGATCGTAGCGGCAATTCCGAGCGCGGTGTACCCGACCCCTTGTAGACCGACGCGCAGCACCACGCCCAGGTTCATGCTCGCGCCCAGACCCACCACCGCCGCTTGCAAAATCCAGGGCGCCCAGCGCTTGGTCTGCACCACAAACGGATTTCCCAAAACCAGAGACAGACAGAGCCCGAGCACAAGCGCCAGCGCAGCCGAGTGCAGACCAAACAGAGCCCAGACCGCAGCCAGTCCAAAGACGAGAGGTTTCATGAATTCCCAGGCTGTGTATCACCTCTTTTGCCGATTGTCAGCCAAGCGGCGATTGTGTTTGGGAAAACGAATGTGATACGCCCCAGACTTCCCCTTTTGAGGATCTGGAGGTTGCGATGCGCGTGCCCACGGTGTCCCGTTCCGCTGCTCTGTTTTCCGTCGCTTGTTCATTCCTTTTTGCTTGCGGCGAGCCCGATCCGCAGAGCAAAACGGCGTCTCTGCTCAGCGCGCCCGATCCAAGCAAGACGGTGACGATTCACGTTCACGGCTGGAATCTGTCTGGGGCCAGCAAGACAGGAACGGTGGGCGATGATCGCGGCGGGGGTTCCACAGTCGATGGCATTCGTCGGTTTACGGCAATGCCACATGGAAGCACATCTCCGACGGCACAGAACCAGATCATCGGCACCGAATACTACGGCAAGGTCTTCCCTTCCTATTACACCGCAACCGATGTCGCGGAAGTCTCTGCGCTCAAAGGAATCCCGCGCTACGCGACGATCGTGGGCAAGTATGCCCGGTACGTGATGCAGCGATCGGGAGCCGAAGGAGTGAACCTCACCTGTCACTCGATGGGCTGTCTGATTTCACGGTATCTTATCGAAAACGATGTTGCTGGCCTGGCCAGCGAGGGCAAAATTCGCCGCTGGGTTTCGTTCGCGGGTGTCGTTGCTGGCGCCAAGCTTGCGGATCTCGATCGCGGCAAGTGGCTCGATCCGCTCGCGAGTCTTTTGGGCTACGACCTGATCGATGTCGAACACATGAGCTACGACTGGGTGCAGAAAAACGCGGCAATTTACGACGGCAAACGAGTCGACGGAAACAACCCGCTGTTTGGCAACATCCTTGTGCACCACATTCTGTCGACCAATCCGAAAATCGACACCGCACTCGGGATTCCGCTGCTGGATGTGCTGGGGTCTTCCGCGGTTCCAAACGATGGCATCGTGCTTGATGACGAAATGTATCTGCACGATCAGCAGCCTTCAGCGCGGTGGACGACGCCAAGCGGAACCCAGCTTCTGGTGTCCCAGAGCCATCACTTTGCGCATCACTTTGACATCACCGAAAAGGTGTCGGCGCAAGCGCTGGCGTCGGCGGCGCTGGTCGGATCGCGGCGGGTGCGGGTCCAGCTTAGCAAGGTGTCGCTCCGGAATGACAAGGAAGACCCCTTCTTTGGCAAGCCACCGGCAGAAGTGGTGGTGGAATCGACCGTGAAGTACCCCTATGTAAATGCGATCGAGCCATCGGCACCGACGCTCGATGAAGTCTCGATGGAACGCCGCAATGCCAAAGTCCTGTCGATGAACAAAGGCGAAACCAAGACGCCAAACTGGATGCTGTTCGATGGGCCGGTGTTCGATGCCCAGACATCGGTGACGCTGAATGTGAAGCTGTCCGAAACCGACTTCTATCCCGCGGGCGGCGTAAACGAAAACATTCTGTCGCCGCCGGCTCCGCTCGGGGCATTCAGTGGCGATGTGCCGCTCGCCGATGGCGACTACACCGTGACCAGCACAGACGCCACGTTCACCCTCCACGTCACGGTCGAAAAGCTGTATTAGAAGGCATGGTGAATCCGGCAGAAGCGACCAAGTTTCGCATCTACGCGCAGCGGCAGTCCGATGGGGATGTCCAGGATCTGTATCTGCTCGCGACCGACGCTGGACTTGCGATTTGGGAAGCCATGCAGCCGCCTGCGCCGATTCCCGCAGCGGCGCTGCTCGGTGTGTTTGCGCGCTATGGCAAGCCGATCGAAGAAGGCATCGATGTGACGCCGCTTTTGGCCCGCGAAGATGCCGCCGACGCGCCGCTTGAACTTGCGCTGCCGTCGGGCGTGTCGGTGACGCTGCAGCGCTTCCGCTTCATGCCGTTTGGCTGGGTGCATCCGGAAGACTACTTGCTGTGGAGCGTGCAGGGCGTAGAACCGCTCGCGGCCCCGGCGGCACTTGTCGCGCACGCACTTTCGGCGCTGGCCCGCGCGTACAAACCCACTGCGTAACCAAAAACTACGCAGGTCTTGTCGAGGGTGGCTGAAGCTTCGCCACCATGTCTTGCACTTTGCGCAGCGCCACCCGGCGGAGCTGTTCCTCGATGACCGGCAGCTCTGCTTGGCGCTGTAGCCAGAAAACCAGTGCCAGATCGACCTTGTCCGCCACCGTCAAGAGCTGCACCCGCGGCGACGGCTTCACCAGCTCACTGCCTGCAACTTCCGCTGCCGCCGCTTCCAAATGCTGCGACAGCTCGTCGATGTTGAGCAGTGCCGAGACGCAGAGCCGCACCTCCCCGCGCACCGAACGCTCGGTCGACTGGTTGACCAGCCGCGCTGCCACCAAGTCCGCATTGGGAACAATCAACAGACTGCCATCTGCAAGCCGAATCTGCGTCGAGCGCATCCCGACATCGAGCACCTCGCCGCCTTCACTGCCGGGCAGCCGAATGCGGTCGCCAATCCGAAACGGATGATCCAGCGCCAGCACCAGCCCAGCGATGATGTTGGACAGCGCTTGCTGGGACGCCAGACCAATCGCCAAAGAGGTCACACCAAGCGCGGCCACCACCGACGACACGTTCTGGCCAAAGTGGTCCAGGATCACAATCAGTCCAGCCAGCCATAGCACCACCTGCGCCAGTCGCGACAGAAGCGGCACCAGCGCTTGTCCCGAGCTACTCCGCGCCCCGACCGGCAGGCTCTGCATCGCGTCATACGTTTCGACTTTCGGACCGACCACCGCATCCAGAAGCAGCCGAACAAGCTTGGACACCCCGCGCACCGCGACGATGATCGCAACCACAAACAGCGTGCCTGCGACCCAGCGCCCCGGACCTCGCATCGCCGGCCACGCATCTTCGACCGCCTGCGACAGACCGATGAACAGCACCACATAGCGCAGAGGCCGCGCGCACAGCGCCAGAAGCTGAGACGCCAAGTTGCTTCCCGCCGAAAGCAACCGTCGGCTCAGCCAGCGACAGACAAAGCCGCCAAACCAAGCCAACAGAATCGTCAGCGCGACCGTCAGCAGCAGGTGCGCAAGCCCCACCATCGCCGGGCTCGCATGCATCGAATCGGTCAGCCAGCGGTCGAGCCCACGACTCAGCGCATCAACCGGCGCCTGCATCTTGGCCAGCCAGCTGACCGCGGTGGGCGTAAGCTCGGGGGAAACAACAACGGGTGTCGGGGTAGGGTCCGCCGCAAGGAACATCACGGCGGTCATTATACGCGGAGACGGCGCAGAAGCCGTCTTGGCAGGCGCCTTACTTCTTGGCGGCGAGCGCCTCTTTGATCATCGAGTCGAACTTCTCGAACGGATA
>DAORGN010000015.1:0-41731 GCA_035340095.1 Pseudomonadota bacterium | reverse complement strand
GGGAACATGTGCCCGAGCCGATACAGCTTTCGCTCAAACTTGTGCCGAGTCTTTCGCCGCGGCTCGATCTGGTGGAACTGGCGGGGCCGCAGCGCACGACGGGAAAGATTCATCCCAATGACTGGCTGATTGTGCGTGGTGACGGGCTGCTGCTTGGCGGCGGAGAGGGCGTGACCGTTGCGCTTTTGTCGGGATGTTTTCTTCCCGAAGGTGCCAGTGAGCCATGTTCTGCCAATGGAAAGACCGTGCGCGAGGTCGAGATTCCGGTTCAGCCGCAGTCGCGCTTTGATCGAACGAACGGCGTTTTGCCTTACTCTCCGACGATTCACGGTGTGATGCCGGGGAAGTTTGTGGGCACGATCCTGCTGCGCAATCAGCCGCCGGGAACGACGATGAAGCCGGTTTCGGCCTCTCGCACGCTTGCGGTGACGCAGGTTCGACCCGAGCTGACCGGAGTAGCGCCGAGCGCTGCTAGCTTGGGTCAGTACGTGGAAATGCAGGGGGCTGGTTTTATCGGTGGACAGCCAGGACAAGCGACGCTGGTTCGTTTGCAAGGGCAGTTCTCGCTCGAAAATTCGCCAGTCATGATTCCGGTGGATACCGAAATTGTGCTCAAGTGGCTGGCTCGTTTTCCGTCGCCGGTTGGGCGATACGTGCTCGATGAAACGGACGCGCTTGGGCAAGCCCTGGAATCGCGTGGGGGACTGCGTGAAGCCGCGGGAGTTTTCGTCGGCACTGGCACCATGACGCTGCGCAACGGCAAAGAAACGGTGGCGAGCAAGCCGACGCCACTGCGGATTGCGCTTTTGCGTCCGAAACAGGTCGTGGTGGTGCGCTTTTTGTCGTCGTATCAGGACAGCCTGCGATTGTTTGGTCTGCGTGCCGTCGACAATGCGGTGCGTGCGCGGGTTTTGGAAGTCGCGCGACGTGATTACGCCGGCATCAACATCGAGTTTCGCGAAGGCGGCGAAGACATGCCGCTGCCCGAAGACTTTGCCTACTACGCGCAGGTCGACATTGGCGGACCTGATCCCAATGGGCTCGGTTACCTGGGGTATGACAACACGCCGGGACGCGACATGCAGAATCGGCGGCTGTATGACCGAATCGGCGGCGTGAACGCGGTGACGCAGAACGACGGAGCGCCAGGTTATGGCGGCGTGTTTGCAGAGCAGCTTCTCGGTTTTTCAAACCATCCGGGCAGCGTTGCGGCCATCAAGTCGGGACCACAGGAAGCCGATCTGTTTGATCAGGTTTTCGATCCACTGCGTCCCGATACGGGTGGGAATCCAGCGACGCTGCGCGAGGCGACACTCTTGCCGGCGCTGTCATCGGGCAGTCTGTGTCCGGCGAGCAAAGATGATCGTCCCCATCAGGTGGCGTGCGGGATTTTCGTGCTGGGTAGTTTGATCGGCACGACGATGACGCATGAGCTCGGGCACAGCCTGGGGCTTGCGAATCCTGACAACCGGAACGGTTCGTATCACAACAACGGCAGCTTGCGGGGACGGATCATGAACCCCGGATCGTTGCGCAGTTTTCGCGAACGAGCAGAGCTTTCTCCGTCGGGGCCAGCGGTGTTCTGCGATACCGACTATGCGTACTTGCGAAAGATATTGCCGGGGTCTGCGCTGCCCCCGTCGATCGAGCGGCCTGCGTGTCTGGATACGCCGGCGCTTTGATGCTTACTGTCCGGTGAAGTTTGGCGGGCGCTTCATCAGGAAGGCGCTGACACCCTCGATGAAGTCTTGCGAGCGGAGCAGTTTGACCTGGCCGGCCACTTCGTTTTCGAGTGCGTCGCTGAACGACTGACCAAGCCCGGCGTAGACCGACTTTTTGATTTCCGCCATGACCAGCGGGGGGCCAGCAGCGATGCGTTCGGCAAATGCGAGGGCTTCCGCTTCTCCGTCGAAAATTCGGGTCAGCAGGCCGATGCGCTGGGCTTCTTCGGCTTCGACGATGTCACCTGTGAACATCAGATCGAATGCGCGACCCAGGCCGATCAAGCGGGGCAGGGTATACGTTCCGCCACCGTCGGGCATCAGGCCTCGTTTTATGAAAATTTCACCAAAGCGCGCTTTCTTTGTGCCAATCCGCAGGTCACAGGCGAGCGCCAAGTCACAGCCAAAACCAGCCGCCACTCCGTCGAGATAGGCAATCACTGGCTTGGGCAGCGCCGTCAGCGCACGAATCACGGCATGGAAGTAGCTGCGAATTCGGTTTTCGCTCTGCTCGGCAAAATCGCTCCCGCCCGACTGAACCAAATGCATCGCCGCGCGGAAGTCGAGTCCCGACGAAAACGCATCACCACGACCCGTCAGCACCACGGCGCGAACCGCGGGGTCGTTTTCCGCGGCTTTCAGCGCATCTAACAGCGCCGACAAAAGTTCCAGCGTCAGGCCATTTTTGGTCTGCGGCCTGTTCATCGCAAGGATGCGGACGGCGCCTTGGGTGCTGACAAGAAGATCGGTTTCGGGGCTGTCGGTGGTGGTCATGGGCCTGCTACTCGCTTTGGGAAGTCTTTGCGGCGACGGGATCTGCTACGGCTTCGCCTCGGTAAAATGCGGTGCCAGTGTATGCGTCTTTCAGTCGCGGCCACAAGGCCTTGAACACCGCCGCAAACGGGACGGCCAGTAGCAGTCCTGCATAACCGAGCAGACTTCCGCCCAGCGACAGCGCAAAGATCACGCCGACTGCCGACAGGCCAATGCGTCCACCAACGGCGCGTGGCGTAATCACCAGCGCATCGAGCAGCTGGACTGCACCAAAGGTCGCCAGCACGCCCAGAATCGGTGTTGCACCTGCCGTCGAGACTTCGAGCAGCGCGACGAGCAGCGCCGAGCAAAGCCCGATCATCACGCCGACATAAGGAACGAACGCCAGCAAACCCGCGGTGCAGCCGATGAAGATCGCCAGCGGAATGCCCGCAATCGACAGCCCAATCGAGTACAGCGCCGCCTGAATCAGCATCACGGTAAGCTGTCCACGCAGCCAGCTTCCGAGCGCTCCATAGATGTCATCCATGATGTCGACGACGAGCTGTTTGTGCCGCGGCGGAACCAGGACTTTGAGGTTTTCCCCGATCGCCGGCATGTCCATCAGGAACGACACCGTAAACACCGGAATCAGCAGCCCCGCGACGAGGTATTTGAACAAACCGGCCACGCTCAGGATCGCCGTCCCGAGCGCGTCAGAAATCTGTCCCATCGCACCGCGCACCCACTCCGTCACTTGATTGGTGAGCAGCTTGAGCCAGTCGCCGATGCTGGTGGCGCGGTATTTGAACACCTTGCCGAGCAGCGGCAGCACCTTGCGATCAATCAGCCCTTGGTAGCTGGGGAGCTGGGCAGAAAACCGCTCGATTTCGCTGCGCACCAAGTACGGAATTGTGACGCCCACCGCCGTCAGCACCCCGAGCAGAAACAGCAGCATCAGACCGACTGCCAGCCAGCGTGGCACCTTGCGTTCTTCGAGCGCAGACACCGACGGATTTAGCAAAAACGCGAGCACCAGCGCGACGGAAACCGGCGTCAGCACCAGCGACAGACGGGACAGCACCGAATACGCGATGACGAGCAGCACCACGTAGCAGAGCACTCGAAACAAAAGCAGGCTCAGTCGGCGATCGTCGAACATGGGGTGTGTCTCAGTCGATTAGAGCAGGAACATATAGATGACGACGGCAATCGTACAAGTGAAGACGAAGACAGCCGCGGCCAGAAGAATGGTGTAAAGCTGCTGACGCTTTTGGAGTTTGCGCTCCATCGCCGCTTGGCTAATCACCGCCGTGCGGACGGCTTCATCCAGCCGGCCCGTCGCTGCATAGGGATCAACAAAGACCTCGGGCAGCTTCGGCGGCGGCGAACCGTCTTTGATGCTCTTGAGGCTTTGCATCAGCAGATCGGCGCGCGGTCGTCGCTGCGGTTCTTTGGTCAGCAGCCGTTCAAACAGCGCGGTCAGCGGCTGGGGAACCCCGGTCAGAGGCGGTGCCGGCTGCGTCGTGTGCGCCACGGCCAGCTCTGCAAACGTGCGACCGGCAAACGGCAGCCGTCCCGCCAACAGCTCGAACCCAAGCACACCGAGCGCATAAATATCCGACGGTGGACCCAGGTTGCTTTCGCCGCGGAACTGCTCGGGTGACATATACGCCGGCGTCCCGAGCAGCGCGCCCGTCATCGTCAGTTTTTCCGCCGCGTCGAGAAATTTGGCGACACCGAAGTCGAGCACGACGGGATAGTCGGGATTGCCGTTGCGCGAAATCAGCTGAATGTTTTCCGGCTTGAGATCGCGATGCACCACCCCAGCGCGATGGGCTGCCGAGAGCGCGTCGGCGATGCTGATCAGGATGTCCATCGCCACCTCATACGGGATGGCGCCATCTTCCTGCCTGTCGCGCAGACTTTTGCCCGGCAAATATTCCATCGCAATGAACGGCACACCGTCGTCGAGCTCACCGTGCAAAAACACCCGCGCCACGTTCGGATGGTCAATCTTTTGCGTGACCAGAGATTCTCGTCGGAAACGTTCGACGACTTCCGGAACTTTGGCCCACTGTGCGTGCAGGACTTTGATGACGGCCTCACGCTGGCCTGCCGTCGCCTGTGGGTCGAGAGACTCCGCCAGGTAGACGTCCCCGAAGGTGCCGCGACCCAAGCTTCGCTGAAGCTTAAACCGGCCCTTACCGATTGTCTCACCGATGCGCGCTGCTTCGCTCATTGCAACCTGTCGCACCGTAGCACGAAGACGACTTTGCCGAAACCCCTTGCCACGAATGACTTGAACATTCGGGCCGCGTGCGTCGGATGCATGGGGTCTGGCCGTCCAGCGCCGCGGCTTCGTCGAGTCGTTTCAAATATGAAATCTAAAAAATGCGCATTTTCCCGACGCCCAGGTGGATGCTGGGATCGTTCGTCAATTTTTTTCGCCCAGAGCGGACACAAGCATAAGATGCGCGCCACCTGCCATGAGCTTGTCGGTGCGTTTGGGTTTTCCTCTGCGTCGTTGGTGGTGCCTTTGCGGCCTCATCTGCCTGTCGGTTCCGCAGCCTGCACACGCAGATTCGGCGCGGCTTGGTTTTCAGCTTTCACGCGGAGCACCAACGAGCGCGGGGAGCTGGCAGTTTCTTGTCGAAAGACCTTGGTACGCACCGACGCAGCGCTTTGCCGTCGGGCTGACATTTGCTTACGACCACAACTTGCTGCGACTGCCTGACAGCGACGGTCCGCTCGTTGCACATTCGCTGCTGGGTTCGCTCGATGTCGCGGTGTCGCCGCTGCGCTGGCTTTTGATCCGTGCGAACCTACCGCTTTCGATCTACGAAAGCGGCACTGCCGATCCGACAAGTGGCGACGTGCCGATCGAAAAACCGGCGCTTGGCGATCCTGGCTTTGGCGTGACGGCGCGACTGTATGGCGACATCGAGCGCGATAGAGTTTCGCTGCATGCCGGGATCGACGGCTGGCCGGGAATGGGTCAGGCTGCGGGACAGCGTCGCGATGGACTTCCTCGGCATGAAGGCGATGCCGACGGTCGGATTCTTTTGCCGCGGCTTGTCATCGCGGGCATTTTTGCGGAAAGTGGCCGTTTTACCGTCGACAGCGGATTTCTGTATCGACCCGTCGCCGCCATCGGGAGTCCGGGCCATACCGTGGTTGCTGGCAGCGAAGTGCAGATAGGTGGCGCGTTAGGTTTTGCCCCGCCGGGCGGACGGCTGTATCTGGGGCTGGAAACGCGGCTGCGCGCACGGGTGACCGGTTACGATGTCAGCGACAAAGACATCGTCCATCTCGATGTGCTTTTGTCGGGACAGACGCTGCTGTGGCAGAAGTTTCAGCTAGGCGCCGCAATCGGAACCACGCTGTTTGGCGTTGGTTCCAGTGTTTCGCCGCAGCTTACGACGCTTCTGCGCCTGGCCTTGGCACCGCGCCATGGCGACAGAGATCAGGACCACGATGGGATTCCGGATTCCCAAGATCGCTGTCCCTATGAACCGGAAGACAAAAACGGTTATCGCGATGACGATGGCTGTCCGGATGCATTGCTGGCGCCGCCGATTGTGGAACCGGCTTCAGCCTCTGTTACGGCTCCGGAATCTGCTCCGTCTTCCGTCGCTGCGGCGTCATCCAAACTGTCACCTGCAAACGATGCACTGGTTCCCAATGCGCTCCTCGATTCAGATGGCGATGGGATTCCTGATCGGGAAGACCTTTGTCCACTGGTTCCCGAAGATCGCGATGGTTTTGAAGACGAAGATGGTTGTCCGGAGCTGGACAATGATGACGACGGAATTCCCGATGCACAGGATGTCTGTCCGCTTGAAGCCGAGACCGTGAATGGTCGGCTCGACGACGATGGCTGTCCGGAACGGGCGCAAGCCAAGATCGACATCGGGACAAACCAACTCATTTTGAAAGAGCAGTTCCTTTTCCGACCAAACAGCGCGCAGCTTGATCCGCGCAGCGGCCCCCTTTTGCGAGAGCTGGTTCAGCTTTTGCGCGATCACCCACGCCTTGCGATTGAAATTCAGGGGCACACCGACAACGTGGGTGGCGCCAAGCGGAATCTGCTGCTTTCACAACAACGCGCCGACGCTGTGCGCACCCACTTGATCAAAAACGGAATCGCAGCCACACGTCTGCGCGCGGTGGGATATGGTGCAGACAAAGCGCTGGTTCCCAACAGCTCTGCAAAAAATCGCGCGGTCAATCGTCGTGTCGAGCTGTGGATTCTGTCTGGGGGAATGCCATGATCCGGCATCGCTTCATCGGCTTGGCTGTGTCGTTGCTGGTGTTCGGTTTCACGCTGTCCGGACATGCGGACGAACCGTGCGGAGGCATCAAGATCCAGGGGGGCATGGTCGTGCTGGGCCAGCCCTTGAATTCCGATTTCATTGGCAAAGACGCAGGCCGGCGCTGTCTGTCTTCCGTCGCTGCACTGCTTGTGCGGAATCGCTTGATGCGCGCCGTAACAGTCTCGTATCGCGCCGATGATGCTGTTCGGATGGATGGAACCGCGCTCTCTGTTGCGCGCAAAGTTGCCGACTTGCTGGTGCGGGCCGGACTCCCACAAAACAGGGTCTTTGCCGTCGCACCGTCTGTTCCAAGCGGACAGAATGCCAGCTTGACCATTCATTACACCGAACGAGCACCAGACAGCGTGGTCGCGCGGATTGCCAAACTGAGCGGCGCTGTTTCCATCGGCTTTTCCGAAACGGCGCTGCGTCCTGCTGAACCGTCGATGCCAATCCTCGTCGAAGATTTGCTGCGAACCGGCCCCGAAGGGGTGGCAGAAGTCGAGCTGCGTGATGGCAGTGGCATTCGCATCAAGAAGGAATCCCAAGTCCGTTTTGTAAAGCTCGACTTTGCCGAATCAGGAGAGCGCTCGGTTCGCATCGAAGTGCAGCGCGGACAGATCGAAGCCACTGTAAAAAAAGCCGCCGCCGGTTCCAGTTTTGACACCAGCAGCCGAATTGCCGTCGCATCGGTGCGTGGAACCAGCTTTCGTTTTGGCAACACCACAGATGGAAAATCCAAGCTGGAAACGCTGACCGGACAGGTTGCGCTGGGTCCAGAAACACACGGAAATCCGATGCTGGTCGATGCCGGTTTTGGGAGCCGTGTCGATCAGGCTGGTGTGGTCGAAAAACCAACGCCACTGCCGCAAATTCCGCGCGTGATTGCTCCGCTTGTAGGAACGCTTCCCAAAGATGAATCCCTGTCGTTTGCTGCGGTTCCTTCTGCGGTGTTTTATCGCGTGGAACTGGCGCGCGATCCGGACTTTTTGGTGGAAGCATCAGAGACCGAAGTACCGCAGCCCAGGCTCCACTTGTCACCGCGCCCTCCCGTCGGAAAATGGTTCTGGCGAGTCTCGGCTGTGAATGCTGCTGGCTTTGCATCGGCAAGCTCTCCGGTCTATTCCTTTTCCGTGCTCCCGTGATGCTTCGCAAAGACGCTGTTTGGTCGCTTGGACGCGCGCTGTTTCTTTGCGGAATCGGACTCCTGATTCGCAGCGGTCGATTCCGAATTGGACAGTGGTGTGAACACCGCTTTGAAGTTCCATCGGCGCTCGGATCAGCGGTCGCTGCCGGGATTGCCAGCGTCTGTCTTTTGTCCGCACTGTGGCAAACGCGGCACCTGATCCGCAAACTAGTTCGGGTCTGCATCGCCAAGATCGATGCGATCGACGACCGCTTGTTTTCCAGTCTGTCTACGGTTCGGGCCCGCTGGAGCCGCGCGATCATCGTCGGACTGCTGGTCGGAATCGCCGCCAATGCGATCATCGAAACCACACCGATAGAACAGGGGCTTGAAGCCAGCTTTGTCGATCGCGCGTACAGACTTCGTTTTCCGCGGCGCACCCATGCCGAAGTCGCAACGTCTACCGATGAACCAGACAGCGCGGGCAGGCTGGATGAAGTGGTGGTGATTGCGATTGATGATGACACGATTGCGCGGCTTGGCTGGCCGTTGCCAAGACATCAGTATTCCCGTCTGATAGAGCGAGTCTGGGAATCCCATCCGGCCAGTCTGTCATTTGATATTTCCCTGCTCGATCCCAGCATCGATCATCCAGAATGGGATTCTTTGCTTGGGGACACAGCGGCGCGTGCAGGTTCGGTCTACTTCACTTATTCGCTGTCTTCCCATTCGCGTGAACTGCGACTTTTGCCGACGGAATCGGCGATGGAAGTGCTCGATCGAAACGTCGTTCCTTGGAATCCTTCTGCTTCCGTTTTGCCAGAGTTTTCCCTGCTCATGGGTCGCGAAGTGATGCCGCGCATGGTCATTGATCCGATTGCCACCCGGACCCATGGCGTCGCGCTGGCGAACGTGATGCTCGACGGAGATGACGTGCTTCGCCATGCCGTTTTGATCCTGCGTCATGGGAAGCGGCTTCTTCCTTCTTTGTCTTTGCGTGTGGCGGCGGATGCGCTGGGCGTTCCGCTGTCACAGATCCGCTTGACCCCCGGTGAAGAGATCGATTTGGGTGGCAAACGGAAGATTCCCATCGACGATCTGGGCCGGACGCTGATTCGCTACCACGGTCGGCAAGGCGCAGAAGGTGGTTCGCCGGTTCGTTATGTTCCGCTGTGGTCACTGCTTCGATCGGAACAGCTTGTCACCCTGAAAGACAATCCGATGGGAGACGATCATGAATATCTGATTCCTGACAATTTTCCCGACGGGAAAAAACTGAAACCAGGAACGCAGATTGAGGGACTTTTGCACTATTTCACAGACCCCGGAAACATGATCGATCTGTCGATTGTCAGCGATTCCCAGCGTGAGTCTGTGTTCGATGTGGTGGATGAATCACGGATGCACTTTGTCGCCAAAATCGGCAAAGTAAGGCGGCGTGGCGGTGTCGATCCCGGTCTGTCTGGAAAACATGTCTTCGTTGGTGCGACCGCGCTTGCCACATCCGATTTTCACAGCAGTCCGCTGGGGGCGATTCCGGGTGTCGAATACCACGCGACGATGCTCGCCAACGTGCTGCGGGATGATTTTTTTCGCACCGCACCACTGCTTCTGCGCATTGTGCTTACGTTCATCGCTGCGATCTCTGCCGGTCTGATTGGGGCGCTGCTTTCACCGGGGCTTGGCTTTCTGGTGCTGTCGCTGGGACTCTTGATTCTGCTTCTGACGGTGTTTTTCAGCTTCGATTCCGGACTGCACATTCCGGTGGTTGCACCGCTGGCCGCACTGGGCTTTTCCTATGGCATCTGTGTGCTGCTTGGTTTTCGTTCGGAATCGCGCGCCAGAGCGCGTGCAGAGTCTGCCAAAGAGTTCGTGCGCCAGACGTTTGGCCGCTATCTGACCGATGAAGTGGCGCAGCAGATTCTGGATTCTCCCGATGGGCTGCGGCTTGGGGGACAGCGGCGGTTTGTCACCGTGATGATGACCGACTTGCGCGGCTTTACGACCATGTGCACCGAGCTGTCGCCCGAACAAGTGGTCAAGCTGATCAACCACTATCTGGAAGTGATGACAAAAATCATCACGCGCTACCACGGCACAATTGATGAATTTATCGGAGATGCGATCTTGGTAATCTTTGGGGCGCCGCTCTCGCATGGCGACGAAGAACGACGCGCCGTCGCATGTGCACTGGAGATGCAAAATGCGATGGCCGCAGTGAACCACTGGAATGTGGAGCACGGTCTTCCCAAAGTCGAGATGGGAATCGGGGTTCATAGCGGAGATGTGGTGCTGGGGAACATCGGATCGGATCTGCGCGCCAAATACACTGCGATGGGAACCACGGTCAATCTGACATCACGGGTAGAGTCCTATACCGTCGGTGGGCAAGTGTTGATTTCCGAAGTGACACGGCAGCGCTGTGGTGACTCTGTTTTGCTGGGACAGAGCCAGACGCTCACGCCCAAAGGAGTGAAGGGAACGCTCGTCGTGCATGAAGTGTTGGGAATTTCGGGCCCCTATTGTGTAGCGCTAGAGCCCGTGCCGGAAACGCTGCACAGACTGCCGGTTCCGCTTTCGATCCGTTTTGCTTTCATCGTCGAAAAACAAGTCGGCGAGCTGTCTGCGCATGGAACTGTGGAAGCGCTATCTGATGTCGGAATGGAGCTGCGGACAGGCGAAACGCTGGCCACAAACGGCAACTTGCTTTTGCGCATGGTTCGCCCGCAATCGGCAGATGATCTGCTGGCCGGGGATCTGTACTGCAAGGTGCTGCGCGAGCTTGCGCCGGGTCTTTATTACCTGCGGATGACGGCGGTTCCGATGGAGCTTCGCGCGACGCTGGCGGCTGCGATGTCGCATTCCCTCCCTGCGGAAAACGTGGTGAAGTGATGACCGGATGACACTGCCTTTGTTTGGACCCGATTCCCTGCGCCAAAGTCCGCGAAAAGCGGAAGAGCTGCTGCCCGGTGCGTGGCTGTTTCCGGACTTTGCGCTGCCGGTGATGGATTCGGTGTGGCAAGCGCTGATGCAGGTGATTCAGTTGGCACCGCTGCAAAAGATGCAAACCCCCAAGGGGCTGTGGATGTCGGTTGCGATGACAAGCTGCGGCAGCGTGGGCTGGATTTCATCGCGCAGTGGATATCGCTATTCTGCTTGCGATCCACAGACAGGCCGAAGCTGGCCACCGATTCCGGACGCGCTCTGTTCGCTTTCGCAGTCTGCGGCGTCGCGAGCGGGCTTTGATCGGTTTGTTCCAGATTCCTGTTTGATCAATCACTACGAACCGGGCAACAAACTTTCACTTCACCAAGACAGAGACGAACAGGACTTCACCCAGCCGATTGTTTCCGTATCGATCGGCGTCGACGCGACATTCCTTTTGGGTGGTTTTGTGCGGACAGACGCGACCCGTCGTGTTCGGCTCTCGCATGGTGATGTGGTGGTGTTTGGCGGCGCTTCACGGCTGCGCTTTCACGGAATCCTTCCCATCGCACATTCCCATCATCCACTGACGGGGAATTCGCGCTACAACCTGACATTCCGGAAGGCGTGTTAGCGCCAGCCGCGCACTACCAAGTGGGTCGGAAGTTTGCGTGATAGTCGGCTTGGGACAGTCCGATGATGTGGCGGGCTTCGTCGGCATCGTAGATGTCGGTGATCTCGACGCGGCGACTGTTTTGACCGGGCATGTCTTTGTAGGTCAAAAAGTAGTGGCGCAGCCGTTCGATCAAGCTGCGCGGACAGTCGGCGATGCTGCGAAATGCACCGTAGGCCGGATCATCACAGAGCACCGCGAGGATTTTGTCATCGGCTTCGTTGCCGTCGAACATTCGGTATCCGCCGATCGGTCTTGCGTTCACCAGCACGCCGCCGTGATTGATGGTCCGTTCGCTCAGGACGCAGATGTCGAGCGGATCGCCGTCCCCGACGATTTCACTGCGTCCCGTTTTGTCCCCGGCGTAACTGCCACACTGGGTTCCGCAATAGGTCTGCGGAATGAAACCGTAGGGGGCTGGGCACTGCGACGAATATTTCTGCGGACGATCGAGTTTTAGGTGTCCCGATCGCTTGTCGACTTCGTATTTCACCGTGTCGGTGGGAACCATTTCGATGAACGATGAGACGATTTCAGGGGCACGGTCTCCGACGGAAATTCCGTGCCATGGATGGGATTTGTAGGGAACAACAGGGGTCGGGGTCTTGGTGTCTGTCATGATGATCCGGGCGCCGTTTTGTTTGGATCGGCGTCGCTCGGATTTTCCTCTGCTTCGGCGTCGTTCTCAATGCTCTTGAGCCGCGAATAGAGCCGGCGTCGCGTGATCCCGAGCAGTTTCGCCGCTTCGGTCTTGTTGCCTGACGTGCGCGCCAGCGCTTCCCAGATCAAGTCGCGCTCGAGCCGATCGATCGAAAATCCCGGCTGAAGCAGTCCCGATGTCGTCACCGGCAGCACGGAACCGACAAACGAGCGCGGCAGATGTTCGGCGGTGATCACGTTTTCACCATGGGGCCGATCGGTGCCGACCAAGATCGCCGCACGTTCGATCACATTTTCCAGCTCGCGCACGTTGCCCGGCCAAGGATAGCGCTGGAGCAGATCGAGCGCTGGCTGGCTCACCGTCACCGATGGATGACGTCGCCGCAAGATGTCTTGTACCAGCTTGGGAATGTCATCGCTCCGCTCGCGCAGCGCCGGCAAGTGAATCGGGAACACGTTGATGCGGTAGTAAAAATCTTCGCGCAGGCTGCCGTCTTTCACCGCTTGGGCCAAGTTGCGATTCGATGCACAGATGATTCGCAGATCGACGCTGCGCGCTTGACTTGAACCGACACGATGGAAGGTCCGGTCTTGAATGAAGCGCAGCAGCTTGACCTGCACAGCCGGCGGAATTTCGCCAATTTCATCCAAAAACAGCGTGCCGCGATCGGCTTTTTCGATGTGCCCAAGCCGCTGCTCCACCGCGCCGGTAAACGCGCCGCGCTCGTGACCAAACAGCTCGCTTTCCAGCAGCGTCGAAGGCAGCGCCGCACAGTGCACTTCACAAAGCGGCCCATTTCGCCGTCGTGACTGCTGATGAATCGCCCGCGCCAGCGCCGTCTTGCCCGTTCCGCTTTCCCCCAGGAGCAGGACCGTCGCATCGGTGGGGCCCACCTGCTGCACTTGTTCCATCACTTCGCGCATCCGAGCCGACGTACCGACCAGACTTTCGATGCTCTGCGCTTTTTCCAGCTGTGCTTGCAGGTTGCCATTTTGTTCCTGCAGCATCCGTCGCCCAATCAGTCGCGAGATTTTGATCCGCAGCTCATCAATCGAAAACGGCTTGATCAGGTAGTCGACCGCCCCGAGTCGCATCGCTTCGACCGCGGTTTCTGCCGTTGCGTAGGCCGTCATCATCATCACGTCGGGGGCTCCGCTCAGTTCGCGCACCCGCTGCACCACCTGCATTCCCGACATATCCGGCAGTTTCAGATCCGTTATCACGACATCAAACGGCTCGCTTGCCAGTTTTTTCAGCGCTTCACCGCCGGTCATGGCCCGATCGACCGTGTAGCCGGCTGACTGAAGCGCAGTCGCCAGCATTTTTCCAAGCTTCGGTTCGTCGTCAACGAGGAGGATGTGTCTCATGATGATCACTTGTGGCTTACGTCGAGCGCCGCGTTTTCTGTCCCACGGGCGTCGGAACGGATTGGGATGTCAACCGCGAAACAGGCACCCGTGGGAACGCCAGCCGGTCGTTCGCCAGGCGGGACAAGGCGCAGCTTGCCGCCGTGTTTCTCAATGATCTGACGGCAGACCAAAAGACCGAGCCCAGTGCCCTGCGTCTTGGTCGTAAAGAACGGCTCGAACAGGTGCGCCGACGCTTCGTCCGACAGGCCGGGACCGCTATCGCAGACCAGAATTTCGACCACATCGTGTCGCAGCGTGCGGACTGTCACTTGCAGTCGACCTCGTTCGCCCATCGCCTGAATCGCATTGAGGCACAGGTTTAGCAGCACCTGCCGAAGCTTCGCACCGTCGGCAGTTAGGCAAATGCTCTGGCCATCGGGTGGGGCTTCGATCGACAGCTCAGGATGGGGAAAACGCATGCGCAGCGACGAACAAACTTCACTGCACAGCGCGACCACATCCACGTCTTGGACTTGCAGCGGTGCGTCGCGCGAAAACGTCAGAAAGTGCGTTGTCAGGTCGCTCAGTCGCTGTACTTCCGCCAACATGTCGTCGAGAAGTTCGACATTTGCCGCCTGTTCGCGCAAAAGCTCAGCACCGGCTCGAATGGTCCCGAGCGGATTGCGCAGCTCGTGAGCCACCGACGCGGCCATCTGCCGAATCGCCTGTCCGCGCTGAGCTTCGGCCTGGAGTCGCTGCTGCCGCGCCGCCGATCGCAGCACTTGCAGCGTCAGCACAAGTGCCAGCGCGCCCAAAATGGCTGCCACGCCCGCCGACGCCATCGCCGACCGCCGCAGTCGCTCGGGCAGGTTGGTAAAGCGCTCCCCGGCTTCCAGCACCAAAAGCTGGACGACACCGCGACGCTGCACCGGAAAATAACCCGCCAAAATTTGCGGGCTCTGTTTGGGCTCTGAATTGTCCGGCTCGTCGTCGAGCTCCAGCCGATATGCCAACCCGACTTGCGGCTGGCCGCGCAGCGCTCGCAGCGCCCGATCAGGATCGACGCGAAGCAGGCTTACGGTGTGCTTGTCTTCGACGGGACGCAGCGACTGATCGAGCAGATACGCGGCCTCAAGCTGGCTGTCGTGCGCCACCGGCCCAAGCAGCGTCGTGTCCGATCCCCGCCGGAGCGCTTCGGCCAGCGTCATGCCAATCGCCCCAAGACGCTGTTCCGTCGAAGTTTGCGCCGCCTCCAGGCCCAAGCGCAGCAGCCGATACGACAGCCCGAGCCCGGTCAAAAGCAGGCTCACAATCGACAACAAGAGCAGCACCACCGTCGACCGCTTCATGTGCCTCCACTGGCCCGCGCAGAACTTGTTCTGCACGAGGGCATGGCAAGAAGGAAGCGGGCAGGGCACATCGCCCTCATCATACCTTGGTTTTTTGCGTAAATTTGCGCTTGAAGTGCGGATTCTGATTCGACTTTTTGTCGCGGCAGCGCGGGCGCGGACGTTTTCCGCCGTCTGAAGACCGAGTGTCGTGCGAAAAGGGCTCTTGCGGCGACAAGACCTTGGTTTATGCTGCCTGAACATGCTTTCGGCGCTGATTCCCTATCCGCAACTGCCCTCGCTGCCGATCATCGATGACTCGCTGGCGATTCATCCTTTCGGTGTGCTCGTCGCGACGGGCATCTTGGTTGGTGCGTGGCTGACCATTCAACGCGGCAAGTTTCTCGGTCTCGACGAAGAGAAGGTCAAAAACATGATCTTCTGGTCGCTTCTGACCGGCTTTCTTCTGTCGCACTTTGCCGACGTGCTCGTGTATCAGAAACACCCGACGACGACGGCCATGCTCAAAGCGCTCGCCGATCCTCGCTCGGGATTGTCGTCGATGTTCGGCTTTGCCGGGGCCGTGCTGGGTCTGTTTTTGTGGTGTCGCCAAAACGGGGAACGGGTGCTGCCTTACGCGGATTCACTGGCGTATGGTTTGGCGACGGGCTGGTTCTTTGGTCGCATGGGCTGCTACGTCGCCCACGATCATCCGGGCGAGCTGCTTCTGACGAGCGATCCGCTCTACTTTCTGGGCGTCGACTATCCCTGCCCGCAAGCGCACTGCGCGCCCAGAGGCACCGGACTGTTTCACATCGGCGCTGAATTCCGTCGCCACGACATGGGTTTTGAAGAAGCGCTGTTCGCTGCGGCGCTCGCCGGTGGCTATTTTGTCTGGGGTCTTTTCAAGCCGCGGTTGGGTGTGTTTGTGGCGTCCATTGCGACGCTGTACGGACCGATTCGCTTTGCGCTCGATCGTCTGCGGGTTCGCGACGGAATCGGGGCTGATCCGCGTGCGTTTGGGCTGACCCCGGCCCAATATGCCGCGGTGCTGGTCACGCTGATTGGTCTGGTTTTGTGGTTCTACGTCGCCAAAGAAAAATCGGTCCCGGCTGTCGCTGCCGCCAAGATCGACGCGAGCGAATCCCCGGAAGCATCAGCGGTGTCGGCCAGCTCGCCCGTCGCAGATGCGGCTGGCGATGACAAAGCCGAACACAAGTCCGGTCCCGTCGCGTAAGTCCCCGTCCTCCCGTCTTTCCCTGTCCTTGCTTGGGCGCTGGGCCAACGGCTCGGCGCTTCGCCTTGTCCTGTCCCGCCGTCGCGAACGTCCTTCCCTGCATCACGTCCAGATTCGATTCGTCTGCGCCTGTTCCCCAGCTTGAATGCTGCAAAAAGTGGCCCGGCACGTTTTCGCGCGGCGAGCGGGCATTCCATCGCACGCCACGCAGCCGATACCGAGCCGGTGAACGGACTGGGTAGATTGGTAATTCACTTATATATGACAATTTCGATATAGAAAAAGGCCTGGTATTTGGTTCTGCGTTGCTCTCGATAAACAATTGGTATTGGTTTATTATGGTTAATATGGGTTGACGAACGCGACTTATGTTTGATTGACAGATGGTCAGCAGGAACGTCGAAAGGACTTCTGACCATGAAAAGAAAAACCGAACACAATGGGGCCCCGGCTGCGGAGGAAGACGTGCCGCCGGAGCAAGCAGACACGAAGCCGACACCGCTGGAGGCCGCGAAAAATCAACCCACCGAGCGTCGCGGCTTTGCCAACATGGAGCGCGACAAGCTCCGCAAATGGGCAAGCTATGGAGGAATGGTTGCGCAGGCCAATGGTCTGGCGCATCGCTTTAACGCTGAAACAGCGAGGCAAGCCGGTCGAAAAGGCGGATTGTCGATTGCCCGTGACAGGTCGTATATGGCGGATCTGGGACGCCGCGGAGGAATTGCCAAGCGCGAGGCCCGGCGACGGATGCAGCAGCGAGCTGAGCAGGACGGCGGGCTAGTGAGCCCCGAGCCGATTTCGCACGATGGCGAGGGAACCGCGGACGTCCCGCAGGTAGAAGCGAGCGCGCAGCTCGGTGAGCGCGGCGTCGTCGAGATCACCAGCCCGACCCAGCGCCGCTCGCCTTCGCGACGTCAGCGAAAAGACACATAGCGCGGTGGCCACCGACAAATTCAGGCTTTCGGAAAAACCATGCAGCGGAATCGCAAACTCGACATCGCACAGCGCGCGCGCTTCGGCAGACAGACCGGCATGTTCATTTCCCATCAAAAGCGCGGTCGGCTGCAGTGGATCCAGATCATGGATCTGCGTCGCCACCCCAGGAACCGCCGCTGCCAGCCGGAAACCACGCTGGCGCAGCGCCGAAAGCGACGACGCCGTGCTGTGGTGTTCCATCACGTCGAGCCATTTGTCGCAGCCCTGGGTCACTTTGTCCGATACGCGGAAGCGCTCACGCGAGGCAATGATGTGGACTTCCGACACCCCCATGGCTTCGCTGCTCCGCAGGACCGCGCCGCCGTTGTGGGGATCATGCAGGTCTTCGAGCACCACGATGACACCCGACAGCCGTCCTGCGGTCACTTCGTCGATTCGTGCGGCGCGCTTTTCATCGACGAGCGGACGCAGAAGTTCAACAATCGCGGCAGGCTGGGCAAGCGCCAGCGCGGCCTCTTCATCGACACGCGACGGTGGCTGCCACTCGGTTCCAAAATACCGTCGCGGCAGCACGCCGGTCAGCTTCGGTTGGGTACGAGCCATTTACAGGACGAGGTCTTCGAAGTGGGTCAGTTGCCGGAACGCGCGGAAGCGGCTGTCGATGATCGGGTGGGTGATCGATCGGAAGCGGTCGAGGCTGAAGTCTTCGCAGCAGAAGCTTGCCATGGTGCTGCCGCAGATCATCGCGCGACGGACGAGCATGCCATCGAGGTTCCCGCCTTTCCAGGTTCGCGACAGGAAGCCCATAAAGCCGCCGGCAAAGCTGTCTCCGGCGCCCGTCGGATCCACGACATCCGTGAGAGGCAGGGCAGGGGCGGCAAAGATGTGCTCGTCGTGGAACAACAGCGCCCCGGCATCGCCACGCTTGACGACGACATTTTTGGGTCCGAGTCGCTGAATCGCTTGCGCGGCGTGGACCAGGTTGTGCCGTCCCGAAAGCAAGCGCGCTTCTTCGTCGTTGAGCAGCAGGAAGTCGACCCGGCGCAGGACTTTCAGCAGGGCTTCGCGGCTGCCGTTTATCCAGAAGTTCATCGTGTCGAGTCCGACCAGCTCGACGCTCTTCATCTGTTCGAGCACGCGAAGCTGCAGCGTCGGATCGATGTTGCCCAGGAACAAAAGCCGCGCCGAGGCGTGCGCCGGATGCAGCTTCGGTTCAAAGTCGGCAAACACGTTGAGCTGGGTATCAATCGAGGTCCGCTTGTTAAAGTCGTCGGAATAGCGTCCGTGCCAGCGGAAGGTCTTGCCTGCGTCGCGACGCTCCAGACCCTGCGAATCGACGCCAAGTCGGGTCAGAAACTGGGCATGTTCGTCGGGAAAATCATCGCCTACGACGCCGACCAGGCCGACCGACGTAAGGAACGAGGCCGCCGCCGAAAAGTACGACGCCGAACCGCCGAGCACTTCGGTGCGCGTTGCCGCCTGGGTCTCGACGGTATCGAGCGCCACCGAACCAACGACCAGCAGATCAAGCTGAGAACTCAAGGGAACTCCTTGTTACGGAAAGTGAACGTCGCGAACCAAATCCTACTTCGTCGGGGGCGGGATGTGCCGACCGATGATGAGCTTCATTCGCTCATGGTCACGCGGCGCGATGTCATGCGTCATCACCGCGTATTCCGTCGCACGGGCACAACCGCACGATCGGGGCGGAAGCTTGGCGATAAGCTGGGCTGCCCGACGGACAACTTCCCGCGCGAGCGAGACATTGCGTTTGAGCACGGCCACCACCGCATCGACAGTGACCGCTTCTTCTTCTTCACGCCAGCAGTCGTAGTCGGTGCTCAGCGCCAGCGTGGCGTAACACAGCTCGGCTTCCCGCGCGAGCTTGGCTTCGGGCAGCGCGGTCATGCCGATGATGTGAGCGCCCCACGAGCGATACATATGCGACTCAGCTCTCGTCGAAAAGGCCGGTCCTTCCATGACCACCAGGGTGCCGCGCGGATGCACTTTGGTGCCGCAGTCCTGCGTCGCGCCGAGCAGCACATTGCGCAGATCATGACAAAACGGCTCGGCAAAGGAGATGTGACCGACGACGCCGTTACCAAAAAAACTACTGCGGCGGTCTTTGGTCCGGTCGATCAGCTGATCGGGCAGCACGACGTGGCCGGGGTGAATTTCCTCGCGCAGCGAACCGACCGCCGACACCGACAGCACATACTCCGCCCCAAGCTGCTTGAGCGCATGAATGTTGGCGGCGTAGGGAACTTCGCTCGGCGTCAGTCGGTGACCACGGCCATGCCGAGGCACAAAGACCAGCCGCACATCATCCAGATCGCCAATCACCAAGCTATCCGACGGCGAACCGAACGGTGTCTCGACGGTTTGTTCGTGTACCCCGGTGAGTCCCGACAGCTCATAGAGGCCGGAGCCTCCGATCACGCCAATCACTCTTCGCGCTGACATTGCGGGGCGCTTCTAGCACAAAGACAAAAGCAAGGTCAACGGAAGCTGCGCGGCTTTCCTGACGAGTGTGGCACAATGAACACATGACTACCCAAAAGTCGTCGGGTGCGCTGGGCGGAAACGAAAAACTGGCGGCCCAATCGCTCCGACCGGCCCCGCAAGGCTGTGATCTCGATGGTCTGGCGGACGAAGCCAGCGAGTGGGTCCGCAGTCTGCAGCGCGACATCTGCGCGGCGATTGTGCGGGTGGACGGCAGCGCTTCGTTTCGTTTCGACAGTTGGCAGCGACCCGGTGGTGGCGGCGGTCTGACGGGAATTTTGGACGACGGCGCGGTATTTGAAAAAGCCGGAGTCAATACGTCGGTGGTGCACGGCGAGCTGTCACCGGAAATGCAGAGCGCGCTGCCAGGGGATGGCGCACGGTTTTTCGCGACGGGGGTTTCGCTCGTGCTACATCCGCAGAATCCGTATGTGCCGACGACACACGCGAACTTTCGTTTTTTGCGACGCGGGCGGACGGCGTGGTTTGGGGGCGGTGCGGATCTGACGCCGTATTATCCGTTTGTCGAGGACGCAGCGCACTTTCACAGTCAGCTCGCGCTGGCCTGTGACAAGCACGATGCCGACTACTACCCTCGATTTAAGGCCTGGTGTGACGACTACTTTTTCTTGCGCCACCGTCAGGAAACCCGTGGCATCGGGGGCATTTTCTTTGACTATTTGCAGGCGGATTTGCCGACGGTGCAAAGCTTCTGGCGCGACGCTGGGTCGGCATTTTTACCCGCCTATCTGCCCATTGTCGAGCGGCGAAAAGACACACCTTTTGGTGAACGCCAGCGTCGGTTTCAGCTCTATCGGCGCGGTCGCTATGTCGAATTCAATCTGCTGTATGACCGCGGCACCGTGTTTGGCCTTCGCACCGACGGAAGGGTCGAGTCCATTTTGATGTCTTTGCCGCCACTTGTGCGCTGGGAATACGACTTTCGTCCCGAGCCCGGCAGCGAGGAAGCGCGGCTTTCCGACTTTCTGCGCCCGCGGGACTACCTGCGGGAGATGGGGCTGCGATGAAAAAAATCGGTCTGACGGCGTGGATTTTGATTGCGCTGGTGCTCGGTTCGTCGCTGGGCGCGTATCTTGGCGGGCACTTGGGCGACGGGCTTCATCCGCCGGCTTGGCTGCCGAAAGCAGCGTCGTTTGAGTGGATGTCGAAGACGTTCATTCGGCTTATCAAAATGCTGGTATCGCCGATCATTTTTTCGACGCTGGTGGTCGGGCTGGCCGGCGCGGGGGAAAAACACATCGGGCGATTGCTCGTCAAGGCGCTGCTGTGGTTTTGGCTGGCGACGGCGGTGGCGCTGGTCGTCGGGCTTGGCATCGCAAATACCCTCAAGCCAGGGCTGGGCGCCATCGGTGGCACCGGCAGTTTTCCGACCCCGGCGAGTAAGCCCTTTTATGAACAGGTGGTCCCGACGAGCATCCTCGACGCGATGGCGCAAAATGCGATCTTGCAGATCGTGTTTTTTTCGCTGCTGTTCGCGATGGCGCTGGTGGCAATTGGCGATCGCGGAAAGCCGGTGCTGGATGTGCTGCGTGGCATCGCCGATGCGATGTTCAAAATCACCGAATACGTGATGCGATTTGCCCCATTTGGGGTGTTTGCAGCGATGGTGGTTGCCGTCGGAACGCAGGGTCCGGGGGTGATGGTGCAGCTTGGCAAGCTGGTGCTGTCGCTTTATCTTGCGCTGATCTGTTTTGTCGCCCTGTTGCTCGTCGCGGTGAAGCTGATTACCGGGGCCAAGATGGGCCTGATTCTGCGCGAGCTGCGGGAGCCGCTTTTGCTGGCGTTTTCGACGACCAGTTCCGAATCGGCGCTACCCAAAGCGATTGCGACGATGGAACGACTGGGCGTGCCATCGCACATTGTTGGGTTCGTGCTGCCGGCTGGTTACAGCTTCAATCTCGACGGGTCGACCTTGTATCTGGCGCTGGCGTCGCTTTTTATCGCGCAAGCGACGGGAAAGTATCTGTCGCCGGGGACGCAGATTGAAATGATGTTGACGCTGCTCGTCGCGTCCAAAGGCGTAGCGGCGGTGCCGCGGGCGTCGCTTGTGGTGCTGGCCTCGACGTGCGCGGCGTATGGGCTGAAAGTGGAGTGGATTGCGACGATCCTGGGCGTCGATGCGGTGATGGACATGGCGCGCACGATGGTCAATGTGCTGGGCAACTGCATGGCGTCGATCATCGTCGGAAAATGGGAAAAAGTGATTCCACAGGACGCGCCGCTTTACACCGGAGTTTTGCCTGACACCGCACATTCCTCGTCGGATGCTTGAGATGAATACGCGGCTTGGATACCGTGTTGCTATGCGTCAACTGCTGCCGGGCCGCTGGGGTCTCGGTCTTTTGCTGTGGCTTGTCGGGCTTGTGCTGGTTCCATCGGTGGTGGTAGCGAAGCCGCAGCCGACGATCGCGGTCATGCCATTTCGCGATCTGACGGGCAAAGGCAAGCCGCACATCGGCGAAGCGATTCGCGAGGTCGTGGCGTCGGACCTCAAGAGCCTCGCCGGGGTGCGAATCGTCGAGCGTGGCAACCTCGACAAAGTGCTCAAGGAGATGCGGGTTCAGGCCCAGCTCAAAGAGGTCGAGGATGACACTGCGGCCAAGCTGGGAAAAGTCGTCGGTGCATCGGTGATGGTCATTGGCGCCTATCAAGAGGAATCGGCGCAGATTCGCTTGACCGCACGCTTTGTTCGCGTCGAGACCAGTGAAATCATCGGCAGTGCCAAGGTCGATGGCAGCGTCAAACAGTTTTTCCGTCTGCAAGACCGTGTCACCGCGGAACTTCTGCGATCAGCCGGAATGCCGGAACTGGCGCGCAAAGTCGTCGACGGAACCGAAGCGCGTCCGGACCTAAAGACGATCGAGGCGCTGGATCTGTATGGGCAAGCGGTGACGGCGGAAAACGATCAGCAGAAGCTGGTGCTTTTGTCGTCGGCGGTGGCCATTGATCAGAACTTTTCCTATGCGGTCAAAGACCTGGCAGCGCTGGAAGAGCGGATTCAAAAATACCAAGCTGAGCAAAAGCGGCTCACCGACGCAAAAATCACCGAGCTGCGCAAGGATCTGGCGACCACGACCGAGCGAGCCAAGCTGGATGCGCTGACCGATCAGCTTCTGCGACTTTTGCAGGGATCTCGTCGCTATCATGCGCTGGTTCGCGAGGCGCGGCTGTATTTGGAAGGCTTGCCGCCGGGGCCGGTTTCACAGCGTGAGTTCGATTCAGCGTCGGTGATGCTGGTGTCGACGGATCTGCTCTTGCGCGACTACGATTCGGTGCTGCGCGATGGCGAAGTGTTCATGCAGCGTGCGCCGAGCAGCGCGATGTTCGAATCGGTGCGCCAGATGGTGTCGCAGGCGATTGATAGCAAGCGCCAAGCCGAAGAGGGCAAGCAGAAGCTTGCCGAATATTTGCAAAAGTTTCCCAATCTGATCGGCTGGGACTTGTGCACGCTGGCGTCGGTCTATTCATCGCATCGCCAGTTCAAAGAAGCGCAAAGACTGTTTGATGCCTGCATCAAAGTCAGCGACAAGCCGGCGGTGTCACACCTGCAAGCGGTGGTGATGGTTGACATGATGCTGGGTGACTATGCGGCCATGCAGCGCCACATCGACGAAGCGGAAAAGCTGGAACCGTCTGCCGGGCGCTCGCTGCGAAATTCGTATGCGATCCAGATGCCGGTGGACTAAAGGGGGTTGCCGTTGCGACGCCATTTGCTTGCACTGTTTCTTCCGTGGCTGGTTGCTGCCGCCCCCGAGCCTGTCGATGAAGCGAAGGCCATCGTCGCTGAGCGCGATCAATTGATCGAAAAGATCGTGCGCGGCGACGACTTCGAAAAGAGCGTGGCGCGGTTTGGTGAACTAAAAAAACGCTTCGAGTCGCTGTCCGCGGCCAAACAACTATCGGCAGCGCGAGACGCGGCGAGCAGCACCAAAGCGCGCGAAAAATGGAATCTGTATCTGCGCTCGCTCGACTATCGCGTCGGGGATCAGTGCGCGATGTCCGTGGACCCGAAAAATCGTCGCAAAGCGCACGGGTACGAGCTGTTTCGCGCCGAGTACGGAAAGATCATCGCCAAAAAAATCGTCAAAATTCCCGCCAAGACGGGCTTTGATGAAGACGAGTCCGTCGAGACGTATCAAATCGGAGCCCAGACGGGTGCGCTTTCATTTGGGGCCAAAGAAATGCGGACCCACGACGGCAAGCCATTTTCCGGCAGCGTCGGCGACTGGGTGTTTCTGTGTTTCGCGAGCGTGTCTTCACACGGATCGGGAAGTTATCTGCCGCCGGAGTTTCGCGACAAAGTGGTCGGTTCGGGTTTTGCGTCGCGGATCAAATCACCACCGAAGATCGCCAGCAAAGCGAAGTGGAATCCGCTGCACTTGGTTGGGCTGTCGACGCTGCGCTCGGTGGCTCAGACGGGACGCTGGCCGATTGAAGAAAATGTGCCGATCCTCAGCCACTTGATCGTCGAAAAAGACCTGGGCAATGGGCGCTTTGAGATTCGGCTCGATCAAGCCAGCACGATGGGTCGACCGTCGCAGCAGACGTTCTTGCTCGATGTGCCAAGCGGTCTGCGTTATCGCGACACACTCGGGCCGGGCGAAGCATTTTGGGCCATCATGTCAAATCCGGTCATCGACAAACAGCTGCGGAAGCTGATTCTCACCGCTGAAGACCTGGAGCCCTTCTACGTTGAAGGGCTGGACGATCCGAAGTAGCCTCGACGCCCGGCGACGTGTTTTGCTAAAGTCGTCCCGCGTTTGCCACCGATTCCGTGAGCCGTTGCCAACATGCCCCGCATCACGTTTTTGCCCCAGAACAAGACGATAGACTGTGCACCCGACGAAACGGCGTTTGTCGCGGCCCGTCGCGCCGGCATCCTGATACCGACGGCGTGTGTCGGTCGCGGGTCGTGTGGATTGTGTCGGGTCAAAGTCGAAAACGGCGAGGAAAGTCTGCCGCCGGTGAGCAAAGCGGAAAAGTTTCATCTGGGAAATACGTACTTCATCACCAAGCTGCGGCTGTCGTGTCAGCTTACGACGAGCGGTGATGTGACGCTGCTGATCCCCGACGCGGTGGGCAAGAAGCTGCCGACCTTGCCGGGCAAGTAGTCGACCACGGTGCCGCCATCGATTGCGGTCGACTTTTTGTGAAGTGCATCAATGAAAAAATCTGATTTGGTGAGCCTGCTTGCCGACAAGCACAAGCTGCCGCGAAACAAGACCCAAGAACTGGTGGAAGATCTGTTTGCCGAGCTGGCCCACGCCCTAAAGCGCGGTGAACTGGTCGACGTGCGCGGCTTTGGGACGTTCCGCATCAGGCTGAGCAAAGCGCGGCTTGGGCGCAACCTGCATACCGGCGGGACAGTGCCGATTCCGCCTCGTCGGGTGCCGTCGTTTCGACCTGGCAAAGAGCTGCTTACGCGCTGCAACAGCGAACAGACAGGTGAGGATGTTTCCGACGAGGCCCTACAAGGTGCGCAGCCAAGTACGCACCTACTACGAAGAGGGAAGCTAGATTCCAAAACTCTGTGATAGAGTAGTCAGGTGGCCAAGTTAGGTCCCGGCGCAAAGGTCGGGGATCAGTTTCACCTCATACGGAAGATTGGCGAAGGCGGCTGTGGCGAGGTTTTCCTGGCCGAACAGACCACCCTCGGACGACACACCGTCGTCAAGCTAATGCATCCGGAGCTGTCGCGCGATGCCTCTTACGTCGAACGTTTCCGACGGGAAGCACGACTGGCGGCGCGGCTTATCCACCACCACACCGCAGCGATCTACGCCTTTGGCGAGACGCCCGACAAGGTGCTGTGGATCGCGATGGAATACATCGAGGGAGAGAGCCTGCACAATGTGCTCGCTCGTGAGTCGCCTCGGCAGATTGCCGATCTACTCAATCCCGTCGCAGATGTGCTCGATCGCGCAGCATCGATGGGAATTATCCATCGCGACGTCAAGCCGGACAACATCATGGTTGCTCCGGATGGCGACGGACGGCGGGCTGTCTTGCTCGACTTTGGTCTGGCGCGTCCGATGGAAGACAACGACAAGCTGACTGCCGTCGGTGTCGCGGTTGGTTCGCCGACCTACATGAGCCCGGAGCAGGTGTTTGGTCCGACGGTAGATGCCGCGACGGATCGCTACGCGCTCGGCGTCATTTTGTACATTGCCGTCGCCAAGCGGCCTCCTTTTAAGCACGAAGATCGGGTTCAGCTGGTGCTGATGCACAAGCGCAATCCGGTTCCGCCGCTCAACACGTTTGTGCCGAGCATCCCGCTTGGGCATCCCCTGGATCAGTTTTTCCAAAAGGCGATGGCGAAGCAGCCGGGGGACCGTTTCCCGTCGGCGCGTACCTACGTCGAAGAGTTTGTGAAAGCGATGGATGCGCAGCCGCTGCCGATCTTCGGTGAAACCGGGCGCGCATCGACAAGCGGTCTGCGGCAAGCGGAACACAGGCCGGCTTCGCCTCCACCGACGGCGCAACCAGCGCAATCGCCACCGCCGCCGCCACCGCGTCGTCCGGGTGCGCCACCACCACCGGTGCCAGGAGCGATTCGCGCTACCCAGCCACCGGCAGCGGCGGCACAGCTTGGCAAAATCGAGCCAATGCAGCCAGCCCAGCAGGCCCTGCGGTCGACGATGCCGGCCATGGCGGCGATTGATGTTTCGGCCCGGCCCGATGCACCAGCGCGTACCGAACCGGCCAATGCCCGCAGCATCGAAGGGTGGGGCGCGCGCAAAGCGGCACCGGCGGCGGCTCCGCAATCAGCACCGGTGGTGGCACCACAGCCAGCGCAGGCAGAAGCCGGAAGTTCGGCGCAGGGCCATCTGCGTCTGCTCGCATTCGTTGGCAATTCCGGCGAGGCGATCGACATTTTGTCGGCGCAACAAGTTCTGCTGGGAAAACACCGCGACTGCGACGTGGTTTGTCGGGCTTTCCCATCGCCGGACAATGACTCGATTACACACGGTGTCAGCCGGCAGCACGCGCGGCTTTTGGTCGTAAACGGCAAGCTGCTCATCGAAGACCTGCGCAGCCTCAATGGCACGTTTGTCGATGATCGGCGCTTGGCGCTGGGCACACAGGTATCGCTGTCAGATGGTCAGTTGATTCGCCTGGGCCCCGTGCTGACGCTGGAAGTGCGGATTTTGCGCGGTGGGGCGGCACTCTTGCGTCGAGTCGATGAATACCACGGCAATTTTCCGTCGACGCTCGTGACCTGGAAAGAGTTTGCGCTCGGCGATCCGGTCATCGGCCTGGTGCCTCCGAGCTCCGATTCGGCGGTGCGCTGGGGATCGATTCGCACACACGGCGAAGGCCATGATCTGTGGTGGTACGGTCCTCAAGCGGTGCTTTGGCAGCGCGGGGGACGGAGCATCAGCGGCGCACAAGCGATTCTGCCAGGTGATCGTTTGACACTCGGGGCGACGACAATCGAGTGGGACGAAGGACAGAAGCCCGGCCTGACCTGACGCGGCGGGCCGGGGCGTGGCGATTAGCCAGGCGGAACGGTTGCAGAGTTGGGATCGAAGCCAGGGCGGCTCATCAGCGGCGATACATCGACCGCTTCAAAGTTGCTGCTCGATACCGATTGCACCTGCGTAAACGTCGCGCTTTGCCAGCCGGCGTTTGGATCGCCTTGGATGTACCAGTCGGAACCACCGTCGGCGATGTACATTCCGTAGGTCTTCATCGCCTGCAAAATCGCCTTGGCTTGGGTGTTAAACGTCGGCGGAATCTGGTAGCTCGCTTTGAGACGGAATAGCTGACCCATCGGCGGCAGACTCTGCGATGTACCATTGCCCGTCAGGTGTCGCGCCGGCCACACGTACTGCGCGCGAATCTTGCTCGACTGAATCGTGAAGCGCAGCGCATGTTTGATCGTTCCGGAACTCGCTTCGTCCGCTTTCAGGAGCAGTGGCAGAATCGGGAATCCGGCAGCATCGGCGCTGGTCCAGCCGGCTGCACGCAGTGCGTTTGATCGCAAATCCCACGTCGCAGAACCAAAGATATCCCAGCCCCCCTGGCTGTTCGGATAGGAGTGGTACGTCTCCCACAAACGACAGACGCTCGCATCCAGAATCAAGATGTGATGGTCTCCGTAAGGTTGGCTCGGCGTGGTGTCGATTCCACCTTCCACGAGCGGATTCATCGGAATCGGCAGAACCGGACTCGGTGCAGTGGTCGCAAGACACGGAGACACAAGCGTATGGGCCGCGCCGTTTCCACAGTCCGCTTCCGGACGCGGATTCCAGTTGAGCGAAGTATCGACGGAAGAGTAGCGCACCGCGACCCACGGACTGCTATTTCCTTGCACCACATTCCAGGGAATTCCGTAGTACGTCGCAGACTGCTGATCCGTAGTGGTTCCCAAATCGAGATGCAGATTGCGCGTTCCGATCGTCGTCATGAACGTCGCAGAGCTTGGATGAACCGGCAGCATGTCGATCGCTGTATTGAACACATGGTTGCTCGGAAACAGCGGACAGCCGCCAATCACCGGGGACGATGCAAAGTTGCTTCCTCCATCTGGCGTCACCGCACCGCCGTCGGTTGCTGGATTGCCGCCATCCACAGTTCCGCTCGTCGAAGAATCACTGCAAGCAGGGCCTAGTGCAAACGTGAAAAAGAGTGCGAAGAGAACGCGAGAACGTCTCATGTTGACCTCCGCGAAGGGTAATGCGCAAACGGGAATGCGTGCGCAACATGCGATGATACCTGCAACCCATTTGCGCGGAGAGTCCTTGCGTGGATGGTCGCGGTTCTGCCCAGAAATCCGCGGACGAAGTGCAAGCGGCTAAGTGAGTCCTTGCATCGGGCCAGTGCCGTCGTCGCCGAACTTGCTGTTTGTCACGCCGACTGCACCTAGCATGCTGGTGTACAGGTTGGCGATCGGTTCGTCTTTGCGGATGTGTCGACCCGGACGAACCTTGCCACCCAAACGTCCGGCCAAGAGCACCGGCAAGTCAGTGTGTCCATGGGAATTTCCGTCGGAAATTTCGCTCGAAAACATCACCAACGTACTGTCGAGTAGAGGACTCCCATCGCGATCTTGGGTGGTCTTTAGCTTCTGTAGCAGATAGCCAAACTGCTCGATTTCCCAGGTGTCGATGATCTGCAGCTGCGCTTGAATCGCAGGATCGCCGCGATGATGGGAAAGCTCGTGGTGCGCCCCGCTGACACCCGGCAAGAAACCATAGGAACGGTTGGAACCCCCGTTGCCCAGCATGAACGTAAGCACGCGCGTCAGGTCACAGCGGAGCGCGAGCACCATCAGATCCGAAACGGCTTTTAACTGTTCTCCCAAACGCACATCATCCGTCGGTGGCATCGGCGTATCACAGCTTCCAGACATCGTTTGAATGCGCTGTTCGACATCGCGAACGGAGTGCAGATATTCATCGAGTTTGTCGCGATCACTGCGCCCGAGCTTGCCCCGCAGAGATCCTGCATCCCGACGGACAAAATCGAGCACGCTCTGACGATGACGGAAGCGTTTTTCCGCGACTCCTGTTCCTTGGCTGCTGTCTTGAAACAACAGATCAAACAGAAGCTGTGGACCGGCAATTTTGGCCAGCGGAGTCTTGGGTCCGATCCACGAAATGTTCTGACTGTACGCGCAGGAATAACCGGAATCGCAGCCGCCCACCGACGCACCGCCTTCCATTCCGATCGGCAATGAAGCAAAGCGAGTGCCGGTTCCCAGCTTCTGGGCGGCAACCTGATCGACCGAAATTCCCAGCCGCACGTCCGTTTCACTTTTGTTCGCATGCACGCAGGTCAAAAATGCACTGGTTCCGCCTGCATGATCACCGGCTCCGTCGGGACGGGCTGGCAAGTTGCGAAGTCCGGACACAACCAACAGCTCGCTACGCAGCGCTTCGATGGGCTTTAGGATGGGTGGAATCACATAGTCTGTGCCTTCGCTGCTGGGCGTCCAGGCCGGCATGTGGATGCCGTTCGGCACGAAATAGAAGAGCAGCCGCTGCGGCGATTTTCCGTCGGCACGCGCTGTCTTGGGTAGCAGACTTTCCAAAAAGGGAAGGGCGATAAAAGATCCGCCACTGCGAAGAAACTGCCGGCGGGATGGGTACGTGACAGCGGTCATGGCGTGACTCCTTCCACGGAATCGGTCTCTCCCCGGCGGGAACGGAACGGTTCAGACTTTGCTATCGCGAAAATGAGCTGCCGCAAAGTCCCTTCGCCTGATCCCAGTTGTTCGATGATGTTTGCGAGCTGGGTTTCGTCACTGTCGACGGGAGTTCGACCTATCCCATAGGTAAACAGCTTCATTGCGATGCAGCGCAGATAGCGCGGATCGCTTTTGACAAGCTCGGTCAGCTCGGTGTGATCTGAAAAGGTTGCGCCGCTTGGCAGTTGTCCTGTTGTGTCGATCGGCTGGCCTTCATCGGTGTTCCGGAATGCACCTACTGCATCAAAGGACTCCAGGCCAAAACCCAGTGGGTCCATCAAACGGTGACAGCCCGCGCACTCTGGTTTCTGACGGTGGGCTTCCAACTTTTGTCGCAGCGTTCCGTTTCCCATCATCGCGGTCAAATCGGTGGATACACCAGGTGGAGGTGGCGGGGGAGGCGAGCACAGGAGCTGTTCCAGAATCCACTTGCCGCGCTTGACCGGAGAAGTCCGTCCCGGATAGGAAGTCATGGTCAAGACACTCCCTTGTGTCAAAAGTCCTATGCGCGGTGTCCCCAGCAGTGTCGTCTGTTCCCACGGCACATCCGGACCCGGACCATCCATTCCGTAGTGCTTCGCCAGCGTTGGTGAAAGATACGTCATCGGTTCGCTGAGGAGCCGTGTGATGGGCAGATTCCGACTGCCGAGCAATGGCATAAAGTCGCGCAAAAAGAGGAGTGTTTCCTGCTTCATATCGCTGCGCAGACTTTCATTCCAGGTTGGGAACCGCTTCAGATCAGGGGTCACTCCGTCGAGCGTTGCAAGCTGAAGCCACTGCGAAGCAAAGCGATGCAGCAGATTTTCTGCTTTCGGATCATCGAGCATCCGTGCGACCTGCGCAGAAAGCACACTGTCGTCATCATCCAGAACAGACTGCTCTGCGAGCCGCAAGAGCTCATCATCGGGCATGCTGCTCCACAGAAAGTAAGACAGCCGCGAAGCCAGCTCGAAGTCGTTTAGCCGATGCGGCGTCAGCGACGATGGATTCTGATCAATTTCCACCCGATACAAAAAGCGCGGAGACAAGAGAACTGCGATCAGGGCCGGACGCAAGCCGGTCAGAAAGTCATCACCCGCGCGCCAAGCTTCCTGCGAAAGAGCGCGCAGTTCCGTCACTTCTTCAGTGGATACAGTGCGTCGGAAGGCACGTCGCGCGAACCGTGACAGAATCTGATCAGCGCAGCGCTGCCATTCGTTTTGATCGGACGTGCTGGGTGTGCAGGTGATCGTGCGGCGACGGATGGCATTTTCAGGATTTACACCAACGGGACCGTGAATGCGAAACCAGTAAACCCCCAGGTTGCGATCCTTGGTCTTTCCGGGATCTGGATCGGGTACATACAGATCATTGGCAAAGCCGAAGCTCAGCATGTGGGTTCCAGCGGTCAGCGGAACTTCGATCTGGATCTGATCCGGTGCCGATTCCGTTCCGTTTACATTCAGCGTCTTGACGAGCACGCCATCGACGGCAATGACCATCTGTGCGGGGTCCGGTGGGACTTGTTCACCAAACGCACTGGTGCTGATCACGTAGTTTGCGCTTGTCGGTACTTCGATGCGGATCGGAATCGATGAATTGCTGGCGAAAAATATCTGATTGCGTCGCCGATAACGGACTTCGACATCGCCCGCTTGCAGCAGCTTGTTCAGTGGAAAACCATCGGGACGCAGCGCTTCGTCGATCAGCGATTCCGCCGCGCGCAGATAGCGTTCGACATGCGGAGCCGAGACACTAAGAACCTGCGCCACATTGTCGAAACCATACCCACTGTCATCCGACGGAAATTGCTGCGCTGGACGTTGGCTGGTGCCAAGCAGATCGCGCACCGTGTTGTCATATTCATCGCGGTTTAACCGATGCAGCGTCACCCGCCCAGGATCGACGGGGACAGGCGTTTTTTCACATGCCGTAAGCAGCGGGATAAGACCAAACAGAAACGCGCGGGTCTTGCGTGGGAAGCGGAACCGGGTCGACATCTGCGATTTCCTCCAGGCGGAGGGCTGCCGACCTCCGTGCGGAGGCTGTACCGCGGATGCGGCCAGACTTTCAAGCGTTCGCTTAGTTTCTGCCAACTGGCGATGCGTCAGGAACCAGCATTGCAGACGGAGAATTCCCTTGCTGAAGCTCGCGGCGGAAGACCGCATTGTACGTGCGCAGCGCTTGTCTTTGTCGCTTCCGATATTCCAAAAGCGCTTCGTACTGTGCTTTGTGCGGGGCGCAGCTTAGCCGTTTCTGTTCGGTTGGATCGACACGCAGATCGTACACCCAACACGATCCATCGCGAAACGAGACCTGCAGTTTCACTTGGTTTTCACTGATGGAAGAGGAGGTGTCCTCATTGCCATACAGGAAGATGTATTTTCGACGGAAATGGTCCTGAAACAGAGACTCTCCCTGCAGCAGTTGCGGATCATAGGAACGTCCCATCGCATCCAAGATCGTGGGCAGAAAATCAACGTGGCTGGTGGGTTCCGAAACGACGCGCGGAGGAAACAGCTGCGGATGCAGCAGCAGCGCTGGCGTGCGGTAGTTTTCGTTAAAACTCTGTCGCGAGTGCGTGTAATTGTGCGGGTGCTGTCCGAACGCTTCCCCGTGATCACCCGCTATCACAACGATGGTTTTGTCGAGGATTCCAAGCGCTTTGGCGCGCTCGTAGATGCGTTCGATCTGTTTGTCGAGATAGTGCAGATTGTTTAGATACAGATGCAGCGCTTTCGTCGGTGGAACCACATGGGAATCCGGTCCATAGTCTGGGTACGGCCAGTGGGACAGAAACGAATAGTACACCGCCACAAATGGTTCGGATTTGGCTGCTGCCGTCGAAAGTTTTTGTAGGAAGACCGAAACGGACTCCGCTTCATCGCGGGCATGGGCGCGGCCACCGGGGGCGTTTTTTCGAATCGGAAGATTGTGATAGCCCCAAAGCTCGGTGAAGCCGCTGTGCAAAAGATAGTTGTGGGGGAAGTACCAATCGAGCGAAGCCGGTGTCACCAAAAAGTGCTGGTACGTCGATCCAAGATACGTTGTCAGCGACGGCAAATAAATGTCTTTGCGAACATCCCAGATTCCCACTTCCGGCATCACATACAGACCAGAAAGCAGCGAAAAAATCCCGCGTGGACTCGAGTTTCCGGCAGAAAAATGATTGCGCAGAAACAGTCCTTTTTCCGTCAGCGAATGCAGAAACGGCATCGCCAGCTTGCCACTTTGAATCGGCAGAAGGGCATAGTCGGCGCCGGTACTTTCCAGAATCAGTACGATCACATTCAGCGGCCCGCTCACCGCCTGTGGTTTGGCTTTCTGAATCGGTCGCTCGCTGGGCAGATAGGCAAACATCGAATCGGTCAGCGCAAGCTGTGGTCTGGCTTGGCTGGGCGGCGCGACAGCTTGCGTTTCTTCTTCGACGGGCGGGGAATCGGCAGCATCGTCTCCGATAGGTGGGCCATCGACCCCTCCAGCCGGTCCGCCGGATTCTGTCGGTGCTTGGTTGCGGGTTGCGGCGTTTGCAACCGCGACGCCCACGCCGACTTGGGCCAGCGCATGCTGCGAGCGCTTTGCAGACACAAGCTCGGTGGCCAAAAAACCCAGCGGATGGTGCAGCAGCGCGGTCTGAAGCGGTGCCGCCGGAACGCGCACCGCCCAGGTGAACAGCGCGACGGTCACAACGCCGATGGACAGCAGGAAACCGATGCGCACAATCCGATGCAGATGCAGCGAAAGCCACGACAGCCAAAAACCGAGGAGCGGCATCAGCAGATAGGGCAGCTCGCTGCGCGGCAGTAGTGACCATGACTCGCGAATCGCAGCCGGATCGAGCGATTCCTTCAGCAGTTCCAGCGTCAGTCCCGATCGCATCGCGAGCAGCGTTCCGTGCTGGGCTTGCAGAAGCATCCCAAGCAGAAGAAGCAGCGCGCTGAGAAGTCCCAGACCCAAGACCCGCAGCGCCCGCATCCGCGAAAGCGGCAGCAGCGCCAGCACCACAAGCCATGTCATCGCAGCCACGCAAAGCGCCAGCATCGCGTCGCTGCCAAGCTGACGATACAGCTCACCACGGCTTATCGGATCGTCGGCCCACTGCGTCGGATCTTGGATCGCGACCAGCAGTCTGTGACGATAACTGCACGCGCTCGCAAGCAGCGCGCCCAGCATGGCCAGCGCCACGCCGATTCCAGGCGGCAGCATCGGTTGTGCCCGCACGCTAGGCTGCATCGATCGTATTTTCGCCCAAAACCGAGCTGCCGACACGGCCACCGTACTCGGCGTCGTGATGCTAGGTGGTTTCGTTTGCGGCATCGCTGCCGTGGATGACGTGCGCCGACGGGCCGTTCGATGCGTCGCCGCCTTCGTCATCTGGGGTGTCGCCAGCGGTGGCCATCGGGGCGTCGTCGCTTGATGCGGATTCCACAACTTGGGCGGGCACCGAATCCGTCGCGGGGGGCGGGGCAGCAGTCGGCGTCACTTGCGCATCTGCCGCTTGCTTGGCCTGTTTGCGACGAGCGCTCTTCGACATCGCAGCCGGAGGAACCGACGCCGGCACTTCGGCTTTGGCGCTGGTTTCAACGACAGGCGCTGGCGCTTCGACTTTTTCAACCGCTTCGACAACGGGCGCTGGCACTTCAGCGGGCACCGGTTCTTGGGCCGCTGCCGGGGTGAGCACCGCCCGCAGCGCATCGCTGAGCGCTGAATCGTTGCCGCTTTCCACCAGCTGGCGAAATTCCCCGAAAAACCGCCACAGCTCGTCTCGGCTCCGCGAAATCGAAAAAATCAGCCGTGCGGCGTCGACCGCGGCTTGCTGCTCGACTGCGCTTTCGGACACCTGACCCGTCCGCGCAAGCTGCCACAGAAACGCCCGCACAAAGCCAAGCTGCGACGGGCTCACTTTCGCAAGATGCGACACTGACACGATGTTCCTCCCCCAAGTTGCGCCCACGATGCTCGCTTGCGTCGGGAAGCGAACACCTCAAGCTCTCGTTAGAATCGCACAGAACGGAATACGAAACGAGAGGAAATTGCGTGACTTACGCGGCCAGCCGTCCGCAACCGCCACTATTTGAGGTTCGCGTCGCGGGTGGCCAGTCGGCGGTCGCGCTTGCGCTGGGCCACGGGGGTTCCCGGTTCATAACGCGGCGGGGGTGACTTGCGCTCGCTGGCACCGTCGTTTTTCTTGTCCGCGTTTTTCCTGTCGCCGGTTTTTTGGCCACCATTTTTCCGTCCCGGTTTTGCGTTTTGTTGCGCAGGCGGGACCGACTGGGGCGCTCCGTCACTGTCATCCGGCTGCTCTTTGCGCTTCGCCTCAAGTCCGGCCAGTTGCTGGCGCAGCGACAACACCCGCGCGGATTCCGGCGCACCGGCAGGCTGATTGGCCGTCAGCACCGAAACCGCTTCCATCAGTGACGCCATCGCCTCGCGGCTGCGGTTTTGGCTGTTTTGAATCGCTGCGCGCAGCTCAAACATCGACGCCCGACGGGGACCAAGACAATGCGACAGCGCCGTGCCGATTTGGGCTTCGGCCTTTTCAATCCGCCCGGTTTCGTAATACAGACGCGCCAAACGGGCCGGCGGATTGTAGTCGCTGGGCAGCGCCTTTGCCGACGCCAGCAACATCTCTTCCGCAATCGCCCAGCGCTTGAGCCGACGGTACGAATCGAAACGATGCGCATCAAACGTCGCTGCCAAAACCGGGGAAGCTGCCGTCGCTGCCGCTTTTTCCAGAAGCGCCAGTCGTTTCGTTGTCAGACGGTCGCCTTCGCTGCTTTCACCGAGCGCGTCGGACAGCTCTACCATCGTTCCATACGCATCGCTGCGATCATCAATGGCCAAGTCTGCGCTCGGATCATCAAGCAGATTGCCCAAATCGGTCCGGAGCTGCCGCCGCAGTTTTTGCCGTCGGTCGACATCATCCAGTTTGTCCATGCAGCTTGCCGCATAGGCCGCAAAGTCCGTCGCCAGAGCGCTTTTGCCAACTTGCAGAAATGAGCGGTCATATAAGTCGGCACAGCGCGCATGCTGTCCAAGCGACCGCAGCGACTGAATCAGCCCGAGCAGCGCCCGAGGCCGCGAGCCTGGCTCTTCCAGCGCTTCTTCGTATTCAGCCGCCGCTTGCTGATGCTGTCCCGCCGCCGCCAGCGCATCGGCTTTTGCCAGCTTGGGCTGCTGCTGCGCCTGCTGGTTTAGCACCGCGCCAAGCCGGCTCGACAGCTCTTTGGCCGATAGCGCTCCCGTAAAGCGCGCGACAATCTGGTCTCCTTGTTCCGACGGTGCAATGACCAGCATCGTGGGCCACGTCGAAATCGGAAAGCGCGCCAAAAAAGCCGCGCTCGACGGCTGTTCGGTATCAATCGCTGCATAGACCAGCCGATTCGCGAGAGGCTGAAGCTGCACGTCGGTAAAGACAAAATTCCGCATGCTCAGGCAGGTGTGACACCACAGCGCCCATGCGTCGACAAACAGCAGCTTGCCGCTTTTTAAAGCCTGCGCGCGGGCCAGCGCAAAGTCGTTTTCGACAAACGGCAACACCGACGCAGGAGCGGAAACCGCAGGCGCCGATTCTGCCGTCGCTCGTTTCGCGACCACTGGCTTTTCGGCTGTCCGTTTGGCCGACGCGAGCTGGACCGAAAACAGCGCAACAGATAGGGCAGACAACGTCACCAAACGACCACGCGGGCGCGACAGCATGGCTCACGGTACTAAAGACGCCCGCGCGGCACAATTTCCTACTTTGCAGTCCGCGGTGGTTAAAACAGCGAGTCTTTGTGGTTCAGTTTCTTGAGCGACTTGAGGTAAGCGCGGGCGTGCTCGACGCGATACAGGAAGCTGTCCCACTCGTCGTCGCTGACCAAGTCGCCAAAGTCGCTGCGCAGGGCCGGCAGGTCCAGCTGAAACAGCGTCTGCGCAAGCGTCCGCGGGAAGCGCTCGCTCCACCGCAGCGTTTTTAGCATCAGCCGCGAGTGACCGTGCTTTTTGTCCGGCCCAAAGCTTGCGCCCTGGTCGATGTAGATCATCTCGCCGTCGGCTTCGGTCGTATTGCCGCCCGACCAGCGATCGAAGTTGAGCAAAAGATAGTCAAACAGAAGCAGCGTGCTGATTTCCGCGACCCGCTTGTGTTTGCCGTTTGGAATCGGCTCGCCGGCCTTCAGCAGCGGACGCCACCAGTCGGCCTGTTCCAGCTTCATGTTGCGCAGCCCCGGCACCCACTGGATCACCGCTGTCTTGACGTTGCCTTTGTCGTCGACCACAAGCTCTTGATCCATCCGCTCGCGCAGATCCTTGGGCATGTTCGCTTGGAGCTGTTCTTTGCTAAACGTCCGCACGCACGACGGCGGCACCGACATGATCCCGAGCGTCCGCGCCAGCTTGAACGCCGCCACTTCGGCCTGATAGCGCGTGATGCGCAGTTGGTTTGGCTTGACCGCAGCTTGGCTTCCGTCGACAAACGTCACCCGCAGCTTGATCGACGAACCACCACCGAGCGGCTTGATGCTCTTTATCGGCAGCGAACACAGCCGCGCCAGAATTTCTTCGTCGAGCTCACCGCGAAAACGTGGGCGTGGGTCAACCAGGGCGGGCGCAGGCTCGAAATCAGCAGGAGACGGCTCAAACGGTGGAATTTCCGAATTCGGTGGAACAAACAGCGTCAGCCTGCGGCGCAACACCGCTTCACTGCGCGACCCAAGCTGAATCGGAAAACGAGACGAGTCGCGCGCCGGCACTGCCGCCATCGTCGACGGATTGCCAAACGACGTGCCGCCGCTCTCTTGCAGATACGCCGTGCGCACGTTGGGCGACGAAGTCGAGCGCCCCACGACGCTGAGCGAACAGATGAGAGCGAGGAGGATAAGTCGAAAAAACTTCATTGCTAGGTTTCGCCTGCGCGTAACTCACCGGGTCTACGGACCCCGTGGGACTGCCAGTGTTTAGGGCAATGGCTCAATGATTGTAGACCACAACGTGGTACTACATCGAATAAAAAGATTGAGAATTAGACTTCTGATTCATGATTGCGGATATCTGCACAGATTGACGCATAGTGTGCGATGATGTCGGCAGAAGTGGCGTCCCCGTCGAGCATTGAGACATTGCGTACCCAACGAGCCACGCGCTGCATCACCCAAACCTGATCAGTTGTGATGTTTACACAGCTTTGTAGAGTACGCTTCTATGAAGAAGCAGAGTTCGCTACGTGTGAAATAGTCGTACAAGTACGCCAAAATGCGTGACAGAGCCGGATCTTCGGGCTAAGCATGACTTATGCGCACCATGGCTCGGTCCTCGCTCGGTTTCGTTGTCTTGGGGCTTGTCGGTTCTTGCAATCCGGCGACGGGAAATGTCGATGAAGACGGTCCCATGGCCCCGGATATGTCTATTCCGCCGCCACCACCTCCGCCGAGCTGTGACGAAGGCCGAATTCGCTGCAACGCCAACCGCGACGGCACCGAGCGGTGCATGAGCAACAGCTGGATCGGTGCCGACAAATGCAACATTGCCGGTGGCGATGCATGCATCGACGGAAAGTGTCTGACTCCGTGCGAACAAGTCACCCGTGGCAACGTCGGATGCAGCTTTTATCCGGCCAACTTGTGGTCAACTTCTCTCGTCGGTGATTTTGGTATTGTCGTCACCAACACGAGCGACCGGCTCACCGCGTCCGTCACGCTGTCTGATGCCAGTGGCGTCATCGAAACCAAGAGCATTCCGCCAGCCATGGGCAATCCGGCGGCGGGCGTCGCAATTTTCCGTCTGTCGCACGACAAGAACAAGCTGGCCGAAACCGAGATCGCCAAAAAAGGCTTCTATTTGAAATCGACGGCGCCGGTCGCGGTGTACCAGTTCCACCCGATCGATGCAGCGACGGTGTTTTCTGGTTCCGCGACGCTGCTACTGCCTGAACATGTGATGGCAAAGAACTACTTTGTCATGTCGTACACGTACAACGCCGAGCACATGACGTTCCCGCCACAGGGCGCGGGTCTTTTGGCAGTGATGGCGCTGACCGACGACACGATGGTGGAAGTGACGCCGCCAGTCGCCACGGCGAAAGGTCCGGGCGTGCCGGCGTTGCGCGCGGGTGAAACGGTGCGGCGCCTGCTCAAGCGTCTTGAAGTGATGGAAATCGTGCAGGCGAACAGCCGCGAAGACATCTCGGGCGCGGTGGTCAAAGCGAGCGCGCCGGTGGTCGTTTATGGCGGCGCCGGCGGGGTCACAATTCCCGCAAGTGCCGTCGGTGGTAATCACCTTGGTGTGCAGATGTTTCCGCTTGAAACCTGGGGCAAGCGCTACGTCGGGGCCAAGGTCAAGCAGCGCAATCTGTCGGACAAAGACTATTACCGCATCGTCGCCAGCGTCGATAACACCAACGTGACGATCAAGAGCACGACGATGCTGCCGGCGGTGCCGCCGCTTAGCAAAGGTCAGATTTACGAGTTTGCGACCGATGCCGATTTTGTCGTCGAATCCGATCAGCCGATCCTGGTGTTTCAGTACATGCCAGCGTGGGGCAACCTAACGGGCCGCTACGATCCAAAAGAGTTTCCGTCGGGAGTGTCGGCGCGCTGTCCGTTCATTGGCACGGCAGATGATGTGAAGTGTCTCGGGGATGCCAACATCACGCCGCTGGTTCCCGTCGAGCAATACCGAAACGACTACATCTTCTACGTGCCGCAGACCTATAGCTATGACTTCATCAATGTGACGGCGGCTCCTGATGCGAAGTTGTCACTTGATGGACAAGCGATTACGACGCCGTTCCGAGGAATCGCCGACGGTACCATCGGGCGGATGATCATTCGCATCGAAAAACCGGGCAATCACCGCATTACGTCGACCAAGCCGTTTGGACTGCTCGGCTATGGCTATGCGTATGCGACGTCGTACTCGTATGCGGGCGGACTCAACCTCGACAAGATCAACCCGATCGAATAGGCCCGGAATTCCCGCCCCCCATCGCGCGCCCACTCCTTCCGATTTACGGAAGCTGACACAGATAAGGCAGTGGGCTTGCGCAGTCGATGTCATTCCACTGCGTGATCGCTTTCCCGTCGTAAAGCTGAACACAGCGCTCTTGCATCATATAGTGGTCCGGCTGCCCCTGACCCCAGTTGGTATACGTGGCCGGTTTTCCCGTCGCCCACACGTATTTTCCATACTCAGCTAGATCATCCAGACCCAGAAACGCCTTGCCCGCATTTTGCGCCATGCCGCGCAAAAACGAGTTTACAAATACGCTGTCGACCGTCGCCAAATATCCACCATGCGAAGCACAAACAGCAGCTGCGTTTTTGCGCGGCAGCGGCCCTTCGCAGAACAGATACTTGGTGCCGCCGAAGCTGTCCGTTGTGCAGCCGCCGCACTTGGGCTGCATGCCTGGCGTCGACGCCGACCACGCCCCAGTGAGACTGTACGTCTGCCACAGCGGCCCCCACACGCCGTTGCGCTGGAACCCAATCTGCGGGTCCATGCCGTAGCCGTTCGAGAGTTGAAACGAAAAAGTCTTGCCGTTGGCCGTCTGCGCCGTCGCTGGAAAGTCCGCCGCATGTCCGGTTCCCAGCGCAAAAGTCAAAGACCCGCTCTCGATCGCGCTCATCAGCTTGGCCGCCGCTTGTTGAAAGTCTCCGCGATCGGCTGCCGGCACTTGCGCTTCTGCTGTCTTGGTGAGCACTCGGTACAGGCCAACCAGCTGCTGATACGTCGGCAGCTCGCCGGCAAACTGTCGAATCAACGTCATCTCGGTGATGCCGGCTTCGCCATATGCGTTGACTTCGAGCCACATGGCATAACCGAGTCCATAAACGAACGCCGCTTTGTTGGATGCAAGGACTTTTCCCGTCGCAGGGTCGAGCAGTTGAATCTCCGAGATACGATTGGCGTTGCCCTTCACCTTCACAATGTCGGGGATCTGGCTTTTCTGCGCCGCAAAGTCGAGCTGATCCATTCCGCGCGTCACTTTTCCGTCGGTGGTGACAAACGCGACATCATTTTTCGCAAAGGCGTGACCAAACGCTTCGGCAAAGCGATCGCGCCAGCTACAAGGCGCAAGTGGAACGATCGCCAAGTCCGGTGACGGCGGCGGCATCGTCAGGTCGGGTGGGTCCCCAGGCACTGCCAGATCGGGTGCTGTGGAAACAAGATCGGGCGGACCGTCATCGGCTGGAATCGGCGGATCTTGCGTGCACGACAAAAGACCGATCGACGCCATCAAAAGCGGCAGTGACCCGCCAAATCCGATCGCTTGGCGACGGGATGGAGCTGCGCGACGAAGGGCAGGGCATTGTGAACTCATGTCGCCAATCTAGACCTCCGCCCCCACCCGCCCAAGCCTGAAGTTTGTAAAATTTGTTCACACTTTGGGTTGGGCAGGCTGCGTCTCGATCGATTTTATTTATTCGACTGCGAAACTCTGCTTGCGCGGACCAGGTTCATGGTACAAGTAGGTCTAGGTCCTATGCCTTGGTTTCATCTCTGCGTCGCTGCCCTCTGTGTGCCGCTTCGTTCGAGCTAGGGTTGGTGCGAAACACAGCAGGGCCTCTGCGACGGCAGCTCCGTCGAACGTGACGACACCGTCACCGAAAAAGGACGAACGCAAGGAGTGATGAGATGAGCAAGCGCCTGTATGTCGGCAACCTTTCCTACAGCACCACGGAGCCCGAGCTTCGCGAGGTCTTCGAGCGCATTGGCGCGGTGACCGACGTCAAGGTGATGATGGATCGCGAAACGGGCCGCCCGCGCGGCTTCGCCTTCGTGGAGATGAGCTCCGACGAGGAGGCGCGTGATGCCATCTCGCAGCTCAACGGCAGCGAGCTGGGTGGCCGGACGTTGAAGATCAACGAGGCCCAAGCGCGTGAGTCGGGCGGCTTCCGTGGCGGCGGTGGCGGCGGCGGCGGTGGTGGCTACCGTGGCGGCGGCGATCGTCGTGGCGGCGGTGGTGGTGGAGGCGGCGGTGGTGATCGCCGTGGCGGTGGTGGCTACCGTGGCGGAGATCGGGACTTCGGCGGT
>DAORGN010000014.1:0-43997 GCA_035340095.1 Pseudomonadota bacterium | reverse complement strand
CTCGTGCGACACCGCCGCCAACAGCTCGCGCTGGTCTTTGAGCTGTTTTTCAATTCGACCCGCCATTTCGTTTATCGCCAGCGTAAGCTCGCCGACTTCACCGACTTGGCCGTGCCGCAGCTTGGCCCGCCTATCGAGCCGTCCTTCGCCGAGCTGTCGCGCCACGTCGGCCAGTTCACTGAGCGGCTGACCAATCCGCCGCGCGACGAGCCCCGCCACCGTCCACAACACCAAAAGCGCCGCAAAAAGTGCCAGCACAGGTCGCAAAAGCGGTGAACGCCCAAGACCGCCGTCGAAACAGAGCTCGACATTGCCGACCAGTAATCGATCGCGAAAAAGGGGCGCGACAAAGTTCACACGGCAGCGCCGCGGAAAGTCCTGTCCATCGAGCACTTCCCCATGCGGCAACAAAAGCCGCGCCGGCACCCCCAGATCGTGCGCCATCCCGTGAAAAAGTGACCGCCGCTCCGTCGGGCGGTCCCAAACAGACAGCACACGCTCGACGACAAAATGGGCCATTCCTTGCTGATGCCGTCGCCAATCAAACGAATTCCCGGTCACACGCAGCACGCCGATGACCGTCAGCACCGTCGTCAAAATCGCCGCCGAAAGCCACAGAAACAGCCGCCGATGCAGCCGCGACCGCAGATAGTGCCCCATCCGTTCCCGTCGCGTAATCGGGGCGCAGTGCCTTTGCAAATGGCGCGCATGGGGGCGCATGGTCTACGACTCCTTTGTCAGCACATAGCCGACGCCACGCACGGTCTTGATAAGCCGCGGTGACTTCGGATCGTCGCCGAGCTTGGCCCGCAGATGCGAGATGTGAACATCGACGGTGCGCTCGCCCACGGTCACATCATCGCGACCCGCCAGCGACAAAAGTGCATCCCGCGGCACCACCCGCCCGGCCCGCTTGCCAAGCGCCAGCAGCAGATCGAACTCCAGGCCGGTGATGTCGACCTCGCGCCCGTCTTTGCTGACGCGACGGGCGGCGAGATCAAGCGACAGCCCCGCGACCACCAGCCGATCACTTTCGGAGGTTGGCTGGGTTCGACGCAAAAGCGCACGAATCCGCGCCAACAGCTCACGCGGGCTAAACGGCTTGGCCAGGTAGTCATCGGCGCCGAGTTCGAGTCCAACAACCCGATCGGCCTCGTCGCCGCGCGCGGTCAGCATGATGATTGGAATGCGACTGCCACGGCTGCGAATGCGACGACAGACTTCGAGTCCATCAATCCCCGGCATCATCACGTCGAGGAGCACCACATCGAAACTGTCGGCATCGAGGGATTGCAGACCACGCTGACCGTCGCTTTGGTGCACGACCGACACCCCGTTTTGCCCAAGGAATGCTTGCAACAGCTCGGCAATTCGGTGGTCGTCGTCAATCAGAAGCGCGCGGATAGAAGCCATGGTCTAGGAGCCTTTCACGGAAAGGCGGCGGGTGTCTACTTCGTGGCGGCGGGGTCGGTTTGCGCAGCCGCCGGGGTCACAGGGCCGGCTGGGGCACTGTCGCGCTGTCCACCGTGGCAGCAGTGTCCACGCTGCTGGCAGAAGCGGCCAAACGGTGCGCCGCCGTTTTTGTGAAACTGGCGGATGCGATAGATTTCGCCCCCGTAACCAGCGATCACGCCAAGACCCAGCAAGGCGATGAGAAGTTTGCGTCGCATGGTGTGCTCCTCGTCGAAGTCGTTTTGGTTAGAAGCGACCGAAAAACGGCCCGTTTGCGATCAAGTTCGCCAGTTTTTCGCGCTGTCCGGCGTCGAGCGTGGTGTGCAGCTTGGCCAGCGCATCGACGAGCGACTTGCGCATCCGGTCGTGGACTTCGTCGTGGCGCGCAATCACGTCGGCGAGCGATTCCTCACTGAAGTTTTCGGTCCGCAGCGTCTTGGCCACATCGGCGCGCGCCGCCCGCAACACTTCGCGGTTCTTGCCCATCGAATCACGCAGTCCGTCGAGCACTTCGCGCAGCACTTTTTCCTGCGCCGGCGTCGCATCCAGTTCCGCCGATACGCGCCGCAGCACAAAGTCGGCAAATCGTCCGCCGCCAAAGCCCGGTCCTTCACCGCCTGGGCCCGGACCGCCTGGGCCGAAGCCCTGCCAGTGACCGTAGCCGTGGAAACCACCACCACCGCAGCCACCACCACCGCAGCCACCACCACCGCAGCCCCGTCTAAAACCGCAGCCCCGACGGAGCACTTTGGCCAGCGCAACAAGACAAATCGTTCCGAAAATGAATCCGCACATCGTCGTTCTCCCGTGTTCAGTGGGTTGGCTGGGCTGCATCGCTTCGCAACCTTGCGGCTTTGTGCCCAGCGCCTATCTGTCACTGAGGTTAGGGCGCGACTGTTAAGCGTCCGTTTGCCGAACGTAAAGAAGTGTAAAGCGGATACAAAACGCGATTTGTCGACGGGTAAATGGGAAAATCGGATGGCCTAGCGCGGCACAAGGGTCGGGGGCAGCGAATAGGTGCCGGTGACGTGGGCGACTGGCTCGATCGATTCGGGATCATCGGTGGCGCTGAACAGCGACACTTCGAGCACCGCCAGCCGCTTGCCCAGCTTCAAAATCGACGACTCCGCGATCAGATCGGCAGGCGCTGGGCGACGCAAAAAATTGATGTTCAGGTTGGTCGTCACCGCCATTTCCAGCCGCCCGAGTCGCCCCAGAATCGACGCAAACATCGCCGCATCCGCAAGCGCCATCATCGTCGGTCCTGACAGCGTTCCACCGGGGCGGATCATGTCGGGACGAAAGCAGTAGCGAACCCGCGCTTTTCCTTCCGGCGATGCGCTTTCGACGAGCAGGCCCCACTCTTTGCTCGCGGGCAAGCCTTGCTCAAACACCATCTGGATTTCTTCCACCGTCAGCACAGCCGCACCTTTCTCTGTAGGATTCGTTTGCCGTTTTGGGGCCTGCACCGTCGCTATTTGTCGAGCTGCTTGACCCCTTCGTCGATTTTCTGCGCCGACAGCGTCAAAAGCTTCGCCGCGCCCGTCGCCAGTGCTGTGCCAAATTGCTTGCCGCTTTCCTTGAGCTTTCGCGACAAAAGCCGCTGTCTCGCCGCTTCTCGCAGCTTGTCCGGATCGGGAAACAGCGCGCCGCGCAGCTGAAACAGGAACAGCATCGCCCAGACGATCGCGACAACAAAAAGCGGAGTCCCCGCAGCCGCCCACGCTCCCGTCGCTGTCAGGATGGCCAGAAACGACAGATAGACGATTGCGTGCGTCGACAGCCGCCGATACGCAAGCTGCCGAAGCTCACTCGCGGCGACGCCGACTTGGCGATCTTCATCAAACGCAACCATCGCCGTTTTCACGTCTTGCGGCGAAAAACCCAGCTCTTTGGCGTTTTCCAAAAGCTCCGCTTCGGAAAGACCCGCCGAATCGCTGCGCACAGCCAGGCTGTCTTTGTGCTGGGCCCGTCGCAAAATTTCGCGAACATCTGCTGCTGCGTACCGCTTCTCACCGCTCGCCATGATGTCGGTAGTGTGCCCGCGGCAGCGCTCGGCCCGCAAGCGCCCAGGCTGCGCAGACTTTGCGACCACGCCGCGCCGCGTTACCATGCCGGACCATGACAACCACTGCTGCTCCCTCGTCGGATACCGCATCGAGCCCAGACAAAACGCTGCCCGGCACCATCGGCTTTCTCGGCACTGGCAACATGGCCGAGGCGCTCATCAAAGGGCTTTTGGCCGCGGGTCTGGTGAAGCCGGAACAAATCTGGGGATCTGACCCAAGGCAGAGCCGCTGCCAGCAGCTTCGGCAGCAGTACGGCATCAACATGACGACGCACAACGTCGACGTGGTGCGCCGCGCTGGATTGATTGTGCTGTCGGTCAAACCGCAGGTTCTGCTTGGCGTGATGGATGAAGTCGGACCCTATCTAAAGCCGCACTGTCTGTGTATTTCCGTCGCTGCGGGCGTGCCACTGCAAGTGCTTCAGTCGCATCTACCGAAAAGCACGCGGGTGATTCGGGTCATGCCGAACACGCCAGCGCTCGTCGGAGCAGGAGCCACAGCGATTTCGGCTGGCAACACCGCGACAGAAGACGACATCAAGCTGTCGCAACAAATCTTCGGCGCGATCGGCTTTACCGTCGTGCTCGATGAAGATCAGCTCGATGCAGTGACGGGTCTTTCGGGTTCAGGCCCGGCCTACATGTTCCTGGTCATCGAAGCGCTGTCCGACGCGGGCGTCAAAGTCGGTCTGTCGCGCTACAACGCCGTCGCGCTGGCGGCCCACACCGTGCTCGGGTCGGCCAAGCTGCTTCTGGAAACCGGCCAACATCCCGGCCACCTCAAAGACATGGTGACGTCGCCGGGCGGCACCGCAATCGCCGGACTGCACACGCTGGAAGCCGGCGGCCTGCGCACCACGCTGATCAATGCCGTCGAAGCCGCCACGCGGCGCAGCAAAGAGCTGGGCGACATTGCGATCCAAAATGCCGAAAAGCGGCGCCAAACCGCCAAGGAGTCGTGATTTGGCTGCCCCGTTTCGCCAAACCGCAGACGGAATCACCATCGACATTTGGGTGATGCCGCGCGCCTCTCGGGACAGCGTGGGCGGCATCCATGGCGATCGACTCAAAGTGGCAGTTAGCGCTCCGCCCGTCGACGGCGCGGCCAATGATGCGGTCTGCATCGCGATCGCCAAAGCGTTTTCCGTCCCCAAAAGCCGCGTCGAGGTCATCTTCGGGCACAAGGGTCGGCAAAAAACCCTGGCTGTTTGCGGCGACCAAGCGCTACTCTCCGCAAAAGCGCAGGCGCTCGTCGGTAGCGGCAGCTAGTTTTCGCCCAAGGAATCGAGATGTTTAGCTCGCAGCGTAGGTTTCAACTTCTGGCAGCGTCGCTGCTGCTTCTGTCGTGCAGCAAAAACCACAGCCTCACCGTCAAGATCATCACCCCGCCGGGGAGCGACGACCCGTTTTTGCTCGCCAGTCAGGTGCGGATGACGCTCGGTGATCAGCAGACGACTGCAGCCGTTGCCGGAGGCCATTTTTCGACGACGCTAACCATCGAATCCCCGACGGATGGACAGCAGACCCAACTGCTGGTCGAAGCGCTTGATGGATCGGGAATGGTCGTCGGGCGAGGCCGATCGCCGACGTTTGGAATCCAGCTTGCCGACAGCGAAGTCGCGGTCTACGTCGGCAAGCCAGGGCTTGTCACCAGCAGCGATCTCAAACTGCCCGACGACAGCATGCAAAATGCGCAAGGCCGCAAGGGGCTGGCTGGCTGTGCGCTGCGCGGTCGCCGCACCAGTCCGCCTGAACCGGGCCTGGGTGCCCTGCTGGTGGGCGGCGAAAGCGAAGGCGCGCTGTTGTCGACGAAAGCCTGGGTGTTTAAGCACTCAACGTTCCAGATTCTCGACGGCGGAACCATTTCCAAAGGCCGCCGCGGTGCAGTGCTTGTGCCGAGCGCCGACGCCACGATCGGTCAGCAAGGACTTCTCGTCGGAGGGACTGTAACCGGCACCGACATGATCACCCAGACCGAGCTGTTTGACCCCTCGGTGACAACGCTGTCGGCGGTCTGGTCTCCGCCCTCCGTCGAAATCGGCGACATCGGCAAGCCCGGCATGTATCGCCCCGCCGCGGTGGAAATTGGTGACAGCGTATTCCTCGTCGCAGGTGGAGCGATCGATCCCAACACCGAACAGCCCAGCGGTCAGGCGGTACTGGTCAAGCGCTTTCCGGCGCAAAGTGCCGATATGCTCGCGCGCGTCGGCGTTGCCACCGTGCCACCGCCCGTCGATCGCACGACGGCTCTTGTGGTCCCGCGTTATCGCCACTCCATGACGGTGCTGTCGTCCGGAACGCTGCTGTTTGGCGGTCTTTCGACAAGCGATGTCGCGGCCAAAAAACCCGTCGCTGAGACCTATGCTCCCGAACGAAACATCTTCCAAGCGCTGACTTTTGCCGGCACCGAGCCTGTGTCCCGTCGCGGGCACCTCGCGGCCAAGCTAAAAAACGGTCTGGCGCTCATCATCGGCGGCTACAGCGAAGATGGCAGCGGCCAAAAAACCGTTCATGGATCGACGCTGACCGTCGACATCGCCGCCCGCACTGCGACGCAACAAGATGGCGCACTAAAAACGCCACGCTGGGGCGCGAGCCTGCACGAAAGCGCCGGCGAGCTGGTGATCTGCGGCGGCTATAACCAAGCCGGCGACGTGCTGTCCAACTGCGAGTTTCTGTCGTCTGACACCGGGCAGCAGAGCCGAGCCCCAGCAGGAATGCCAAATGCCCGCGCCGAACATCTGGCGATCCCCCTCGAAAACGATCTGACGCTGCTTGTGGGTGGCGTCGGTGCGGACAAAAAAGCGCTGCCGTCGCTCGATTTTTACAGCATCAAATAGCGTGGCTCAGCTCGCGGGACGTTCGAGCAGCGTGTAGATCGCATACAGGTCTTCGATGCGCAGCGACAGCGGCGGTTTGTCATAGCCAAGCGCGACGGCAAACTGACGAGCGACTTCGGTGTCATTGCGCTCGAAGTCACGGACGACAAAACCGGCGGCTTGCCATTCGGACCGGCTCCACGGGCTGCGACAGTCTGCGTCGGGATCGTAGAGCGCGGGATTGGGGCTTGGACACAGGTTGTAGACCAGCAGCCGTCCGCCAGGCTTTAGCGTTTCCTTCAAATAACGCAGGTAATCAGCGTCGGGAACGCCAAGGTTTATCAGGCTGTCGGGCGCGACCTCTCCCGACGGTCGGATGTAGCCGCGCTTGAGCACGTTTTTCGCCAGCACAAACTCGTAGCCGGTGCCGACCTGGGCACGCAGCGACGGATTGGCTGGAAAATCACCCGACAGAAACGTCACCCGACCGCTCACGTCACGACCGGCAAGACGCACCGGGCCTTGGTCGCCGGCCTGCGAATAAAGCGCCCGCTGTTTGGGCGACGCCGACACCGCCACCGCATCCAGTCCCGCCGCCGCAAGCAGCTTGCTCGGCCCGATCGCCGCGGCATACAAATCGAGGCTGCGCCGACCCGCCAGCTTGGCCGCCTGCCCTTCCGCAACCAAGTCGATAAGCCGCGCATGAAACAACGGCGAGCCAAGATTCCCGGTGTAATACGCAGACTCATCCACCATTTCGAACGTCCGCGGTGGGGGCGGATTGTTTTGCAGTCGCGCCTCGGCGTCGGACAAATACACGCGCCGATCGGCAGAAAAATACAGCCGCCGCGGTGAAATGGGCAGAAGCTGCGACACCTGTCCGACGTATTCGACCGCCCAGCGAGAACGCAGAAGCGGCGGCAGCGCAGCCGACTCAGCGGTCAGTTTCGCCACGGTTTTGCCAATCGTTTCCGGACCGGCCAAAGAAGATCCCGCAGGCGCAGGCCCATTTTGGCACGCCACCGACGACAAAACCGCGGACAGAAGCACAGACAGCTTGACGGTTTTCATGGTCAAAATCCCAAGTCAGTGTTTCAAAGCCGACGGCCCCAGGTCAATCACCGCGCTTCCCTCGCCGTGCTATAAGGGGCCGGAAAATGCCTCGTAGGGACAGAAAGACGCCGTGGGCGAGTGCGGCGAAAACCCAGCAGATTGTCGCAGACCTGTTTGTCCATCCGCCGGTAAGCCACGCCGATCTTCAAGAGCGGCTTGGTGTGGCCAGCGTCGGTGATGCCCGCAAGTATCTGCTCGACCGGATGCGCAGCGGCAAAGTCGAATCGACGGACGTAGAGCTGTACGGCGATCTGTTTCATGTGCTCGGGCTCGGCAGCGAAGCGGACTCGCTTTTGCGCGTGGTGTCCGACGACAAGCTCGACCTGCGGACCCGATCGTGCGCGATGGGCATCCTGCTGTCGGAAGACCCAAGCTTCGCCGGCAAGCTGCAAGAAGTGCTGTCTCCCGACGAAATGCTGCAAATCATCGCCCAGCCGCTGTCGGATGCACTGGTTCGCGTCGAATCCGATCCCGCCGAAGGCGAAGGTCTGGCGTCGATGATGAGCGCGATTCCGTCGGACATGCTGGTCATGCTGTTCGAAGAGCTGGATCGCTGGCGCGTCGGATCGGGAATTGCCGCCAGCGTCGCGTATGAAGCACTTCTGCGCAGCTCGTCATTGTCGATGCTGTTTCCGAAAATCGTCGAGGCGCTGCAGAAGCAAGGCGATGAAGATGCAGTTCAGCTGCTCGATTCGATTCGCGCCGAGCTGACCGACCGGACGCAGCAGCGACTTTTGCAAGGTGCACTTCTGCGGCTGCGGACGCGGATTCTCGACGGACAAAAGCCCAGTCCAGCCGATGCTCAGGGCTATCTTTCGGGCTGCGATACGCTTGGCTGTTTTGTGATTGTGGCGCGACGGGACAATCCCGATGCATCGACGACGCTGGCGGTGCTGTGTCTGCATGTCAGCGGCGAGCTGCGATCGGGTTATGTGCTGACCGGGCAGTCGCCCGAGCGAGCCGCGCGGCTGTGCGAGGAAGTCGCGCAGGAAAGTGGCACCCGGTTTGTCGCCGCCCCGATCGGACGGCTGCTGCCACTCGTCGAGCATGCGGCGGAAAAAACGCTCCAGAATGGACGGTCGGTGCCGGCGGAAGCGATGACGGCGCTGCGCTTTTTGTCACGCTTTGTGTCCGATCCGCTGAAGCTCCCCGAGCCGACGGGCCGGCTGACGCTGACAGCGCTGCGCAGTCTGTTTTCCCGACCCGAGTTTGGCGACGGCTGGCGATTTACCCAGACCGAGCTGGATCGCGCTGCGCCGCCCAAGAGCACGACCCGCAAACCAAAGACGCCCGCCGTCGCAGCACCTCTGCGCGCCCAGCCCTTTTGGCAGCAGATGGCGACGACACTCGCCAAGACCGATGCGCCGAAAAAACGGCTCGGCAGCATGCTGCGTCACATGGCGGTCTACTACACGGTGTCTGGCGAGCTGGCCGATTCCAAGCTGTGTCTTTTGGCGGCCCACGATGTCGAAAAAGACTTCGCACACAGTCGCGTGGTGCAGCTTGTCGCCGAAAACACCCGTCGCTGGCTGACCGACATGGCCGATGGTGCGATTGGGCCTTCGGCGCCCGGTTCATCGCCGCTTGTTGGCGCCGATCGACTGTCGTGGCGACAGCAGCTCAAGAGTCGTTTTTTCGCCGGGATCGAAAAACCGTCGGCGCAAGACCTGCTTGTGCTCGATTACGCCGACGAAGCGCTGCAAACCATCGTGACGACACTGTCGTGTGCACCGTCGGAAGAGTGGCCGCGTTTCGAGCTTCAGCAGCAGACGGCGTTTGAACTGGCGGTCGCCTTCCGCGATCAGCTGATTCGCCAGCGCGGGCCCAGCCTGTCGCGCCTGCTCACCCAGTCGTCGCGTCTCGTCGAGCAGACCATGCATGTGTCGCGATCTCTCGCCGGACTGCTTTCTTCGGCGGTCCTCACCCGGCTCGCCAGCTTTGCCTCCGAGGTCTGTGCCAAATGCCCGGTCGATTGCCTCGGGCGGCTCCATGCCGACGTCAGCCGCGAGTTCTTCTCGCTGGAGCATCCAAGCCGCAAGGTAAAATAGAAAATTCCGGCCAACACCGAGGGGGGGACCTGATGAAAAAAACGATCTCCGTTTGCCTTGGCCTTTCTATCCTTGCGCTTTCTTCGTCGGCATCGGCAGTGGGCGAGTCGACTGGCGGCTTTCCCAACTGGCGCGAACGCACCATTCACGAGTTTATGAACCGATCCCGCGTCGATCCGGCATCGGATCTGGCGGCCTGTCCAGCGACGGCGTGTCTTGAAAAATCCTGTTACATGCCGACAAACCCGCTCTACTACGATCTGAACTTGGGTCGGGCGGCGCGCTTTCACTCCGACGAGATGAAGCAGCAAAACTACTTTGCACACGACTCGGCGTGCACGGTGGTCAGCAACATCTCGTCGATTTATCCGGGCACCTGCAAAGGCGCGGCGAGCTGCGCCTGCCAAGGCGGCACCAAAGCCTGTAGCTCGACGTGCACGGCCTGGAGCGGTCGCGCGCCGCTTTTTAACACCAGCTTCAGCGGCGAAATCATCGCGACGCCGACCGATCCCAAGCAAGCGTTCTATCTGTGGCTTTACGAAACCGCCTCGACCAACAAGTGCGGCTACGCCAGCGACGGATCAAACGGGCACCGCTACAACATCCTGATGGCGGGACCGTCGGTCGGCGTGGGTGTCACCGATGCCGGCTATTCGGTCGGCGATTTTGGCGGTGCAGCGGCGGGAAATTACAAAATTCCGTCGGGATCGCACTACCCGCAGACCGGCGCCAGCATCGACATGTGGGCCAACTGGAAAGACAGCGCGGCACCAAGTCAAGCGATCGTCAACGTCGAAGGCAAGTGCTCGACGATGCAGCGAAAGTTCGGCACAGCGACAAACGGCGCCTATACGACGACGCTGACCGGCCTTCCTTCGACCTGCCAGCGCTATCGCTTCGAGTTCAAAGACTCCACGGGAACGACGGTGACGTTCCCGCAAACTGGCTCGTATTACATTGGGACAAGCTGCGCCACCGACGGTTCGGACTTTTCAGCAAGTCCCCCGCCGACCTGCGGCTGCACCCCAAGCTGCGGCGGAAAACAGTGCGGCGACGACGGCTGCGGCAGCGTCTGCGGCACCTGCGCGGCCAACTCGACCTGCAACGCCAGCAGCCAGTGCATGCCCAACTCGACCGGCAACCCCGACGGCGGTGGCAGTGGTGGCAATCCCGATGGTGGCGACCCGATCGTCGACACCACAATGGTCGATGCCAGCGGCTGCTCTTGTGACGTGGGTCAGTCGCGTGGGTCGGGCGCAGCCACGCTCGGATCATCGCTTGTGCTGCTCGGATTTGCCACGCTCCGTCGTCGTGCCCGCCAAAAGTCGGTGTAGAATCGCTGTCTAGCCATCATGCGCATCGACCTCGACCTCGTAAGCCAAGGTTCTGACTCGGTGCGCCGCCTTCGCTTCGATCTGCCGAGCATCCGGATCGGACGCGGCGATGACTGCGAGCTGAGTCTGCCCGCCGATCCGCTGCTCGGGAGACGGCAGTGCGCGCTGGAATGGCACGCCGGATCGCTGTTTCTGTTTCCGCTCCGCGGCAGTGGTGACACCGTCCTAAACTCCGTCAAAGTGAACCGTCCGCTGCCACTGTCGTCGGGCGACGTCATCGAAGTCGGCAGCCAAATCATCAAGGTGTTCTTCGTCCCGCCCGATCTGTCGTATCCCAGCGACGGACCGCGCCGGCTGACGCTGAAAGTCACCGAGCCCGCCGCCGCCCCTCGACTGGTCGAGTGTGAGCAAGCGCTGCTGAGGATCTGCCCTGGCGCACACAGCGACATCTACATCGGCGAACCCAAACCCAGCCGCCTCTATGCCCAAGACCCCGTCGAAGCGGTGATTTTTTGGTCCGCCGCGGGCATGCCGCACCTGCTTTTGCACAAGTATTCAGCCGTGGTGCAGCGCAACGGCGAGCCCATCGTTGGTGTGACTGCGCTTTGCGAAGGCGACACCCTGACGATGGCGGGCACGCAAATTGATGTGCGCGAAATCGAGAGCCCTGCCGAGCCGCCCAGACCTCCGCTCGGTCTGCTGATTCTCGATGGCGATGAACCACCGCGCTGGCACTTTACGACGCGCGGTCAGCTTTCGTTCGGGTCCGCCAAAACCGCCGATGTGCAGCTTGCCGACCCGAGCCTGCCGTCGCAGTGTTTTTCGATCGAACGACAAAAAGGACGGCTTTGGCTGTTGCCCGGTGGGGCCGCGCAGACGCTCTATCTGAACTTTGCGAAAGTGACGACAGCGACGGCGATTCAGCACGGCGACCGTGTTTCCTATGGCGAAGTGCTGATCCACATCGATCGCAAGACGCTGCCGCCCACCCAAAGCACGGTCAGCGAGCGCCGCGTCACCTTGACGATTTCCGACGGTGAAGACGAGCCGCGCGACGTGTTCTGGAAAGACGAAGCGGTACGGCTTGGCACCACGCCACAGAGCGAAATCGAGTGGCCGACCCACGATGATCTGCTGGTCGATCTGCTGCTTCTGTGGCACCCCGATGGGACGCCGCGCATTCACGTTGGCATGTGGTCCGCGGACGCAATGCTCGATGGGACCAAGCTGCGGCGCTGCACGCTCTGCCCGCTGCACATCGGCGCCAAGCTGGAATCCGCGGGCACGACGGCGATCGTAAAAGAAATCGTACCTCGCCCCGTCGCTCAGCCGACCAAGTAGCACCCGACTTCACAGGTGAAACGCGACCGCAAACTTGACCGCTGCCGGCGCAAAGCACGTCTTGGTCAGACGGAACCGCAGCGAGCTGCCACTGACATAGGCGCCACGCGGCAGCACCAAGTTCCGATCATCGATGCCGGAAAGCGCGATGGTCAGCGGCTGTTTCAGTCCCTCGACCGCAAGCTGATAGCACGGCTCTTTGGGCCCGTCGCGCAGTGTCACCGTCAGTGCCAGGTCGTTTTGACAGAACAGACCGCCGCTGCCGCGAACCTGGCCCCGCTTGGCAACCGCGCCAGTCTTCGCATCCCGATCGGACAGCGCCGGACTGCGATGCTCACGCGAATCGGACAGCAGCATGCCTTGCCACAAAAGCGGCTTGTCATAGCAGCTCTGCGTCCCCAGGTCGGTCAGGTCCGGCGTGGTGTCGTGTAGCTCACAGCCATTTGTCTCTTTGCCGTCGACATCGTAGTGCGAGCCTTGGCAGCCAAAGAAACAGACCCCCTTGGCCGGATCGATACACGCCGCGTCGCTCCACAAAAGGAGACCGCCGGGGCAGACGCGCCCGCATGACCCACAGTGCTCGACGGTCGACAGTGTTTTGCACTTGCCGCCGCAGCAGTCCTGCAGCGGGCCGCAGTGGGTCGTAAGCGATCCACAGTGCGCCGCGGTCTGGAGCGAGATGTCGTCTGGCACATAGCGAATGCCGTCAAACACGTACCGGATCTTGTGCTTTTCGATTTGGCGCTTGTCCGGTTTGCTCACGAACTTGCGGACGGTTTCGGCGGTCACGGTCGCCAAAAGATCCGGCAGCCGCCGCTTGCTCTTGCCCATGACGGACAGGTCCGAGCGCTCGTCTTCGTCGGTACGCATCGGATCGCGTTCCCGCTCGCGACGGGTCATCTCTGGGTGGTCTTCGCGGATGTTTTCGCGGTGGGTCAAAGACGAAAAACGCAGCAGCTCGCGCAGCTCGAGCGGCTCCAGCGTTCCCCGCCGCACCAAACCATACACGGCCACCGGCGTTGCGTTTTCGCGTTCCCAGACGTGGTCATCTGCCGTCGATCCGCTCACCATCACGAGCCCGCCCGGCAGCCCCGGCAGCGCCAGCCACGAAATCGCGACATCCGCCGATTCAAAGCAGCTCGCCGTTTCTTCCCCCTTGCAGAGCACACCCGGCACATCGTCTGCAAACGTCGCCAGCACCGAATCCGAATCGGGCGCGCTTTTGATCACCAAGCGGCTGTCACAGCGGGTGTGCGCACTGCCCGCTTCGTGATCGCTGACTTCTTCGCAGCGAACTTCGGCCTGTGCCGAAGCAATCGCCGACAGCTTTTTCACCGCATCGCCTTCGCCCAGCTCCAAGACCAGCAAATCGGCGCTGACCGCCGACTGTTTGAGCACCGGGGCCGGCGTGTCTGTCGCCGAATCCGAGTGGTCCGCCAAGCGCGCGACGCCCCCCGAAGTGACCGCAGCCCCAGCATCGGGCGCAGCCACACCCAAATCGGTGCGGCTTCCAGACGCCACAGCGGCCAAATCGACCGCCACAGACCGCAGATCCGGCGCGGCCCCGCCCAAGTCGGCAAAGCCTACGGCCCCCTGCCCAGCCGAACCATCAGGATGTCGCGGCCCACTGCCCAGCCCCGTCTGTCGCTCGCAGCCCCAAAGCCCCAGCATCCCCACAAAGAGCGCGACAACCACGCTGCGCATCACCCCACAGTGTATAAGCAGGTGCCTACCCGGCGGTGGGCTTTTCGCGTAGCGTAGGCGGCCACATCACCGCGCCAGCCGACACGCAACCAGACGCAGGCAAGGATTTTCGATGACTTCGCTTTCGCCCGACACGGCTCCCCCACAGCGAACCTTTGCGTCGCTGCTGGTCGTCTACATGACGGTCTTTCTCGACTTGCTCGGCTTTGGGCTGATCCTGCCGCTTCTGCCGTTTTACGCGATGCACTTTGGCGCCCACGGCAAGCAGATCGGGCTTTTGTTTGCGTGTTTTTCGATCGCGCAGTTTTTCGGTGCGCCCTTTCTGGGTCGCCTGTCCGATCGCATCGGTCGTCGCCCCGTGCTGCTGGTCTGTCTGCTTGGATCGACGGTATCGCTTTTCGCGACGGGACTTGCCGACACGCTGTATACGCTGATGGCGGCCCGCGGCTTTGCCGGTCTGTTTGGCGGCAGCATCGCGACTGCTCAGGCCTACGTTGCCGACGTGACCAAGCCCGCCGAGCGCACCAAATACATGGGCCTTATCGGCGCGTCGATTGGCATGGGCTTTGTCTTCGGGCCGTTCGTCGGGGCCGAGCTGTCGCGCTTTGGCTTTGGCACCGCGGCGTTTGTCGCGGCGGGCCTGTCGGCGGCAAACTTTCTGCTCGCGCTGTTTCGGCTCAAAGAATCGCTGCCACCTTCTGCACGCGGTCAGTCGCAGCGGACGGCTTTGTCGGTGAAGACGCTGCGCGAGGCGCTGTCCCGGCCCGTCGTCGGTCCGCTGCTCATCATCACCACGGGATCGACGCTGGCGTTTGTGTCGATGGAATCGACGTTTGCGCTTCTGGCCAAGCTGCGCTTCGGTTTTTCCGAACAGACCATGGGCCGGCTGTTCGCGGTCGTCGGGGTGATGATTGCGGTGGTGCAAGGCGGTCTGATTGGGCCGCTCGCCCGTCGATTTGGCGAAGTCGCCATCGGCTGTGTCGGCTTTCTGATTCTGACGATCGCCTTTGGCATCATCCCATGGATGCCCAGTCGCGAGCTGGCAATCGTCGCACTGCTCATCATCGCTGTCGGTCAGGGACTGTTGGCGCCAACGCTGTCGACTCTTCTGTCGCGAGCCGTCGCTGCCACCGAACAAGGCGGGACACTCGGGCTTAGCCAGTCGCTTGGTTCACTGTCCCGCGCGATTGGACCTATCGTCGCTGGGACACTGTTTGATTCCGCGCAGTTTCTGCCCTACCTCTTGGCGTCGCTGCTCGCCGGGGCAATGGGGCTTTATCTGTCGCGGCAAAAAGGCACCACCGCTGCCTAGCGACGCAAAAGTCGCCGCAAAACCAGAATCAACAGCGCCCCGACACCACCCAGCATCGCGGTCTGCATCACCTGCATCTTGCGAATCCGCCGCTTGAACTCGTCGGCATCGTTCAGATGCGGGAACGGCACGCCTTCGGGAACTGGCACGCCCAAAAACTTGCACAGCGGCTCCCAGCCTTGCTTGACGTCGAAGACCAGCAGCTTGTCGGCGGGTACGTGCCGGATGACTTCTTCGTTGTGCTGCTTGTAGCGCGCAATCGCAAACTCGCGGTCCAGGAAGCGGCCTTCGAACATCTGTTCCCAGGCGACCTTGCTGGCCATCTTCAGGATCGGTCCCACTTTCGGCATGTACGGCCCGATCCAGCGCATCGGCAGCTTGTGGCTGATCGCGAAAATCGTTTCCAGGCACGAGTCATACCAGCGATCCGGATCGCGCACGCTGAGCAGGACTTTGGCGTCGGGAAACGCCACCATCATCTGCTTGTAAAACGAGCAGCCGGGAAAATCGACCGTCGCCTGGTAGTCGCGCAAAAACCACTGCCAGTCGACATACTCACCCCGCGCTGCCGACATCCAACCGTCGACATGCTCTGGGTGATCAAACAGCTCACGCATGTGATAGCAGGGGTCAAATCCGAGCTGCTGCAGCGCTGCCTGAAGCGACATCGTCCCCGTTCGGCCAAGTCCCGCACCAATGACTTTCATCGCGACTCCTTGGCCACAGGATATCGCGAGACGGTCCGCAAAGCGGAGTGCTTGCGTGCGCATGGAAAGCGAAGCTGTTTGGGGAAGTGAAGCGAAGCCGGAAGCCGGCGCGGACTAGAACTTGGCTTGCGCGCAGAGCGCCGACAAAAAGCCGGGGAACATGCCGATGCCCAGCACGAGCAGCGTCGTCACCAGCACGCCGATGCGCATCGCCGTCGACTGAATCGGCGTCGTCGCTGGGTGCGGCGGCGGATCACGGAAATACATCGCCGTGATGACCCGCAGATAGTAGTAAACCGACACCAGGCTGTTGGCGATGGCGACGAGAATCAACCACAGCAGCTTGCTTTCACCGAGCGCCGCTTGGAACAGGTAGAACTTGCCGAAGAAGCCAGCCGTCGGCGGAAAGCCGCCCAGCGAGAGCAGAGAAACCGTCATCAGCAGCGCAGCCATCGGCTCGCGCTTGGCAAGACCTGCCCAGTCCGCAAGACGTACCCGCTCCTCGCCGCGCTCATCGGCACCGACCCAAGCGACCACGCCCATCGACGCAACCACCGTCAGCGCATACGAAGCCAGGTAGAACAGAAGCGGCCCACGCGCCGGCTCGCCGACCGTACCGAGCGACACCACACCGACCAGCAAGTAACCCGCGTGCGAAATCGACGAGTACGCCAGCATGCGCTTGACGTTGTCCTGCTTGAGCGCCGCCAAGTTTCCGAGCGACATCGTCAGCACCGCCAGCCACGACAGCACGAACGTCCAGCCGGTAAACGGGTCGCGCGCCAGCATCGGCAGCGTGCCTTGCAAAAGCCGAATCAGTCCGGCAAAGCCCGCCGCTTTGATGCACGACATCATAAAGCCCGTGACCGGCGTCGGCGCTCCTTCGTAGGTATCAGGTGCCCACATGTGGAACGGCACCACGCCAAGCTTGAAGGCAAAGCTGACCAACAGCAGCATCCAGCCGACGTAGAACAGCGGTGCCGCGCCACGCGACATCGCCGCCCGCTTGATGTCGACCAGCGAAGTCGTTTCCGTCATCCCATAGATGAGCGCAATGCCGTAGATGAGAAGACCCGACACAAACGCGCCGACCAGGAAGTACTTCATCGCGGCTTCCGACGAACGCGGCGACCGACGCCACGAACCCGTCAGCACGTAAGCGCCAAGCGACATCGTTTCGATGCCCAAAAACACGCTCACCAGGTCGGCGGCCTGAATCAAGATCACCATTCCCGCGAGCGAGAACACCACCAGCGCGTAGAACTCACCGAATTCCATCCGGTGCGCACGCAAAAACGACGGCGCCGAAATCACGCCCAGCGTCGCCGCCAGCACACAGACTCCGCTTACAAACAGGCCGAAGCGATCGATCTGCAGCATGCCGCGGTAAATCAAGACCGGCGTTTCGGGCAGCGTCCCTGCCTGCCACACGATGATTGCCAGCGTCGCCAGCAGAAACAGCACCGTCACCGGCATCAGGTAGTTGCGCGAACCCGGCGGCGGCACAGCGACCGCTTCGCTCGTCTCTGCCGGCATCTTCAGGTGGTGTTCACGACCGACCAGCACCACCCGCGAAAACGCATCGAGGAGCAGCAGGATCACGCCCGCCAGCGTCAAACACAGCAGCGGCAGGCTCAGTACGAGATCATTTGCGTCGAAGGTCATGGATTTCCTCCGGGGGCCGGCTCCGCAACCTTGGCTTTGGCAGCCTCTCCGAGCATGCGGGCATCGCTCTCGGCAGCCCCCGCAGCGTACTTGTCTTTGAACACCGTCAGCGTCTGCGTGACCGCCGGGTCAATGTGCTTTAGGAAGGTGTTCGGGCAGATACCCAGCCAGAACGCCATCGCCAGCATCGGCAGCATCACAAACGTCTCTCGCGCTGACATGTCTTGCAGCTTGCGGTTCTGCGGATTCGTCAGCGGCCCCAGCATCACCCGCTGGTACAGGTACAGCATGTAGACCGCGCCCAGCACCACGCCCGTCGCTGCCAGCGCCGACAGAAGCCGCGCATTTTCGAACATCTGCGGCATGCCTAAAAACGCGCGTTCTTTGGCGCTGAACGTGCCCAGGATGACCAGGAATTCGCCGACGAAGCCCGACAGACCCGGCAGGCCAATCGAAGCCATCGTGAAAATCAAGAGCGTCGCTGCGAACACCGGCATCCGCTTCCACAGACCGCCAAACTCCGCCATCTTGCGGGTGTGACGACGTTCGTAAATCACACCGACGCAAAGAAACAGACCGCCCGTCGATATACCGTGCGCCAAACACTGGTACAGCGCGCCGTTCACCGAGCGGTTGTTTAGCATCGCCAGACCCAGCACCACAAAGCCCATGTGCGCCACCGAGGAGTACGCGATGAGCTTCTTTACGTCATCTTGTGCATACGCGACGCACGACCCGTAGACCACACCAATCACCGCCAGGATCGCGAGCCACGGTGCCACCACCTCGACGGCGTGCGGGAAGACCGGAATCGCGAAACGGATCAGGCCATACGGACCAAACTTCAGCAGCACCGATGCCAGAATCACCGAACCTGCAGTTGGTGCCTCGACGTGCGCCAGTGGCAACCAGGTGTGCAGCGGGAACAGCGGCACCTTGATGCAGAACGCCAGCGCAAACGCCAAGAACAGGTAAATCTGTTCCGGCTTGGTCAGCACCAGCTTCTGCGCCGTCTCCAGCGAAAACGACCACTGTCCGGTCACTTTCTGCGCTTTCACCACGACGTACAGGATGGCGACCAGCATCAGCAGCGAGCCGACCATCGTGTAGATGACAAACTTGATCGCCGCCTTGAGCCGCTGGTCTCCACCCCAGATGCCGATGATGAAGTACATCGGGATCAGCATCACTTCCCAGAACACGTAGAACACGAACAGGTCGAGCGCCAAAAACGCGCCGAGCATGCCGGTTTCCAGAATCAGCGTGGCGACGACAAATTCGCGAACTTTGTCGCCAATCGCCGACCACGTTGACAGAAACACAATCGGCATAAGGAACGTCGTCAGCATCACCAGCCAGATCGAAATTCCGTCGATCCCCAGGTGAAAGCGAATGCCGAGCGATTCCACCCAAGCCCAGTCCACCTCGAAGTTCATCTTGGCGGGCTCAAGACCGGACAGAAGAAAAAGCGACGCAAAGAACGTTACAAGCGCCGTACCAAAACCGACGCTGCGATGAAGCTGCTGCTCTTCCCGCGGGAGCGCCAGACACAGAAGCGCGCCGACGAGCGGCAGGAACGTCACGATGGGTAGGATCATGCCCATGATGTTCTCCTACTCAACCTTGGCGACAAGCGGAACGCTTGCGCCGAAGAACCAGTCGTCAGAGCGCTTGACCATGTTCCACACGGGGTCACGAGCTTCGACGACGATCTTGTACTGACCGGCGCTTCCGTACTCGTGCTTGATTTCGCTGTTGAAGCGGACATTGGTGTCTTCAAACTTCCCATCGCCGTCCCAGTCGATGGCGTAAATGAGCTGACCAGGCCGCATCCTTTCGTCGCCAAGCTTCAGCGTGACCTGGCGCTTGTCGACTTTGACCTGGCCCTGGATGCCCTGATACGCAAGCCAGTACGTCGAACCAAACAGGATGCCGGCAGCACCGACCATCACCGCGATGATGTAGCGCTGCACGTCGCCGTTCTGGAAACGCTGCGCCACCGCACCAAAGATGTCGACGAAGAACGGGCCGATCTTGGTCAGGCCGCCATCTATCACGATGTTGTCGACGCCCTTCCACAGAAGGCCGGCGATCCGTCGCAGCGGACGAACCAGCAGCACATCGTATATCTCGTCGACGTAATACTTGTTCCACAAAAGGTTGTGCAAAAACCCGAGCGACTGCTTGAGGTTTTCCGCCGTCTGGGAAATCCCGCCGCGGTACAGCATCGCTGCCAGGCCGATGCCGACGCCGGAAATCGCCAGCGCGCCACCCATCAGCGCCCACTCGACCCAGTGCTCATGCGGTTCGGGCGACGCGGGAACCATCGCCGGGCTGAGCCACTGCGTAAAGAACGTCATGACGTGCTCTGCCGATTCGGGCAGGCCGTGCGTCATCACCGCCGGCACACCAATCAGACCCGCCAGCACCGAACCAATCGCCAGCACGGTCAAAGGCAGCGTCATCGACAGCGGCGATTCGTGCAGGTGATGCTCTTGCTCCTCGGTGCCGCGGAACTTGCCCGTGAACACCATGAAGTACAGCCGCCACATGTAAAACGCCGTGCACATCGCCGCCACCGCCAGCATCGCCCACAGCAGCTTTGGATACAGCGCGACGAGCTTGGCCTGCCACGGCACCATCGTGCCAGCCATCCGGAATTCGGCTGCAAACGCGCCAGCCAGAATCGCGTCCTTCGAAAAGAAGCCCGCAAACGGCACGATGCCGGCAATCGCCAAGCAGTAGACAAAGAAGGTCCAGCGGGTAATCGGCATGTGCTTGCCAAGTCCGCCCATCTTCACGATGTCGCCCTCGCCGCCCATCGCGTGCATGACCGAACCGGCGCCCAGGAACAGGCCCGCCTTGAAGAAGGCATGCGTCATCAGGTGAAACACGCCCGCGGTGTAAGCGCCCGTGCCGACGCCGACGAACATAAAGCCAAGCTGGCTCACCGTCGAATACGCGAGCACTTTTTTGAAGTCGCGCTGGACGATGCCAATCGTCGCCGCCATAAGCGCCGTCAGCGCGCCCACGCCAGCCACCGTCATCTTCGCCGCTTCGGGGAAGGTATCGAAAATGGTGTGGCAGCGCGCCACGACGTAAACACCGGCAGTCACCATCGTCGCCGCGTGGATCAGCGCCGAAACCGGCGTCGGACCTGCCATTGCGTCAGGAAGCCACACGTACAGCGGAATCTGCGCCGACTTGCCCGCACAACCGACAAACAGAAGGATTGCAATCCAGTACCCGACCGGCCAGCCCATCCACCACGGCGTCATCAGACGGCCCGCGACGCTGCCAAAGTCGGCGTACTTGACGGTTCCCACCACCGTGAACAGAAGGCAGATGCCCAGCAAGAAGCCAAAGTCGCCGACGCGGTTGACGATGAACGCCTTGCGTCCCGCCGTCGCATTCTTGTCTTCCTGATACCAGAAGCCGATGAGCAGGTAGCTCGCCAGACCGACGCCTTCCCAGCCGATGAACGTCACCGGTAGCGAATCGCCGAGCACCAGGATCAGCATCGCGCCCGTAAACAGGTTCAGATAGCCAAAGAAGCGCGCGTAGTCGGGCTCGTGTTCCATGTAGCCCGTCGCATAGATGTGAATGAGCAGCGCGATCCAGGTGACCACCATCACCATGATCGAAGACAAGCGGTCGAGCTGAAGTCCGGCGGCCAACTTGAAGTCGCCCGCCACAATCCAGTCGCCCGACACCAGCTGGTCAACCAGTGCGCCGCGTGCTGGCAGCTCCGACGCGACCAAAAGCACGGCTTTGGTTGCCACGAGCGCAGCGCCGGCCACCGCCGACGTCGCGACCAGGCTGACGAAGGTGTTGCCAAACCGCCGACCCAAAAGCAGGTTCAGCGCCGCCCCAAGGAGCGGCAGCATGATGATGAGATAGAGAGGAAAGTTCTCGGTCATAGTCGTTGTTCCTGGGGACTAGTACCGGAGCAAGTTCAGCTCGTCGATGTTGGTGTTGTGACGGTTCCTGAACACGCCGACCACGATGGCGAGGCCAATCGCTGCCTCTGCCGCCGCAACCGCAATGACCAGGAGCGCCAGCGCTTGGCCGCGCATGTCTTGGTGTGACCGCGCAAACGCCAAGAGCGTCAGGTTGGCAGAGTTTAGGATCAGCTCAATCGACATCAGTGTCGTCAGCGCGTTGCGCCGCATGAACACGCCGAATGTGCCGATCCCAAACAGCACCACCGCCAAGATCAGGTAGTGGTGCAGGGAAACCGCTAAAAGGTTCTGGAGGATGAGCTGCATGGCTTTAGTGGCCTCCGTGTCCGCCGTGGGAATCGCCACCGGCAGCGTCCTCGGCTCCGCCCTCGCCAGCGTGCTCGGCAGCGGTCGGCACTTCGTACCCGGTCGTCGGACGCGACACCACGGTACGAGCCACCACCACCGCGCCAATCACCGCGATGATGAGCAGAATCGAAATGGCTTCGAAGGGAAACAGGAACTCGGTGAAGAAGTACTCGCCGATCTTGGCGACGGTGCCAAAGTCCGCGGGCGGCTTGCTCATCCGCGACACCGGACCGACCGGCGACGCAATCACCTCGCCGAGCCGCACCGCCAGGTACACCAGCGCGCCAGCGCCCACGGCTTTGTCGAGCAGCCCGCGATCCGACACCCGTTCGGCTTCGTCGCGGTTTAGCACCATGATGACGAAAACGAACAAGACCATGATCGCGCCGGCATAGACGAGGACTTGAATCGCCGCCAGAAAGTGCGCCGACAGGGTGGCGTAAAGCCCCGCAAGTCCAAAGAACGTCGCGACCAGCGACATCACGGCAGAAATCAGGTTGCGCTGGGCAATGGTCGAGATGGCCCCGATCACCACCAGCGCCGACAAAATCCAAAACGCCCATGCCGGGGTCCAGCCAGTCGGCGACAGCGACGAGGCTGGCACCGCCTGCACCTGGGCCGCCTGCATAAGCAGCGAGGCAAGGTCGGTCTGTGCGAGTGCAATCATGGATGCGCTCCGTGATAGCCAGCAGGGGGAAGTCCGCGACTTTGGGCCAGGCGTGCCTCGAAGTCAGGACGGAACTTGGTGATAAAGCCCATCATCGGCCACGCTGCCGCTTCACCGAGCGGGCAGATCGTGTTGCCGGCAATGCCGTAGGCAATCGAGCTGAGCAAGTCGATGTCACCCGGCTGCCCGTATCCATCGGCCAGTCGCGTGCAGATTTTCGACATCCAGCCAGTGCCTTCGCGACACGGCGTGCACTGACCACACGACTCGTGGGCGTAAAAGCGCATGATGCGCGCGCACACCGAAACGATGTCGGTGTCTTCGTCCATCACGACGATGCCGCCCGATCCAGCCATCGCGCGCAGCGGCTTGCCCGGCGCCAGCTCGAAGTTGTGACCGGGTTTGTACTGCACCGGCTTGATGCGCGGGTCGTTCATCAGTGCGTCAAACTCAATCGGCACGTCCAGCTCACTCGCATCGAGCGGGGGCATCGACGAACCGCCGGGGATGACGGCCTTGATGCGCTTTCCACTGTGGGTGCCGCCGCAGACCTCGTCGATGACCTGGCGGAACGTGATGCCGATGGGCAGCTCGAAGACGCCGGGGCGCTTTAAGTGACCGCTCATGCACAGCATGCGCGTGCCGCCCGACTTGCCGACGCCCAGCTCGGCGAACTTCTGGCTGCCGTGCTCGATGATGTAGGGCACGTTCATCAGCGTTTCGACGTTGTTGACGATGGTCGGCTTGCCAAACAGACCCTTGACGGCGGGGAACGGCGGCTTGAGTCGCGGCCAGCCCCGCTTGCCTTCAAGCGAGTTGAGCAGTGCCGTCTCTTCGCCACAGATGTAAGCGCCGGCACCACGGTGCACGGTCAGGTCAAACTTCACCGGGCCAATCGCCGTCTGCTGATCGCGCCCAAGGAAGCCTTTGGCATACGCTTCATCGACGGCTTTTTGCAGCACCGCCGCTTCACGAATCATCTCGCCCCGAATGTAGATGTAGGCGTGACGACAGCCGAGCGCGTAGGACGCGATGATCATGCCCTCGATGAGCAGATGCGGGTCCCAAAACAGAAGCTCGCGGTCTTTGCAGGTGCCGGGCTCCGACTCGTCAGCGTTGCAGACGAGGTACACGGTGTCCGCACCCTTGGGAATGAAGCCCCACTTCATGCCCGTCGGGAAGCCCGCGCCGCCACGACCCCGCAGGTTGCTCTTTTTGACCTCTTCGGTGATGGCATTCGGCTGCTGCGCGAATGCAGGTGGCAGCCGCTTGTAGGCGCCGTTTGCCATCGCGACGTCAATGCGATTGGAGTTTTGCACTCCAAACAGACGGGTAACGACTTTGGTGTTGCGATCAGCCGGCATGGTTTAGTGCTTTTTGTCGCTGTGTGGGTGGTGACCATGCTGCGCGGGCAGCTTGCGACACTCATCAAGCGTCGCATCGACTTTGTCCGCCGTCAGACGGAGGAAGTAGCGGTCGCCGCAGATCATGGCCGGGCCGTCGGCACAAGCCGCCAGGCACTCTTCCTCGATCAGCGTGAACTCACCGTCCGCAGAGGTCTGCCCAGCTTTGATGCCGAGCCGCTGCTCCAGCTTGCGCAGCGTCTCGTATGCGCCGGTGAGCATGCAGGAAACGTTGGTGCACATCATGAGCACCTTCTTCCCGACCGGCTCGCGGTGGAACATCGTGTAAAAGGTCGCGACGCCGAAGACGTGCGAGCTGGGAATCGACAGCCGCGCTGCCACCAGTTCGATCACTTCCTCCGACAGATATCCAAACTCGTCCTGGGCCAAATGAAGGACGGGCAGGCAAGCGGCCTGAGTGTTGGGGTAGCGACGTGTGATGTCGCTGATTTTGGCGTCGGCCTGAGGGGAGAATTGCAGCGCCATATCACCTTCCGGGGATTGCCTATAGCAGTTATCTCGGCAAGCGCGGCAACGGTACTGGAGTTTCGTCTGAGTGTCAATCCGTGCGAAACGCATAGCCACTACATGGTTTTCCGACGGGCGCTGCCTTTGGCGCTGGCCGTTTGTGGCCAGCAAGTCGCGCAAGCCGCGTAGGCCTGGCCGGATTCCGCCGGGGGTTGCCTCGTGCCTCCAAGCTCGTAAGTTATCTGTATGCAGACCGCGATTCGTCCGCCTGCCGTGGCGGGGCTGTTCTATCCCCGCGAAGCGCACATTCTCGCTGATACGGTGTCGCACCTGCTCGCGAATGCGACGCCCAGGCCGCCGTTTCCCAAAGCGCTCATCGTGCCGCACGCCGGCTACGTCTATTCGGGACCGATTGCCGCCAGTGCGTATGCCCAGCTCCAAGGCGCCCACCACATCGAACGAGTGGTGCTGATAGGTCCAGCGCACCGGGTTCCCGTCCACGGGCTGACCTCACCGGGAGCATCAGCGCTGCGCACCCCGCTCGGCGATGTCGCGGTGGACATCGAAACGCTACGGCACCTGCCAAGCGTGCTGGCCAATCCGCGTGCGCATGCGCAAGAACACTCGCTGGAAGTGCAGTTGCCGTTTCTGCAGAAGGTCGTGCCCCACGCCAAAGTGGTGCCGCTCGTCGCCGGCTGGGCATCAGCCCCCGACGTGGGCGAAGTCCTTGATTCGCTGTGGGGCGGGCCCGAAACGGTCATCATCGTAAGCAGCGACCTGTCGCACTACCTGCCCTACCTCGAAGGACAAAGCGAAGACCGTCACACCGCCGACTTGATCGTGTCGCCACCAGCGGAATCCGACGTGCTTACCCCCGAACAAGCCTGCGGCTGTGTGGGCATTAACGGTCTTTTGTGGGTCGTGCGGCGTCGGAAGCTCAAAGTCCGACTGCTGGATCTGCGCAGCTCGGGCGACACCGCCGGCGACAAAGCCCATGTCGTCGGTTACGGCGCATTTGCCGTCTATGAGGACAGCCATGCCAAGTCAAGCTGAAGGCCTTGCGCTCTGCCAATATGCCCGTGCGTCGATTCGCGCCGCCCTGGGTGGCCCTGACGCGGTGCCGCCGCAAAATCCGGCGTTTGATAAAGACGGGGCCTGCTTTGTCACGCTGTACCGAGACGGAGAGCTGCACGGCTGCATCGGCAGTCTGGAAGCCCACCAGCCACTGGTCGCCGATGTGGCGGAAAATGCGGTGGCCGCGGCGCTCCGAGATCCGCGTGCGATGCCGATTGGGCTCGGTGACGAACAGCAGTTTCGCGTCGAAGTGTCGCTTTTGTCGCCGCTTGTGCGTCTGCCGGTGAAAAGCCGCGCCGAAGCCATTGCCGCCCTGCGACCCCACAAAGACGGCGTGCTTTTGCGATATCATGGACGACGCGGGACGTTTTTGCCCCAGGTCTGGGACGAGCTGCCCGAGCCGCGTGAATTCTGGCGACACCTTCTGCGCAAGGCCGGCCTGCCGACTGATTTCGACAGCCCCGAGCTTGAGGTCTACCGCTACACCGTCGACAAGTGGATCGAGGAGCCCACGACCCCATGACCATCACCGAGTCGAGCCACCCCGCGCGCTACTTCCACAGCTTGCCTGACGGCAGAATTCAGTGCGATCTGTGCCCGCGCGACTGCAAGCTCGCCGATGGCCAGCGCGGCCTGTGCTTCGTCCGCCAAAACCTGGGCGGGCACATGATCCTGACCACCTACGGGCGCTCGTCGGGGTTTTGTGTCGACCCAATCGAAAAAAAGCCGCTCGCCCACTTCTATCCCGGTTCGTCGGTGCTGTCGTTTGGTACGGCTGGCTGCAACCTGTCGTGCAAGTTCTGCCAAAACTGGGACATTTCCAAATCGAAAGAGATGGATCGCCTGTCAGACCAGGCCAGTCCCGATCAAATCGCTCGCGCCGCCGTCGCCAAAGGCGCGATGAGCGTCGCATTTACCTACAACGATCCGGTGATCTTCGCCGAGTATGCGATGGACACCGCCGACGCCTGCAAACAAGCCGGGATAAAGACCGTCGCTGTCACCGCGGGTTACATCCACAAAGAACCGCGCGCCGATTTCTTCGCCAAAATGGACGCCGCCAACGTCGACCTCAAGGGATTTAGCGAACAGTTCTATATGCGGCTTACCGCGTCGCACCTTCAGCCGGTGCTAGAGACGCTGGAATACTTGGTGCAAAAGACGTCGGTGTGGACCGAAATTACGACGCTATTGATCCCTGGTTTCAATGATTCCGACGAAGAAATCACCCGCTTGTCCGAATGGGTCGCGACCAAGCTGCGCCCCGACGTGCCGCTGCACTTTTCGGCGTTCCACCCCGACTACAAGATGATGAATGTGCCGCCGACGCGCCCTGAAACGCTCCAGCGCGCCCGCGCCACCGCCCGTCGCGTTGGCCTAAAGCACGTTTACACCGGCAACGTCCACGACGTCGAAGGCGACACCACCATCTGCGCAGGCTGCGGCGAGAGCCTGATTGTCCGCGACTACTATCAGATCCTGTCGTATCGCCTGGACCCAAGCGCTGGCTGCCCACGCTGCGGACAGAAACTCGCCGGCCATTTCGCCGCCAAAGCCGGTGATTTTGGTCGTCGTCGCCTGCCTGTTCGCATCAGCGCGTTTTAGGCAAACGCCAGCGAGCGTTTACGTCGCAGAGCGCGTCTTGGCGACAATTTCTGGCGAAGCGCCTTCGTGCGCAATCGAATACAAAGGTTGCGCCATCGCTTCGGCAGAACTTAACACCACGCGGGCGACAAAGCGCAGCGCATCGTCGGAAAATGCCGTGTCCAGCGTCGGCAGCGTGACGCGGAAATAGACCTCGCCCCGCTCGGGATTCAAAATCCACGCCCCCATATACGAGCGGACGTTCAGCGTCGACAGCGCTGCCGTCACCGCCGCGAAACGTTCCGTCTTGACCACAAACGGCAACGTCACCGCCACCGTCAGCATGTCGCGCTCTGGCCTGGGAATGAACAGGAGCGGCACGTCGCTGTCCAGCAGCCGACAGTGCACCGCAATCTGCCCCGCTTCGTCGCTGGCACGAAACGGCAGCTTGAGCCGCTCGGCCCAGCTCTTGACGGTGCTATAGCTCAGCGAAAAGCTGCCCATGTGCCGCTTCAACTGTATTTGGGCTGACATCTTATCGTACTTTCGATGGTCCTGGCTATCCGCTGACACCACCTGCGTCACAAGCGTTCGTCCCGTCGTTGACAGGCCCCAGAAGCACACCGCAAGATGGAACCAATGCAGCAGAAGCTGAGCGAACTGTTTGCTTTTTTGGCCAAGTGGCTAAAGCCAAGCCAAAAGCTGTCGCCGCGCCTGCTACTGACCGTGGTGATATCACTTCTGCTGGCGCTGCTTCTGCCGCTGCCCCGGCTGCTGCTCGACGGGCTTTTGTTCACAAGCTGGCTGTCGGCGACGTTGTGGCTCATCGCGGCAGTGTGGGCAGGGGAACCGCTGCGGCTGCCACAGCTGCCGACGCTGCTTCTCTTGACGCTGCTCGGACGGCTGTGCCTGACGCTGGCGCTGGGCCGGCAAGCCGTGGCGAGCGGTCAGCCCGGTCTGCTTGCGGCGCTGCTGCAGTCGACCATGGGCGCGTCGGAAGTCAGCATCGGACTGCTCCTTTTGTTCGCGCTGCTTGTCGCGCAGTACGTGCTGCTCGCCCGCGGCGGCGAGCGTGTCGCTGAAGTCGCGGCGCGCTTTGTGCTCGATGCCATGCCGGGTCGCCAAGCCGCGATTGATGCCGACGTTCGTCAGGGCGCGCTCGGTGTCGTCGAAGCCCAGGCCGCCCGTGCCGAGCTGACCCGCGAAGCCGAGCTGTACGGCTCTTTGGACGGTGTGCTGCGGCTTCTGCGCGGCGACGTGCTGCTTTCGGTGCTGTTGTGGCTCGGCATCGGCGTCGCGCAGATGGTGTCGCTTTCGCAGACCAGCGAGCTGCCCACGTCCGAGGCAGCCCAGCAGGCCGCCCGCTTGGTCATCGGGGTCGGACTGGCGACGCAGCTACCGGTCATGCTGGTGACGACGGCAGCGGTGCTGTTGCTTTTGCGCAGCACCAGTGCCACCGCCCCATCAGACGGGGCCACGATGGGACCAACCCTGCGCGTGATCGCGAGCGCAGCGATTCAACACAGCGAAGCCCAGCTTGTGTCGGTCGTCGAGCGTCTTTTGGCACATATCGGCCTTGGCTCCGTCGGCTTCGTCATCGAGTTTGCCCCGCTTACCGGAACCCAATTCCGCGTGATGATCCACGGCGCGCTGCTCGCCCAGCGCACGGTCCTTTCGAACGAGCGGCCCGACGCAGTGCTTCAAACGATGCTGTACGACTTGGCGGCGCAGCTCCTGTCGCTCGACGGGCTGCGCAAGGAGATTGCCAAAATCGGCAGCGAGCGACCGGCGCTGGTTTCCGAGGTTGTGCCCAAGCGGCTGCCGCTCGGTCGGCTGCTCTGGATCTTGCGACGACTGCTCAGCGAGCGGGTCTGGCCGTTGCCCATCGCTGCGGTGCTGGAAACCATTTCGACCCTGCCGGAGCTCGATGCGGACGCCGACGGCTTGATCGAGCAAGTCCGCTCGGGGCTTGGACCCTATCTGCTCAGCGGCTTTTGGCGAAACGAGCGCAGCGACGGCGAAAATGGTCTGCCAGTGCTGGTTCTGTCCAGCGATGTCGAAGACGTGCTGCGCGATGCGCGACGCAGCGGTGGCGGCACCCGGCTTGCTTTGGAGCCCGATCTCCGTCAGGAAATCATCGACGCCGTGCTGACCGCGAAGACCCGTGCGCCTTACGCCGTGCTGCTTTGCCAAAAGGATCTGCGACGGCACGTCGAGTCGCTGCTGGCTGCCACGCCGCAGGCGTTACCCGTGTTGGCCTATTCGGAACTGCCGCCCCAGCTTCCGCTGTTGGTGATAAGTCGCGTCGGGCCCGGCACAGGCTAGCTACGCGACGGATGCCAGCGCGTCGGCAAAGATATGGATCGACTCGTCGGCTTGCGCAAGCGACAGCACCAGTGGCGGGTTGATTCGCACCCGTGGGGTGTAAGCCATCGTCAAGAGCCCACGCGAAAGACAGGCGCGAAACAGCGCCAGACAGCGATCCTTGGGCCAGAGCTTGCCGTCCGATACAAGGTCAAATCCCAGCATCAGTCCCCGCCCGCGCAGTCCCGACAAGCAGCCGAAGCGCGCATGCAGCTCGGTCAGTTTGGCAAAGAGCCGCTCGCCGACCCGCCGCGCATTTTCGCTCAGGTTTTCGTCGATGATGATCCGCGTGGTGGCATTGGCTGCCGCACAAGCCAGCGGGTTGCCGCCAAACGACGATGACGAATGCGATGGGTCAGCCCACGGACGGGACGCAGCAAGCTCGGCCCGGGTGATAAGGCCGCTCAGCGGAAAGCCGGCGGCGACACCTTTGCCAAACGTCACAATGTCGGGGACGACGCCCGCAGCGGTGCTGGCCCACAGGTCGCCGGTTCGGCCAAACCCCGTGATCATTTCGTCGACGACCAGTAGCGCACCATGCTCGTGGGCAACCTGGGCAAGTGCCGGCAAAAAGGACGGATGCGGCACGACGTTGCCCGCGGTGCCCTGAATCGGCTCGACGACAATCGCCGCCAACCGATTGGCCGTCGAAAGCCGAATCTGATCGCGCAAAAAGTCAATGCACGCCATGCGGCAACTGTCCGGGGACAAGCGCAGGGCGCAGCTTCGGCAGTCGCCATACGGGGCCAGGTGTTGTCCCGGCACAACCGGCAAAAGCCCATGCTTCCACTCGCTGCCCATAAGCCCAAGCACCCCGAGCGTTTTGCCGTGGAAGCCACCCCAGAATGCCAAGACTTCGCTGTGTCCGGTCGCGGCGCGCGCAAGTCGCAGCGCACTCTCGACGGCTTCGGCCCCCGATGAATATAGCTGCACACGGTTTAAGCTGGGATGTGGCGCATGCTCGACGATGCGCGCGAGCAGTTCCAGTCGGGCCGGCGACGCAAAGCTGGTCGCAACAATGCTCGCGGCTTGCTGCGAAAGCGCCTGGGCCAGCGCCTTGTGACCGTGGCCGATGCTCGCCACCCCGATGCCGGCCACCCAGTCGAGAAAGCGATTGCCGTCGACATCTTCGATGAGCGCGCCTTCACCGCCAGCCACGGCAATCCCCGCCAGCGTCGATATCTGCTGAATCCCCGGCGCCAGATAGTTTTGTTCTGCCAAAAGCAAGGCTTGCGACTTCGGCCCTGGAACACTCGTCCTTACACACACCGCCATGGTCGTTTTGCCGTTCGCCGGTCCGTCTTTGCCGTCGCCCGGCGCCGCGAAGATAGCGTCATCGCCCGTCGCGTCCTAGTAGATTTCTTTCTGCGCCAAGCTCTCGTATGATCGCTCGGTCGATCGCTAGCCACGCCGCATGTCCCAGCTCCTCTCCAAACCGCTCGCGGGCCGCTTTGAGCTTCTGTCGCAAGTCGGAGAAGGTGGAATGGGTACGGTGTGGAAAGCCCGCGACCTGTCGACCAAACAGCTCGTTGCCGTCAAGCTGCTCAACCTTGATGTCAGCCAGCCCGAAGAAGTGGCGCGGTTTGAACGCGAAGTCGGGCTCCTTGCCGAGCTTCGCCACCCCGGCATCGTCCGCTACGTCGCACATGGCCAAGCCGACACCCAAGCGTTTTTGGCGATGGAATGGCTGGAAGGGCAAGACCTGGCAGGGCGGCTTTTGCAAAAGCCGCTTTCGACTGCCGAAGCCGGAATCCTTTTGCGCCGCGTCGCCGAAGTGCTGTCCGTCGCCCACCAAAACGGCATCATCCATCGTGACGTAAAGCCCTCCAATCTGTTTCTGTGTCACGGTCGGCCCGAAGAAACGACGGTGCTCGACTTTGGGGTGGCCCGCCGCGGAATCCAACTGACCCGGCTGACCCGAACCGGAGTTGTCGTCGGTACGCCCGAATACATGGCGCCCGAACAAGCCCGCGGTCGGCGCGACATCACCTATTCGGCGGATCTGTTTGCGCTCGGCTGTGTCGCATTCGAGCTCTTGACCGGCCAGCAGCCGTTTGCTGCGCAGCACATCACGGGTCTTTTGACCAAGATCCTGTTTGAACCGGCGCCACGACTGCACACCTTCCGACCGGATCTGCCCCAGCCGCTTGATGAGCTGGTGGCCGAGCTGCTCGAAAAAGATCCGCTACACCGACCCCAGAGTGCAGCCGACGTTTATGAGCGACTGTGCCAAATCGAGTTTACAGCCGGCGACTCGCAACCCAGACCGCCGCCAGTCCAGATCGCAGCCATTTCAGGAGACGAGCTGCTGCTGACGACGCTGGTATTGGCCACCGCGCCGAAGAGTGAGCAGAGACGAATCACAACGCTCGACGACAGCCAAGCGGCCTCCCTGCGTATGGCGCGGCACCAAGTGCTCGATCATTTGGCAGCCATCGGTGTGGAAGCCGCGCTGCTCGCTGACGGCTCGCTGTCTGCAACGATTGTCGATGCCTTCGCCGCCACCGATCAGGTGCAGCTTGCCGCCCGCACGGCGAGCATCTTGCGCAGCGAACTTGTGCACTGGCCTGTCGTGATTTCGACGGGAATGTGCAAGCGGCATGGACTTTTTTCGACAGGCCCCGGCTTTGAACAATCGCAGCGAATCCTGCAAGCCGCGCTGGACCACGACAGCCATGGCGCGATCTGGCTCGACGAGCTATCTGCCGAGCTTCTCCACGACCGCTACCTCGTCAGTGCTGCTCCTGGCGGATATTTCCATTTGGGCGCCCGGCTCAGTGAAGCCGTGCTGCGAACAAACCGGCTGCCGCTCATCGGTCTGGATCGCGAGCTGTCGCTTTTGCATTCAGCGATTCACGGCGCAAGCGAAGACGAAGTGTCGCGTGCGGTGCTGGTGCTCGGTGCGCCAGGCAGCGGCAAGACCCGGCTTTATGAAGAACTTATCGGACGAATGCGCGATGCCGGTGAAGACTTCGCCCATTTGTCGGTCCGTCTTGCACCCCAAAATCGAAGCGCCCCGTTTTCGGCGCTGATCGGTTGGCTGCGGAGCGTCGACCAAAAGTCCCTCGATGATCACAGCGAGCGTCCGCTTTGGCAAAAGTGGCTGTTTGACCGCCATCCGCACGACGAAGCCGCGCAGCATCAGCATGTCCTGTCGGCACTGCTGCACCACGCGCTGCCCAGACCGCCGAGCGCGACACCGCTGACCTTGCCGGGTGCCGATTCGGTGGCCGATGCGCTGGCGGCGCTGTTTGTCGCAGCCGCAGTGGGTCGCCCGCTGCTGTTGGTCGTCGACAACGTTCACTGGATTGATGCGGCATCACGCAGCGCGCTTTCCACGGTGTTTTTGCGACTTGTCGATACGCCGATTCTTTTGCTCGGCCTGGGTCGTCCGGAAATCGACGAGCTGCTGCCCCGCTTTCTCGAAGGCCAGCCCATCGACCGTGTGCGCATGGGTCGGCTGCCCGGCAAGTCGGCAGACAAGCTGCTGTGCCACCTGGGCATCGAAAATTCCCAGCGCCGCGAGGAGTTGGCGCACGCCGGCTGCGGTCTCCCACTGTATTTGCTGTGGCTGGCCAAGGATGAAACATCCGGGCAGACCATCGGCACACGGGCGGTCATCGCGATGATGATGTCGCGGGCTCATCGGCTCGATCCCCAGGCCAAGCAGGTGTTGCGCGCCGCGGCACTATTGCCCGATCGCTTCACCCAAGGCGAGCTTCTACAGCTCTTGCCGACGGATTTTTCGCTGTCGCTGCTCGACCGAACCTTGGCGATGCTCATCGACCACGAGTGGCTCGAATGGATTCGGCCCACCCAAGTAGATGACGAGCTGACGCTGTGCTTTCGCAGTCCCCTGCTGCTGCGTGCGATGCTCGAAATCGTTACCGACGAAGACCGTCTCATCGGCACCAGCATCGTCGCCAAGCTACGCAAGCGCCAAAGCCCGCCCAGCCAGCCGTAACACACTGTTCACAGGCGGATGCATGAACCGTTTGCAGTGGCGTTGCAGTCGTGGCTTCGCCCGCCTACGCCTTGCTGGGCAAGTGACCAACCGGCGGCAGCGGCGCATCGCCATCGCGACGACGACTGCGGTCAATCAGAGACGGCACGACCAAAAGCAGCGCCACCACACACTGCGAAAGCACCACTTGCCACGTTGGATGAAGCCCCAGGACCGGCACGCCACCCCACTCTCTGCCAAATGCGTGAATCAGCGTCGCCCCGACGTAGCCGCCTTCTTGCAGCGCATGCACGCCATTGCCCGTCATCACCAGTGCCAACAGCGCCAGCAGCGCACTGCTGACCAACATGACCGGACGCGGATTGAGCTTGCGCCCAATCCGACCGACGATAAGCACCACTGCAAACATCACCACCACACCCACCACCGCGCCCCAGATCACATCGGAACGACCTTGCGGCCCCGCACTGACCAGCAGCGAGCGATAGAACAGCACAACTTCCACCGCCTCGCGATAGACCGCAAAAAACGACAGACCCAAAAGAGCCAGCTTCTGCGAAAGCGCGGCCTGTTCGCCGGCACCCTCGACTCTGCGACGCAAAAAGCCCAGCCAGTGCCGCGCTTCTTTGGCACCGATGATCCAGTGCGTCATCGTGATCAAGATTGCCGCCGCAAGCAGCGTCATCATGCCTTCTGCCAGCTCGCGCTGGGCCCCCGACACCAAAGCCCCGACCGCAACGAACGTCAGAAAGCCCGCCGGCACCGCCAGCATCCAGCCCATGTGAACCAGCCGCGCCAAGTGACCTTGGCCGCTTTTGCGCAAAAACGCGAGCAGCGCCGCAATCAGCAGCGCCACTTCCAGCCCCTCGCGCAGCGCAATCGTCAGCGAGGCCAGAAACGCCGCCACCGTGCCACCACTGCCACGCTCCGCTTCGGCCAGCAGGTTCTGCGCTTCCACGATTTTGGCCAGCACCGCTTCTTTGCTGACGCCGCTCTTCGGATCAACGGACTGGCGCAGCGACAGATAGGTCGACTCGATTTTGCGCAGAAGCTCCGGCTGCTCAATCCGCAGCGAAGCTTCGTTTGGCTCGACACCGTCCAGATAGGCGGAAATCGCCAGCCGCTGTGCCAATGCCCCATCCCCGCGCTCCACCGCGCCACGCAAGTCGACAAGCAGCGCCCGTGCTTTTTCGAAGTGCATCGGGCCTTCCACAATCGACACAAACGGCGTCTGGGTTCGCAAAACCGAAAGCGCTTCGCCACAGCGGCTCTTGTCGAGTCCGCCCTTCTGCAGCGTTTCACACAGCTCCTTGTCCGACTGTTCTGCCAGATCCGCGAGCGACAGCGCCGCGACCGCTTGGTGCGACGACAGCGCCGACGGCTTGTCCTGCCCCGGCGTCCCGTGACGCAACCCAACGACGTAAAAAGCCAGGTTCCAGCGCTGCTGCGCCGGCAGCGAGCCAAAGCTCGGCATCCCCGTCCCATTGAGCCCAAAGGTCAGCGCATGAAACGCAAGCTGCGGCGCCACACCGGGCATTTTTTCTTCGTCGAAAAACGACACGGGCGGCGGCGTCAGCTTGCGCGCGGCTTCGGTATCGGCCCGACCCGTCACTCCATGACAGGACGCGCACAACATCTGAAACTGGGCCGCCGCTTGACTGGAAGAGACTTTGCTCGACGGCACCATCTTGAGCTGATAGGCGTCCTTGAGGATCTGCCGCACCCCGTGACAGCGCTCGCCCACAAGCGTCGCTGGCTGCTTGGCTGAAACGGCAGACCGCACCTCTGCGAGCGCCGCAGAAAGCCGCGCCTGGTCTGCATCACTGCCGCCCAGCTTTTGTGCCAGCTTGCTCGCTTCTTCGAGGAGATTGCGCTGCTCGGCATACTCGCTTTCGTCTGTGACCTGGCCGTCTTTGACCGCCCCGGCATAGTCCGCAGCCACATAGTCGACAAGCGCGGCCACCTGCTGGGTCTGCATCGCGCGTTCGTCATCCGAAGCATGCCCTGCAAGCGGCCACAAAAGACCGATCAGGAACAGCAAGCGAATATTGAAAATCGTTTTCAACATCTACTTGCATCATTCACCTGCGATGCCAGCGCTGTCAAGGCAGTGCTTGCTCGCGGCCCAACACCGCTCTTGTCGGAACTGTCCGTGCTGCCGTATCGTGGAACGTGAATACGAGAAGCTCATGTCCCGACTCCTAGTCCTCCGTAGCAGTGAACCCGTGCGTGCGCGCGGGCTTTTTCAGCGTGTAGCCGGGTTTGTGCCGCAAGCCGCGCTCGTTGACGCCGTGCCAGCCGGTGATGACGCGCCCGCCGCTCCTGGCAAGACCGTTTCACACGACCAGGGCTTTTACATCGACGGCGAACCCCTGATTCAGCGCGGCAAGAGCGAAGAACTGTCCGCCTATCGCGCCACCGCCAACCTGCGAACCGACCAGCTTATGTCGGTGATTGGCGAACCGCCGCTTCAGCAAGGCGTCTTCCGTTACCGGCAGTTTCTCTGCGCGGTCGTGGGTCAGCTTCAGCCGACAGCAGCACGCGCCCATCACACCGCCGACCTGCCCGTTTCGCTGCGGGACAACCTGCGCGGTCGCAGTGAAGCCGAGCTGTTTTTCCTCGGCCTGCTTGGCAACCTGCACGATGCAGATCCGGCGTACCTGACCACTGCCGAGCTGTCTGCCGAAGCCGCCGTCGCCGTGCTCGCCAAGATGCTGCGCCAAGCAGTTCCCGACGAAGCCGGCACAGGTGTCGTCGCCGCACTAAGCCATGGTGACATGCTGGTCATCGCCCGTCGCGGCCAGAGCAGCTTGCACTACCAAGTGACCAGCGAAGGGCAGACCCCGGCGCAGGGTCAGAAGGTCACGCTCGCAGTCGCAGAAGTCGGCAGCACACCGGTTTTCGGCGAGCCAAACGCCGTTCCCGATGGCAAAGCGCTCGTCCTCGCCGCCCGTGGCTCGCGTCCGATGCTGATCACGCTGGCCTAAGCTGCCCAGCCGATCCCCAAAGAGCTTCGCAAGCCCGATCCAGCGCCCGAATCAGTACGGTCGCACGACCAAGTTGTCGAAATGGACTTCCGCTTCCCAGTTGTTAAACCCAAAGAAGCTGTGGCCCGGCCCTTCGAGCGGCACCAAGTCATCCATTTCCAGCGCAAGCTTGCCGTCAATATAGAAGCGAACCAGCTGGTCTTTGCGCGCGATCAGCCAGTGATAGCGCTGCCCAGGTACGACTTTGAAATCGCCACGGGTCTTGCGATCGTCGGCGTGTTCATCCATTCGACACAGCGCCGCCAGACGATTTTGCCAGCCGCCCTGGATGAACACGTAAGAAGTCGCGGTGTATGACACCGTCTTGGCAAAGCTCTGTCCGTCGCCAAACGCTTCGACCTTGATGTCGCCATCGGGACTTTTGCTATAGGCATCCAGCTCGATCACCGCATCACGCGGCAGCGCCGGAACAAGCCACAGCGGATGGTTCTTGCCACCCGATACCACCAGCTCGCCGTTTTCAATCCGATACGTGCCAGGCGGTGCCGTCGACTTCCAGCTTGGCCCAAGCTCGGTGCGATCGAAGTTGTCGGAAAACACGGGCGGCAGAAGCTTCGGCATTTTTTCCGTGCATGCCGACGAAGCCAGAATCAGTCCAAGCAGGCAAAGACAGCGAGCGGTAGACATGGGCAAGCAAAGCTCCAGACAAACGGTGCTGCCGTCTTAACGCATCGGCCTGCCGAGCGCACGCCCTGCTTTGCGATCGAGCAGCCATACAAGTTCGCCCGTCGCAGGTGCAATCGCGCGAATCGGTATCTCGGCGACCCGCGCATCACTTTCCAGCGCCGCCGACACCGCCGCGACTTTGTCATCACCCGCCACCAGCACGATGACCTGCCGCGCGAGGTTTAGCACATACGGCGTCATCGTCACGCGCTCTCGCGGCGGCTTTGGGGCATCGTAAATCGGCGCACACAGCCGCTCGCTGCTGAAGCTGTCAAGCGATGGCGTCGGAACGTCGTTGCGCAGCGGCCCGGTTTCGGGATCGTCGAGCAGAAAGTCATCGTCTACCCCGGCCAGCAGCCGCGATCCCGGAAAGATCGACGCCGTGTGACCATCTGCACCCATTCCCAAGAGCGCCAGGTCAAGCCGTGGCTCGTTTTTGGGCAGAATCTCGCGCAGCGTCTGGTCGTAGCGCAGCGCCGCTTCATCCACCGACATCGCCGTCGGAATCGCGTGGATCTGTCCGGGCGGAATCGACACAACGCCAAGCAGGCTGTCGTGCGCCATCTTGAAGTTGCTGTCCGAACTGTCAGCGGCCACCATCCGTTCGTCGGAAAAGCAGACATGGACGCGACCCCAGTCGATCGAATCGACGTGCGACAAAAGCTGATACAGACGCCGCGGCGTATTGCCGCCAGCCAGTGCCACCACGAAGCGACCGCGTGCCGCAATCGACCGCCGAGCTACGTCGACAAAGCGCCGCACGCCCTCACGAGCCAGAGCCTCGCCGTCTTCGCCGATCCAAATCTCGGGCGCTCGTCCACTCACCATCGCACCTCTAGCTGCTTCTCTGCTCTCAACATGGCATCGCCCAGGAGCAGGCTCGCCCCGAGTTGCAGCGCTTCATACATCAATGGATCGCGCCCGCCAACCCCTAATGCGGCGATGACAAGCTCTGCATCAGGTCGACCGCGCAGTGGCTGGGTCCGGGCCGGCTGGAACGGGCTGCGCAGCTCGATTCCCCCGCCGCATGCGTCATTTTGCGCCGACAGTTCGTAGTCCGCTTGCCGCAGGGTGACATGCGAAATTCCCGTTGCCCGGCAAGCAACCTCACACTGCCGCAGCCGCAGCCGCACGGGACACTGGACCGAGCTGCCAGCACCCGGCAAAAGTCCAACACTGCCGTCCGATTCGAGCGTGCCCGTCTGCACAAGCCCGAGCCGCCCGAGCAGCCAGCCGGCGACAAGCAACGCTTGCGCCATAAACCCTGCCGTGTGACCGATTTCGATCTCGCGGAGCTGTGCAAGACCTGCGCGCGATTGTGGCGTGTCGTAAAGCGATGACAAAAGGAGCCGCCACGGCCACAGCCGAAGCCAGCCCAAGTCCATCAGCTCGACTTGCATCTCGTGGCCTGGCCAAAGCTCCGGCAAGACCTGGGCAAGCTGACCAAGCTCGCCACCGCTGCGCAGCCGACCGCTATCGAAAATGAGTCGATCGGCATCGGCACACAGGGGACGCAGCCAATCGGCATCGAGCGCAGGATTGTGGACAAAGACAGTCGTCGGCACATCCGGCAAGAGCAGCGAGCGAACCAAGCTCGGCAACCGGCGCGAATGAAGCTGCGGCGTCTCGATGGTGATTTCTTCTGCCACAATCTCGCGCCGACCGCTCGGGCTGTCGCGGAAGTTCGCTTCGACCGACGCATGCATCGCGGCGCCGTCGTCACCAATCACGCCCGAAAACGTCGATGCATCGCTTTCGTGCAAAACCAGCGCCCGACACGGCACAGTCTCGGACACCGTATCGAGCACCTGTTTCATCGTCAAAAGCTCTTCCTCGCCATGGGTGTGGACTATCAAGTTCCACTGACAAGCCCGCGTGACCGCAAAGGCCGCGCCCTTGGCCTGCGCGCGCTCACTCGCCTTGCGCCACAGCAAAAGCAGCTCTTGTTCGATGCGATCGGGCGCGACGCTGACGGATGCCCCTTGGGTAAACGCAGAAACCGCATCCAGCGGCACCGCCCAGCCCTCGCGTCGTTCGTTTTGCCGGTAGTCGCCGTTTTCGCTCATGGTCGTCGCCACACCCGGCCATCACGCGCCAGCAGGGTCGCCGCAGGCTCGGGCCCCCATGCGCCTGGCTCGTAGCTTGGCAGCGGTGCCCGGTTGCGTGCGTCCTGCTCGGCCCAGCCCCGCAAGATCCGGTCGCAGTACCGCCACGACGCCATCACTTCATCGCCGCGCGCAAAGAGCGTGCTGTCACCCAGCATGCAGTCGAGAAGCAAGCGCTCGTAAGCTTCCGGCGGTTCGGTGCCAAAGCTTGTGCCATAGCGAAAGTCCATCGTGACCGGGCGCGGCTCAATCGTCGGCCCCGGCACTTTCGACAAGAACTTGAGCACAATGCCTTCGTCGGGCTGGATGCGCAGTGACAGCACGTTCGGCTCATGCGAGAGCTTGCCTTGCGGCCCCGCGAACAGCGTGTGCGGAAGCTGCTTAAACGTGATGGCAATTTCACTGACCCGTCGCGCCATCCGCTTGCCCGCCCGGACATAAAATGGCACCCCGCCCCAGCGGAAGTTGTCGATAAACAGCTTGAGCGCGACGTATGTCTCGGTGTGCGACGTGGGCGATACCCCTTGTTCGGCCAGATAGCCCGGCACTGGCTGGCCTTGGTGGAAACCATCGCGGTACTGGCCCCGCACCGTAAACCGATCAACCTCACCGAGCGGCACTTCACGCAGTGCACGCAGCACTTTCACCTTTTCATCGTGAACGGCGCCCGATTCAAAGGCGACCGGCGGCTCCATCGCCATCAGCGTCATGAACTGGAAGATGTGGTTTTGCACCATGTCGCGCAGCGTTCCAGCTTGGTCGTAGTAGTTGCCGCGCCCCTCGATGCCAATAGACTCCGCCACCGTCAGCTGCACATGGTCGACGTACTTGCCGTTCCAAAGTGGCTCGAAAATGCTGTTGGCAAAGCGGAACAAAAGGATGTTCTGCACCGTCTCTTTGCCCAGGTAGTGATCGATTCGGTAAATCTGGTCTTCGCGCAGCACGTCGAGGCAGACGCGATTGAGCTGCTCCGCAGACGCCAGATCCCGCCCGAACGGTTTTTCGATGATCACCCGCGTAAACGGACGCTCGCCCGGCGAAATGAGCTGCGCTCTGCCCAGATTGCGCAGGATCGTCTCGAACGACTCTGGGGGCGTCGAAATGTAGAAAATTCGATTGCCGCGCGTGCCACGGGCCAGGTCGATGTCCAAAAGGTGCGAGCGCAGCCGCTCATACGCCGCCGGATCGTCGAAGTCTCCGCTCACGTAGCTGATGGCCGACCCGAAGCTTTCCCACAGCGACTCATCGACTGGACGCCGCCGGGCAAACTGCCCGACAGCCGTCTTCATGTCGTCCGCAAAGGGCAAAGGCCGTCGCGCAAAACCACAAATCGCGAAGCCCGAAGGCAAAAGCCGCTCTCGCGCAAGCGAGTACAGCGCCGGAACCAACTTGCGACGAGTCAGATCACCTGACGCGCCAAAGATAACCATCGCACATGGCTCGGGCTGTCTGTCCCCGACCAGCCCTTCTGCGAGTGGATTTCCGCCGTGCAGTCGATCCATTCTTACGTGGCCCTTTCCGGGTCAATGACGCCAAGGCACAGCCAGGGCTAAAGCCACATTATTTTGCCGAGGTTTTGCAGGCCAAAGAACAAAAAAGGCGAGTCCTGGCCAAACCAGAACTCGCCCTCTTTGGCAGCGCTTATGTCGGTCTACTCAGCACGTCGGCGGCGACGCATCGCCACCATGGCACCCAGCATCAGAGCGGCTGCGGACATAGACACCGCGTTTGCGCCACCGGGAACCGTCGAGCAACCACCAACGCGAGAACCGACATCGACGTCACCCGGCATCTTCGGGTTGTCATCCGGCGGGTTGTCGGTCGGAATCAGCTCGCAGCTGCCTTCCCAGGCCACGCAGCGGGTGCCAGTCGGGCAGCGCGTCCAGCGACAAGGATCATCGACGCACTCACCCGCGCGGCAACGGCTCGTTCCCTTGCACTGCTTTTCGGGAGGCAGGTTTTGACAAAGTGGGTCAGGCACACAGCGCTTCTGCGTGGTGTCGCAGACCAGACCGGCACCGCAGTAGTACGGGCACGGATCGGGCGCGCAGGTTCCCATGTTGCAGCGCGTGCCCTTGGGGCAAGCCTTGGTACAAGCGCTGACGCAAATGCCGGAGTTTGAGCCATCGCTTGAGCAGTACGAGTTCTTTGCGCCGCAGCTTACGCCCGCGCACGGATTGGCCTTGCAGACGCCCTTGACGCACAAGTCACCCGGCGTCGGGCAGCCATTCGAGTAGCAAGTATCGTCGCAGAGCCCGCCCATTCCGACGTCACCGCCGCCGGTGATGATTTCCAGAATGTTCGACAGCGCGGTGTTCAGGTCCGCCGCGTTATCGGCTTTGTAGTATTTCTCCGGCGTCATCGCTGGCTTGCCGCCCGCGTCAGCCATCTGCGTCATGCACTGCGCTTCGGTCGAGCTTAGGCCACCGCCGAATCCGACCACGAACGTCCCGATCGCCGGACTTGCCATCGCCGCCTGGCGAATCATGCCGACAGTGCCGCTGCAGGAATCGGGCTCGCCACCGCACCCCGGACCACCGTCTGTGATGAGGACGATGTACTGCTTGCGCTCGGGGTCGCGCAGTTCTTTGATCATCTGCGCGTCGCGCATCGCACTTCCCGACGGAGTTCCGCCGTTCGGTCCGTTGGCATCGATCGCCATCTTGATCTTCGCCTTGCTGCTGTACGCAGGGGCCGTCACCAGATCCGAACCGCAGCCGCTGCCGCCCGTGGGTGGAAAGATCGACATGCCGATCGGGAACTGACCGTCCCACTTGTCGAGCACCTTGTTGACGGCGTCTTTGGCCACGGTCCAGCGGGTTGCGCCCGGACCGGCACCCGGCACCGAGGTTGACATCGAGCCCGAGCGATCGAGCACAAAGTGTACGTTGGGACACTTGGCGGCCAGCGCCGACGACACAGTCAGGCTGGCACACAACGCAGCAAGGGAAGCTAAGCTTCGCGAAGCGAGTCGGAAATCCATTGGCAACGCTCCTGGCAGGTAAGTTGGGCGAATCACAGCACAATCACCTGACAGTGCAAAGTGTTTCGATCGCGACAATGAAGCTAGTGGATGGGGAACGGGCAGCGCGCAGGAACGTGGAAGTCTTGCAGGTACATATCGAGGTCTTCGGCCCGGCTGGCAATGAAGTCCGCCTGCGACTGATAGACGCAGGATCGAAACGCCAGCGCTCCACGGGCTGCGTCCTCTTTGCTGGTCGGTGACAGATCGGGCCTGGCTGGACAGCCGCCGACCTGCAAGATTCTGGCGGCGACGTAACAGTCCAAAAACAGCCGCTTGTCCAAGTGATCGCGCAGAAGCGGCCCAAGCCGCGCAAGCAGCCGCAGCCAGAAATCTTGGCTACAAAACGGCGGCGGCGGTTTGAGCCCAGAGAGAGCCACACGATGGACTTCCGGCAGCGCCAAAAGGTGAGCCAACAGTCCCTGGACCAACGTGTCCGCAAACTCGGGGCTTACAAGGGTTACGATCAGGACTTTTTCGACGCTGCTCGGCAAGAGCCGCAGCGCCTCGCCCACATCTTCTGGAACGACTTGCCCTACCGGCGCGCGAAACTGACCCTTGAGCGGATCAATCGACAGATTCAGCCGGTCCACCCCTCGCCACGCATCGGGCGGCAAGCCAATCGCCGCCGCGATCGTGGTGGTCAGCGTGACCCGGCGCTTTTTCTCGACTGCCACATCGATCATGCGCCGCAGCGGACCCAGCACAGGCGTCACCGGCTCAGACAGCGCAATCGCCAGCTCGTCGTAAGCCAGCGTCTGCAAGGACGTGCAAAGCAGCTCCACTGGCAAGCCGCTCTGCGCAGTGCCTTCACGCTCGCCCAGGTAACAGAACGGACAGCGGACGTGGCACCTGCCGCCATCGAAATGCACGGACAAGACGCCCAGATTTGTAGCCAACTTCCCGTCTCCTGCGCTAGGCGCAGAAATCCCCACAGTAGGCGCAGACATAGAAGCTACCGGCAGAGAGATTCGTCGCATTGACAGGGCACCTTTTTACGGAATATCGTCGAAAATACTTCATGATGCGTCTTGAACAAGCTGGCCGCACCCACGTAGGGCTCGTAAGAGAGAAAAACGAAGATGCCATGCTGCTCGCGCCCGATATCGGGCTGTACGTGGTGTGCGATGGCATGGGAGGCCATGTTGGCGGGCAGGTTGCCTCCAACTTGGCAGTGAAGACGATTGACCAAGTGATCCGTGGCGGGCAGCGGCCCCCGCCCGAGGACCGCGAGATCCTGGTCACCGCCATCAAGAGCGCCAACCGCGCCATCTTCACGCAAGCTCGCCAAGATCCCACTTTGCACAATATGGGTACGACCGTGGTGGGAATCCGCCAAAACGGCGACACCCTGCAAGTCTGCCACGTCGGAGACAGCCGAATCTACCGCTTGGTGTATAGCTCCGGCGAGCTGATTCAGGTCACTCGCGATCACTCGCTGGTCAACCTGTACGAAGACAACCCAGAGCTGGCCCGAAGATACGGCCCGCCCAACGACAATGTGATCGTTCGCGCCGTCGGTCTGCATGAAGCGGTCGAAGTCGAACACCAGACCGTCAACATGCAGCTTGGCGATGTCTATCTGCTTTGCTGCGACGGTCTGACCGACATGGTCGATGACTGGATTTTGCGCGAGGTCATGTCGGAAGCCGCGACCGCACCGACGCTTGATGAGTCGTGTGATGCACTCATCCGCGCCGCGCTCAGCTTCGGCGGTGTCGACAACACGACCGCGATTCTGCTGCGCGTCGCCCAGTAGC
>DAORGN010000013.1:0-44649 GCA_035340095.1 Pseudomonadota bacterium | reverse complement strand
GCTGCTGCTTGCCCGCGTTCGCCTTGCCGATCGGCTTCACCTTCGCGAACGCATCTTTCTCGATGAACTCCCGGTCGAGCAGCCAGCGCCAAAGTTCCTTGACCACCTTCAGGTAGCCGTGATGCGTTGCAGCCTTGATCGGCCCGAACCTGCCCTCGGACTTCGTGGCCGCCAGGTACAGTGCCGACGCCTGCGCCGCGTCAATCTCATCGACAGGCACATCGGGAATCCACGCTTTGACTCGATTTTCGACGTTGCGAGCGACCGATTCAGGGTGTCGCCAGGCAGCCCGCTTCTCGTCGATCCACTGGGCGAGCGCCTCATACACCGTCAGAACCGGCTTCGTCTCCGTCTCACGCCGAAGCTGCACCGCTAGCAAATCCGCCGCGCCCCGCGTCTCGGCGCAGACGCTCTTGCGCTTGCCCGTGCTCGGGTCGTAAATCACCACACGCCACTTCGTTCTCCCCTCCGCTGGGGGGTATGGACCATAGATGTACACGATTTTATTTTCGCATTCATTTATGATGTCTGTGATACGTTTCTTGTGTTTCCTGTTAGCAAACTCCGTCCGACGAGCGTTCACGAAACTCCATCCTCTCTGATTTTTCTCCTTTTTCACCAGCCCCGACGGCGGGGAAAATTGGACGGCCTTGTCTCGACGGAAAGTGAGTCCACCGCGACCTAAAGCCCGACAACATCTTCATCGTGCCCGATGGCGAGGCCCCCGGTGGCGAGCGGATCAAGCTGCTCGACTTCGGGATTGCCAAGATGGCCGACGAATACCGCGGCGCGGTGCGGACCCAGCTAAATTACATCATGGGGACGCCGGCTTATATGTCGCCGGAGCAGTGCCGCGGCAGCAAAGGCATCGGAGCGCCGGTCGATGTGTACTCGCTCGGCGTCATCTTGTTCGAGATCCTGGCCGGGCGCGCCCCGTTTGTGGCCGCCGAGCCAGGCGAATATCTGGCGATGCACATGCTGCAGCCACCGCCGCGGCTGAGCGATTTTGTGCCCAACCTGCCGCCGCCACTTGTCGAGATGGCGTGGAAGATGCTGGCCAAAGAGCCGAGCGAACGCCCGACGATGGCGCAGGTGGCCGACATGTTACGGCGGCTTCTGTGGGTGAGCGGTGAACAAGTCACCGTCGATGGCAAAGTGCAAGAGGCGGGATACTACGGCGAGTCAGGCCGGGTGTTTGTCGAGTCAGGCCGGGTGTTTGCGGAATCGGCCCGCGTTCCGGTCGAGTCGGCGCGCATGGCAGTGGAGCCGCCCCGCAAACCGGCGGAGCCAAACCCGCACGCGCCGACCGTCAATGCCCCAAGTGGGCCGACCGTGCCAGCGCTGGCGCCCGATCTTGCGGCGAAACCGGGTCGGCTGCATGCGCTGGTGGCCGATGCGATTGCGACGCCGCCGCCGGAGTCCGTGCCACAAAGCACCCAGCCCGAGCAGAGCGAAGCATCTGTCCTGCGGCTGGTTGAAGCTGCGACGATGATTCGCACGCCAGGTGGAACGGTGAAAAACCCAGCCCAGAGCAATCCGATCTGGGAACCCATGGAGATCGTCAAGACGGACTATCAGTCTTCGCCCGGTGTGCCCTTGCGAAGCCTGAAGCCTGCCGAGCCAGCCAAGACGCCGGCTCCGACGCCACCGCCCCCTGCCCCCGTGGCCGCGCCGCAGCCAGAATGGATCTGGTGGGCGCTGCTGACACTTGCCATCGTTCTTTCGGTTCTGCTAGCACGGGTGCTACCTCGTTAATTGCAAACAGGGATACCAAGTCCCTTGTGAATTATTCGCTCTCGTCATACCTATTTTCTGCGCAACGCTGTCTGCTCCAGGCTGTGACGAGCAAGCGACCCTGAGGAGTCCTTAGACCATGGAAAACCAAACCCAGAGCGGGGAAACCGCTCCGAAACCGCCCAACCCACCGGCCATGCAGGTCGTCGAGTCCGTCGTTATCCGCTTCTGCGGTGACTCGGGCGATGGCATGCAGCTTACGGGGACCGAGTTTACGCGCGCGAGCGCACTTGCACTGAACGACCTGGCGACGCTGCCAGACTATCCGGCGGAAATTCGCGCTCCGGCGGGAACGCTGTTCGGTGTGTCGGGCTACCAGATCCACTTTGGATCGCAAGAGGTCTACACCCCCGGTGACCAGCCCGATGTGCTGGTGGCGATGAACCCGGCGGCGCTCAAGACCAACCTGCCTGACCTTGTCCCTGGCGGCATCCTGATCGTCAACACGGGCGCGTTTGGCCAAAAGAACCTTGAGCTGGCTGGCTACAGCAGCAACCCGCTCGAAGATGGCGGCCTGGATAAGAAGTACCGGCTGATCCAAATCGACATCTCGAAGCTTACGGGGCTGGCCGTCGAAGGCAGCGGGCTTGGCAACAAGGACGCCGGTCGCTGCAAGAACTTCTGGGCGCTGGGCCTGATGTTCTGGATGTACCAGCGTGAAACCGAGCGCGAGCTTCGCTCGATCCAAGAGAAGTTTGCCAAAAAGCCCGAGCTGGCCGAAGCGAACATCCGCGCCTTCAAAGGCGGCTACAGCTACGGCGAAAATACCGAGCTGTTTGCGCAGACCTACCACGTCCGTCCGGCGAAAATCGAGCCGGGTCTGTACCGCAACGTGACGGGAAACTCGGCCACGGCGCTGGGGATTGTCTGCGCCGGTCAGCTCGCGGAGCTGCCGGTCTTTTTCGGCGGCTACCCGATCACGCCCGCGTCGGACATCCTGCATGAGCTGTCCAGCTTCCTCAATTACGGCGTGACCACGTTCCAAGCCGAAGACGAGATCGCTGGTGTCGGATCGACGATCGGCGCGGCCTACGCAGGCTCGCTGGGTGTCACGGCGACGAGCGGTCCCGGCGTTTCGCTCAAGCAAGAAGCGATCGGCCTAGCGGTGATGCTAGAGCTGCCGATGGTGATAGTGAACGTCCAGCGCGGTGGACCTTCGACGGGTCTGCCGACGAAGACGGAGCAGGCCGATCTGCTGCAAGCGATCTATGGCCGTCACGGAGAATGTCCGGTGCCGGTGCTGGCAGCGATGACGCCCAGCGACTGCTTTTTCGCGGTGATTGAAGCGGCCCGCATCGCCATCAAGTACATGACGCCGGTGTTTGTGCTCACGGACGGCTACCTGGCAAATGGATCGGAGCCCTGGAAAGTGCCGGAGCTGTCGAGCCTGCCGAAGTTCCCGGTCCAGTTCCGCACCGATCCGAACGGCTACCAAGTCTACGGTCGCGATCCAGAAACGCTGGCGCGCGCGTGGGTCCGTCCGGGTACGCCAGGCCTTGAGCACCGGATCGGCGGCATCGAAAAGCACAACCTGACCGGCAACATCTCGTATGACCCGGAAAATCACCACCAGATGGTGAAGACCCGCGCGGCCAAGGTCGCGGGGGTGGCAGTGGAAGCCGGCGAGCTTATCACCTGCGGACCGCCCGAAGGCGATCTGTTGGTCGTGGGCTGGGGTTCGACGTATGGCGCGATCACGCAAGCGGTTCAGACGATGCAGACCAAGGGGCACAAGGTCACGAGTGTCCATCTGCGCTGGCTCAATCCGCTCAACCCGCGCCTCGCGGCGTATCTGAAGGGCTTTAAGCGCGTGCTGGTGCCCGAGATGAACAATGGCCAGTTGGTCCGCATTCTCCGCGCGGAGTACCTGGTTGATGCCGAAGGTCTTAACAAGATCCAGGGCAAGCCGTTCAAAGTCGCGGAGCTGTGCCAAGCGATTGCCGAGCGCTGCCCCGGCGGTCAAAAGTAGTGGAAGAGGTATCGTCGATGTCCACCACAGAAAACCCCCAAGTCAAGCCGGCTCTCAGCCGGAAGGACTTTGTATCCAATCAAGAGCCGCGCTGGTGCCCCGGCTGCGGTGACTACTCGATCCTGGCGCAAGTCCAGAAAGTGATGCCGGAGTTTGGCATCCCGAAGGAAAAGATCGTGTTTGTATCGGGAATCGGTTGTTCGAGCCGCTTCCCCTACTACATGAACACCTACGGTTTTCACACCATCCACGGACGCGCGCCGACAATTGCCACGGGCATTCGGCTGGCGCGGCCCGATCTGACGGTGTGGCTGGCAACTGGCGATGGTGATGCGCTTGCGATCGGTGGCAACCACCTGATTCACGCACTGCGCCGCAACATCGGCGTCAAGATCGTGCTGTTTAACAACCGCATCTACGGCCTGACCAAAGGTCAGTACTCGCCGACGTCGGAAATGGGCAAAAAGACCAAGTCGACACCGGCGGGCTCGCTCGACCACCCGTTTAGCACGCTGTCTTTGGCGATTGGTGCCGAAGGTTCGTTTGTGGCGCGCTCGTTCGACACCGAAATTCAGCATCTTCAGGCGATGCTCAAGCGCGTGGGCGAACACAAAGGCACGACGCTTTTGGAAATCTACCAAAACTGCCCGGTGTTCAACGACGATGCGTTCGTCCACATCACCGACAAGACCCACAAGGCCGACCGGGTTTTGTACCTAGAGCACGGCAAGCCGCTCCTGTTTGGCAAGAACAAGGACAAGGGCATCCGCATCGGCAAAAACTTCGTTCCCGAAGTCGTCGATGTCGGTGACGGAGCCGGCCAAGTGCCGCTGTCCGAAATTGCTGTCCACGACGAGACGATTGAAAATCCGTCGTATGCGTTCATGCTGTCGCGGATGGAGTGGCCAAACTATCCAGTGCCCGTCGGCGTGCTGCGCAACGTAAGCCGTGCGCCGTATGAAGACCTGGTGACCGCGCAGCGCGAACAGATGCAGGCCAGCCGCGGCAAAGGCGACGTCGCCAAGCTGCTCCGCTCAGGCGAGACCTGGGTGATTCAGCCCGACAACTAAACATCCCCCAACCTTCGCCGGCTTCCTCTCGGTGGGCATTCGCGATAACATACGCGAACATGCTCACCGAATCGCAGGGCTCTGCCGTCCTTCGGGAATCCTTCCTCGCCGCTGGTTACAACATCCACGACAACGTGCCTTTTTCGGAAGACGGCGTTGCATTTCACGTCGATGGTTTTGACCCTGTGGCCCGCGTCGGCTTTGAGTTCATCACCACCGAAGCCGGCGACCGCACCGAGCTAAGCCAAGAAACCATCGCGAAGATTGAGCAGCGCATCGCCCGAGGCGAGCTGTTCATTCTTTTGGTCGATGAGTACGACGTCGCAACCGAAGACGAGCTGCGACAGTACGCTGAGCGCTTCCTGGACATGGTGGCGACACGACGTCGCGGCAACAGGGAGTAAGCCACCATGGCCGCCTACTTCAGCAGTGTCACGTATGTTCACGATGCCCAAAAGGCGCGTGATCAAATGAAAGAGACGCTCGCGCAGCTCAACACGCAGCAACAAGCGGCGCGGCGCGAGGTGTCGTCCCTGGTCAACCGACAAGAAACCGCACTTTCGGAGCTGGCTGCCGCGATGCTGCCGTCGCTTACGCCCGAAAGCATCGAAGCGGCCATCGGTCTTTCGGGATACCGGACGTTTGCGATTGTGAATCCGGCGATCGAGCTGCAAAAAGCGCAGCACAAGCTCGGGGAACAGATCCGCGATCGCGCGGTGCAGATTGAGCGGCGCGCACATGACATTGAACGGCTGCCCGAGTTTGAAAATCGGCTGCTTCTGCGTGCACCACGGACCGGCACGCTGACCCGCGAGATTGCCGAGCTGGAGGAGTTTCGCGAGCCGCTTTGCGAGGTCTTGCGCCGCTGCGAGCACCCACGGATGGAGCGGCTCTTGGAAAGCAAGTACGGACTGCCGGAGTATTCGGTTCCGTTCTGGCGCCTGAGCTACTTTTCGGACTGGAAAGCCGGGGACGAAATCGTCGCCAAATTTGGCGGTGAAAAAACATTTGTGGACGTGCGCAGCGAGTACCTGGCGGCCAGAGATGGCGTCGCGGTGTATGACCAAAAGCTCTCCAAGCTGCGCGCGGAAGTGGAACGTGGCGCCGCCATCGAGCGCGAACATGACAGCTTGCTGGCGGAACAAAAGGCGCTCTCCGAAGGTCGGCACGGGCTGCAAGAACAGCTGGCGAAGATGCCAGAGCAGTTTCTCAAAGAAGCGCGCATCCAGCTGGAGCGCTACCTGGCGGATCTCGACTTTGTGACGATTGGCGACCGCTTGGCCCAGCACCACGATGTCGAAACGATGGCGAAGCGCTATTTCGGTCTGCGCAAACAGGCGGAGTATCTGCGCCAGACATCGACGCAGCTTCTGGACAACAGCCGACCGGCGCTGGAACAGACGATTCAGAAGCTGGATCGCGAAATCACCAAGTACCAGCGGCCCAAGTATGCGTCGCAGCGGATCTCCGCCGACCAGCTGACCAAAATTGCCGAACGCAATCGACGCAGCCAGGAAGTTTTGGCCCGGCAGCGCGACGCACAGACAGCCATCCTGGCCTTTGGTGCCTACGAAATGGGGCGGCTCGATGAAGACTTTCTGTGGTGGGATCTCATCACGGACGGAAAAGTCAAAGCGAGCTACATCGATGAAGTGGCGCGCTTCAAAGCGCTGCATCCCACGTACAGATACCGTCGGCCCAAACAGAACAAGTCGGGCATCGTCGAAGACGTGGATGATGATGATCTGATCGTGGACGATGATGGCGTCATCGGGGATGCCGTCATCGCTGTGATTGGCAGCGGCAACCACCACGAACGCAGCAGCGACTATTCCTAAGCTTCCTATTCCATGCCTTCGCCACTGCGGATCGTAAATTACGCGGTCAATGGTTCCGGTGCCGGACACCTGACGCGGCTGTGTGCCATCAATCGCTGGCTGCGTCGCTACACCCAAGTGCTGGATCTGCGCGCCGAAATTTATTTTCTTACCACCAGCGAAGCGGACTCTCTGCTGTTTTCCGAACGCTTTGCGAGCTTCAAGCTGCCGTCGAAAACGATCATCGGTGATACCGGCATCGACAAGACGACGTACCTGGCATTGGCCAAGCAGTGGGTCTGGCATAGCTTGGGCTTGCTGCGTCCGGATCTGTTTCTGGTCGATACGTTTCCGCGCGGATCGTTTGGTGAGCTTTTGTCGGCGCTGGATCTGTGTCAGCACAAAGCCTTTATTCATCGGTCGGTGAAGGAAGAATTCCTATCGCGTCCAGACTTCGCCGCGATGCTTCCCTTGTACGATCTGATCCTGGTTCCGGAACATGAAGAGGAATCGCAAGGAACGCTCAAAGGAATCCGGCGCGGACAGCTTCAGTACACCGGCCCGGTGATGATTCGTGAAAAAGTGGAGTGTTGGCCGCGCGACAAGGTGAGGGCCCACTTCGGCGTCGCTGAACATGATCTTTTGGTCTATGTCTCTGCGGGCGGTGGTGGGGATCGGACCGCGAGTCTGCACCTGCAAAAAGTCTGCGAAGCGCTGCGGCTTACACCCAACTTGCATCTGGTGATTGGCGCAGGCCCCCTGTACCGCGGACCTTCCCTGCATGGCCCGCGGATGACGTTTCTGACCCAAAGCGGCGTGGCAGAGCTGCTGTCGGGAATGGACTTGGCGGTCTGCTCGGCGGGCTATAACTCATTTCACGAGCTTTTGTATGCCGGGATTCCCACGGTGTTTTTGCCACAGGACAAAATCGCCGATGAACAGGACAAGCGCGCCGATCTGGCAGAGGAGCGCGGTGCCGCACAACACCTGCGGATTCCGATCGACAGCCCCGGTTTTCTGTACAAGCTGAGCGCCGCAGTGGATTCGTATCTGGACCCCAGCGTCCGCAGGCAGGCGAGTCTGGCGGCACAGTCGCTTGTACCGCACAACCACGCGCGTGATGCGGCGCAGAAACTGCTGGCTCTGCTTGTGCCCGGCCCCAAAGTGATGGCGGCAGCGGAAGCGGTGGATGATCTGCTGATCGAACAGCTTGCAGAATCAGGAATGTCGATAGAGCAGGTCTGTGAAATCGCGCATGTGCTGCGCAGCACGCACGGCGAAACCAGCGAGCTGATTCCTTGCGAAGAAGCGCTGAGCCTTTTGCGACTGTCCCATCAGTACGCGCTGCCCCAGCCGGCGCTGGTGCGAATGGTTCGGCAGCTCGCGGGACGGATCGGAACCGGCGGGCTCGACGAAAAAAGTGTGGCCATGGGGGAACTTCTACAGTCCCTGGCGGGTTTTTCGGACTGGCCGGGCGCACAGTCTCTGCTCAAGCAGCTTCCGCAGGAACGGAGTCTGCCAACTGCCGATGCGGTGGCCGAGCTGCGACGACTGCTTGGCACCCTGCGCAGCCGTCAGCTTGACTTGTACGAAGGAGTCAAAGCGCTGTCGGTTGCCCAGTCCGATGATCAGAGCGGCGGATCACTTTCCGATCTGGTCACGTCTGCCATCAGGAAGCTGTCATGAAGCGTGTCGATCCACGGCTTCTGGGAATGCACTTGGGCAGGCCGGTGACGGGACCGGATACGCTGCACATCGACATCACCAATGGCTGCAATACAAACTGCGTGACGTGCTGGGATCACTCGCCGCACCTGACTGTACCAAGACCGCAGCGCTGGAAACGGCAGCGGATCGACGCAGCGACGGTAACAGACATCCTAAACGAAGTGAGTGAGCTCGGCGGACTGCGGGCGGTGATCTTGTCAGGAATGGGCGAACCGTTCACCCATCCCGAGGTGTATGACATGATTGCCGAGGTCAAGCGGCGCGGTCTGCACCTGACGATCATCACCAACTTGGTGGCCGCCCAGCCGCAGCGGATTGTCGATCTGGGGGTCGATCAGCTCCTGATTGGTCTGCATGCGGCAAGCGCAGAGACGTATCGCGCATTCCATCCTAGCTTTGTAAACGATGAGTGGCAGCGGGTGCTTGCCATGCTGGCGCAGTTTCGCGAAGCCGGACGGCGGTTTAAGCACATCCATGTGATCTGCCGCGAAAATGCGCACGAGCTGGTGGCGATGATTCGCCAAGCTGCGGAATACAAAGCAGAGCAAGTGAACTTCAAGCTGGCGTCTCTGCGCGAGGGAACCGAAGCAGTCCGGATAAGCGATGAACAGCGGCAGAAGTTGATGGCAGAGTGGCTGCCTGCGGCCAGACAGGAAGCCGAACGGCTGAACGTGACCGCCAACTTTGCTGTGTTTGCGGATCAGCTCCGCGCGGGGGAAGAAGCAACGGCCCCGATCGAAGACATCGGCTGCTTCATGGGCTATTCCTACGCGCGGATTTTGGTCGATGGCACCGTGCTGTACTGCTGTAGTCCGGAAGTGGTGATTGGGAATCTGTCTGATGGTTCGTTTCCCGATCTGTGGGACGGCCCGCGCTGGAACCAGATTCGCGCGCAGCTCCGTCGCGGAGAGTATTTTCCGGCCTGTCACCAGTGCGGCAAGTTCAACATGAATCACACGCTGTCGCAGCGCTTTGCCCAGGCGTTTTCACAGGAGCGCCTGTACCAAGTCACAGGCCGCAAGCCATGACGCGGAGTCCGACGATCGAGTGGCAGGTCTGCGGCATCTGCAACTACGACTGTTCCTACTGCATCCAGAGCAAGGTGTATCGGCAAGGACATCCAAGTCCTGCAGAGGTCGAGCAGTTTCTCGATTTTTTTGCGCAGCTAAAGACGCGCTTCGAGATCAAAATGACCGGCGGAGAGCCGTTTGCCTTCCGCGGTTTTATGGATCGGATCATTCCGGGTCTTATCGAAAAGACACCGCACACGATCAGCTTGCTGACCAACTTGTCGGCGCCGATTGGATACATCACGCGGCTGGCCGAGCTGACCCAAGGACGGCTCGGGGTGGTGTCGGCGAGTCTGCACCTGGAGTTTACGACCGTCGAGAGCTTTGTCGAAAAGGCGCTGATTCTGAAACAGACCATGGACCCGCGGGCCCATCTTTCGATAAACAGCGTGCTGGTGCCGGGACGGATTGCCCAGGTGATTGCGGCGCGTGATGTTCTGGAACGCGCGGGGCTTACGCTGTTTCCGCAGATCATGAAAGTCGATGGCGGAATCGCAACGTATTCAGCGGAAGAACAGGCGCTGATTCGGGACTTGGTGGGGGAAGATCCAACACCGGATCGCGCCAACATGGCCCCAAGCTACAAAGGCCGACTCTGTTACGCCGGGGTCGAATACTTTGTCCTTTTGCAAAACGGCGACGGCTACTGCTGCCGCACAGCGCGACGGCACAAGCAGGGTTTTTTGGGCAACGTGTTTTCCGGAACGCTCACGCTGTGGGAAACCGCATCACCGTGTCCGTATGGCATCTGTCCCTGCACTGTTCCCGCCAACCGCGGCATGATCGAAGGAATCCGCAAAGCCGAGCGCAAGTACAACGAAGATCCGAAGTCCCACGCCGAAGACCTGATTCCGGCGCAGTCGCTGCGGATGTCGCAACGAGCGATGCAGTCTCGGTAACAGAGGAAACCATGACGTTGGCGCCGCCGATTCCCGCAGAAGGTGTGGTGTCTTGGAACATCAACACCGCGTGCAATTACAGATGCAGCTACTGCACGCAGCGATTCATGGAAGATCGCGGACGCTGGAGCCGGGACACGCCGCGCTTTCTGGCCGGCTTTGCCAAGCTGCCGGGACGTTGGGAAATCAAAATGTCCGGTGGTGAACCGTTTGTGCATCCAACGATTCACGAGATCACAGCAGGGCTTGCAGAGATCGGACACCGGATTTCGATTGTCACCAACTTTTCGGCCAGTGTTGCCAAGCTGCGCGAGTTTGTCGACGCGGCGCGAGGACGGGTGGGCGTGTTTTCATGCAGCCTGCACCGCGAGTATGTGACCGATGTCGCGGCGTTTATTCAGAAGGCGCAGTGGATGCGCGACACGCTGCTTGCGGCCCGCGATGAAAGCCTGCCACCACCGAGCCTGAACGTCACCACGGTCGCAACCCGGCAAGCGATTCCTGATCTGGTCCACTTGGCCAGCCAGTTTGCGCAAGCCGGGGTCACGTTCAAGATCCAGCCCGAAAAGATCGACGGTGGAATCATCGAATACAGCGAGCAGGAACGCGAGCAGCTGGTTTCGCTCGGCGGGCACAATCGCACCGGCCAGCTCGCCCATGTGTACACAGGCGAACCCTGCTGGTCGGGCGCGCGCTACTTCATTCTCGACGACCGCGGTGTGGCCTATCGCTGTTATCCGGCCCGTCGGCATAAAATGGAACGGCTGGGGGATTTTCTGTCGGACTCTTTCGCACTGTTTCTGGCGCCGCGGCCCTGTCCGTATCCGCTGTGTTACTGCACGGTGCCCATCGAGCGCGGCCTGATGCGAAAGCCATCCCCTGCTGGGAATCACGCACAAGGGCAGACATGAAATTTACAACCTTTCGCAACTTGATCGTGGGCGGCGCTGTGTCGGGTCTGTTTGGCTCGATGTACTACTTTGCCAAGTCGGAAACGGTGCCGCCGCCAAAGCCCGCAGCCCCGGTTGCTGTCGCGGCGCCCGTGGCCCCTGCCCCACCAACCCCTCCGCCCGCACCGGCCAAGGAAGAAGACAAACCGGCGCCGAAAGCCGAAGCGGAAAAAACCACGGCCAGCGGTCATGCGATCGTCCCGCTGCGTCCTTTTGATGACGAAATCATCCACCTGCTTTCGCAGCCTCCGTCAGCGGACAAAGCAAAAGACGCAACGCCCCATCGTCCCTACAAAGTCAACCTGTATGCCGAAGGTGGAAAGTATGTGCGGGCGAAAGTCGATCTGAATCGCAACGGCAAGTGGGACGAAAAGTGGGCGGTGGAAGAAAAAAATGGCGAGCCGGTCGTCAAGCGCCAGGTCTCGCCCAGCGACGATGACAAAAACTATCCGGACAAGTTCAAGCTGCGCGGCAAAGCGTGGGAAAAGACCGATCCGTAACCAAACCGATCATCCCCACACGCCCGCCCCCAAAAGACCATCGACACAGATCAGCTGGGCTATCCCCAGTTGGCAATGAGGGCGGGATATTCACCTTGCGTCATGATCTGGTTGTACTTGCGATCCTGAAGCTGTCCGCCTTTGCTGAGCGTGTTTTTGACCCGCGCCGCGACCAGCTCTTTCGATGTGGAAAACGCCATCAGTTCATCGAGTCGAGACATCGCGGTCTTGAGCGCGGAATCAATCTTGGCATGCGCACCGCGTGGCGCCCCCGCATCATCGAGATCCTTTAGCTCGGCAGAGACTTCCTTGCGTAGACGTTCGACCTCGCTCTGCAGCGCCGGATGCAGCTCTTTGCGAATGAAGTCCAGACTCGCACTCCCAGGGACGGTCGCTGTGGAATCGCGGCGCTGCTCGACAAACTCTTCGATGGACGTGGACTTTACGTAGTCGTGGATCTGGTCGATGGCACCAACCAGCGCCGGATAGCGCAGCAGCGATTCGGGATGTTGGTGGTACTGGTACAGAAAGCCGCCCGCAGCAGCCAGCGCAGAGCCAAACCGATCGTTTTGGTCGCGCTTTGCCGCGGTGAGAAACTCGGAGCGCTTTCGACAGCAATCCGGCAGCGAGCTTTGCGCATCAGCAGCCAGGTCTGCACTTGTGTACACGTTGCTGATCGCGCCGTTTTGACGGGTCGGATCGGTGATCCGGCTGGGCAGTTTGGCAGATCCAATGTGGAGATCGATTCCTGCTGCTTGCAGAACCCGCTGACCGAAGCGCGCACAGTTGAGGACCGGGTTTTTCAGCGTCGGACCACGCCCGAGCCGGTAGTACGTATAGTCGGCTTGGCCCTTTTGAATGTCTTCCGCTTTTTTGAGCGCGGACTCGGCATCGGATCGCTTCTTTTTCCAGGTCTTTTTGTGCGGACTGCCCAGTTCAAACAGCTTTGCCTGCATGTCCTGCGAGCTGTAATCACGAATGCTGATGTCGATGCCACTTCCGCGCGGTCCAAGAAACAGCTCGACACGAAGATTGCGCGGCACATCGGTGCCATTTTCCTTTTTGAAATACTCGATGTAGATGGCCGTGTGACCGCCGCCAAGTCCGGCATTCGATGTCGCTGTCAGAAAGGAATCCTCTGCGGTGTCGGCGCAGTATTCGCTGTGCAGTCCGGGCGCGACATCGCTGTAGTATTTTTTGTCCTTGGGATTGATGCGCAGCGGACGGACGAGCCGGCTTGGGTCCGACAAAACGGGAGCCCCCAAAAGACCAGGATTTTGCTGCCCGACGTGCGTAAGCTCGTGCGCCAGGACTTTGCGTCCTTCCTGCGTGTTTGGCTGGTATTCCCCTTTGCCAAAGTAGATGTCCTGACCGGACGTAAAGGCCCGCGCAAACAGCGAGCGATTCCAGGCGTGGGACTGCGCATCGGTGTGAATCCGGACGCCGCTTAGATCCGCAGAGAGCTTGCTGCCAAACTCCTGTTTTAGATCCTGGGGCAGAGGCTGTCCCTTCGACGCGCCAACAAGCTGGGTGGTCTGCCCCGATGCGGACGCAGTGTCTTCGCTCTTGCGATGCAAGATCCCTTGGGGACTTGTCAAAAGTGGTGACGACTGTGCAGGTGAAAGAGAACCCGATGAAGACCCCGAACGAGTCAGCGTTTCGGCCATGCGATCCGCTTCCTGTTCATAGGCATCGCCGGCTGGGCCAACCTGGATCGACTTGGTCTGGATGACCGATGAAGTTCCCCCCGGCAGAATCGGAATCGCGTCGAGCGGAAGCTCGCTGCCACCTTCTGTACACGACACCGAAGCGGAACATCTGCGCGAAGGGTTTTCGCTTTTCGATGGACTTGGACTTGTGGACGGACTTGGGTTTCGCGCGCTTGTGCGATCCAGAAAAGGGGTCTTCATGCCCTGTTCTGAACCGCAGCGCGTCAACCTGAGCAGGACATTTGCCACAACGTGCTAGGAGTGCGCAAACACGACGATTTTGTCTTGGGCGGAAAAGGTGATGCGATCGGACTTTTTGGGATTGATGTGCATTCCGTAGTGGCGACTCTGCTGCTCGGAGAGGATTCGATAACCTATCGCCACTTCCCCGCGACGACTGGCGGATTCCATGACGGTATAAAAGTCGATGTCTTCGCCAAGCCGAACATAGTCCCCCGCCGGCTTCACATAGACTTCGGAACCATCGGCATCAAACAGTTCCTCCAGCTGAAGCTGTGGACTTTCGGCAAGCTGCGCGAGCAGTTGGCTCACCAGCTTGTCGCCCACGATAAAGTCATCGGCACGCGCGACCTCGGCCAGCTCGCGGTTGCGGGGATCGTACATTTCGCTGACGATCGAATAGGGGTTGCCGTGCCGTTCCGCAAGATCACGCAGATGCAGGAGCGTCACCAGCGTAATCGCATCGGCTTCCTGCGGACCGAGCCTGTCGGAATAGCCGAGCGTGATCACATGATGAAACGTGTGCGCATCCAGTCCGTCGAGGAATGCGCGATCACTTGTATCGCCGCTGCAAAACTGAAGGGTCTGATTTTTGAGCAGTTGCCGCTGCTTTTCCATCACAACGTCCCCATCGGCAAGCTCGGCTGCGATCAGCAAAAATGATCCGGGGGCGACGTACTGATCGAGTTCCTTCACGATCAAAGGAGCCCGACGATTCCAGCCAATGATCAGGGTGCGCTCGGGCGATTCACCATGGCTGACTGGCGCACAGATGGCGGCCTGGTTTGGACTTGGCGGCTTTTGCTTCGCAAGCAGCACGGTGTCGTCGTCACGCGAAATCGCGATGACCGCATCGTCTTTGCGAAGCTGGGTGTCCATGGGCGGATTAAACAGACTCTTTCCTTCGCGCTGAATGCCGACCAGTGTGGAGTCTTCGTAAAGCCGCATCGCTTCATCGAAGCGCTTGCCGACAAGCTGTGGTTCTTGCGCGATGTACAGCTCGTCACCATCGAAACCCAGCAGCTCTGCATAGACAGCAGACAAGCCAACCTGCCGACAGGTCTGCACGGTGATGCGAGCAATGATTTCATCAACCAGCAAGACTTTGACGCGCGCTTTGCCAACCAGCTCGGCCACCGGACGATTGCGCGGGTTGCGGATTTCCGCCACGATCGGACAGCCGCTTTCCGCACTGCCCTGCCGACGAGAAAGTGCGAGCATGGTCTTGATGACTTGCGCGTCGGGATCTTTGACATCGGGCGCCAAAATGATGATCGCGCGGGCATCATCAGGATTCACAAGCGCTAGATCGATAAGGTCTATCGGACTGCCGGTGCGACAGACAATCCGCGTGCTGCCGAGCGAGGGCACTTTTTCCAAAATGATGTCCTCCATCTCGACTTTGTCTTTTTCACCCATCACCACGATGCAGGCATCACGCTTGTTGGCGTTTGCCAAGACCAGCTCGCCGATGAGCTGAAATATCTGCGGTGACCAGCCCAAGATCACGATGTGGCCTTTTTCGATCACCATCGATCGGCCTTTGCGCAGATTGCGGATTCGGTTCTGGATTCCGCCGGTCAAAAGACCGATGAAAATACCGCCGATGAACAGGCTTCCGAGCGTCGGCAGAAGCAGACCGATCACATACAGAAGCGATCCGATGCCGACGTTTAGGTTGAGCGTTTTTTGAAAGCCCTGCCAAAACAAGAGAAAGAAGCCGGGCCGCACGCCAGAAGGTCCGGCAGGAGCGCTGGCGGTAGCGGTGATGAACGCGGCGCTCAGCAGCGCGAGCAGCCCACCCAGCACAAACAGCCAGCCAATCAGACCACCTGGACCGCGTGAAAGGGTCGCGTCCAAGCTGTAACGGAGGCGATCGATCAGACGAAACTTTGCCACGGTAGGGAATTATTGCGAAAGGGAACACAAGCGGTCTAGACGCATCGGTAGCCTGTGGTCTTTGCGAGCAAATTGGCCGGCAGGTGCGCCCATCGCAGCTTGTCTTGGCAGATGTTCCGATCGGTACACAGTTGTCGGAGCTTTCCGTCGAGTCTTGACCAAACAGACAGCCCCACCGTGATATGATGAATCGCGCCTTCTTATTAACCAATTTGTCGAGGCTTATCCATGAACAAGCGGACATCGAAGAGGTGGCAGCCTTGGTTGCTTTCTGTGATCGCAACTCTGTCTTTTGCCTGTAGTTCTGACGGGACAAGCATGAACGGGACCGATGTCCCACCGACGCCACCTCCGACGATGGCGAAGCCCAGCGTGCTGTTTTCCGAAGTGATGTACCACCCGGTGATGGAAAACGCCTACGTCGAAAACCACGAGTTTATCGAGCTTTACAACCGATCCGATGCGGCGGTGGATCTGTCGGGTTGGCAGCTCACGGGGGCGGTGCAGTTTGCCTTCCCAGCCGGAACCCAGATCGCGGCCAAGGGCTACGTGGTGATCGCCAAAAACAAGGCGGCTCTCGTCTCTGTCAGCAGTTACAACCTGTCCACCGATCGGGTGCTGGGAGACTACGCCGGGGAACTGGACAATGGCGGCGCGGTCGTAAACCTGGTCGACCCCAGCAGCGTCACGCAGGATTCGTTTCAGTACACCGATCAGTTTCCGTGGTCGATTGGTGCCGATGCACTTGGTGCCGACGATGAATGGCTGGCGCTCCTGCCGACCCCCATCACGAGCGCGCCGCACCAGTACAAAGGAATTTCGCTCCAGCGCGTAAGCTACGACGTGCCGACAAGCGAGCTGTCGAACTGGGTGCCGTCTCCGCTTGATGGCGCAAATCCGGGGCAAGCGAACGGCCAGAGCGGCCCACCGCCCACGATTGTCACCCGCAAGACCGTGACGCCGACAAGTGGAAACCTGGTCATTGGATCAGCCGACACAGTGAAAGTCAGCGTGGTGTTTTCAACGCTGGCTCCGTTTACAAAGCCGCAGCTTCAGTGGTTTGTCGATGACCTGCAAGCCACCGGAGAGCCAGTCACCACCGTCGATCTGCAAAACAACAACGGCTTCTATGAAGCGACGGTGCCGAAACAGCCGAACAACTCGATCGTTCGCTATCGAATCTTGGTCGACAAAGGCAGCGGCTCGGAAGTGATTTCGCCGCGTCCGTCCGATCCGCTCACGCACTGGGCGTACTTTGTGTCGCCGCCGGCAGCATCGACGGCCCCCGCGTACAACGTCTTTATCAAAAAAGAAAACTGGAACCAGATGTACGACAACGTCAACTGGCCGACGCCAGATGACAAGCGCGTAACGCCTGGGGGAAGCAGCGCAAACCGCTGCATGCTCCGTGCGTCGTGGGATGCGATGGTGCCCGCGGTGTTTGTCAGCGATGGCGTGGTCTACGACGTGATGACCCGCTACGAAGGCAGCCGCTGGAACCGCACAAACGGAATCGGTTTTGACATCACCAAGACGACGATAAATCCGCGCGCCGATCGTCCCGCAAACACCATCTTGAGCTGGAAAGTCGACTTCCCAAACTACGCTCAGTTTGAGGGAAAGCGCGGCAAGATGGTGCTAAACAAGCTCAATCAAGCGTGCCCCGGACTGGATGACGCCGTCGGACAGCTCATTTACGGCGATCCTTCTGTCAACGTCCCGGTGCAAAGAGCCAAGTTTGTCCGGTTGAACCTAAACGGCGGGTATTACCACTACATGCTCGACATCGAACACATCGATGGCGACATGATGAAGCGATATCGTGCGCCAGGTGAGCGCGTGGGCGACCTGTTCAAAGCCGACGGCAACGCGGGTGCAGTGGAAGGTCCGTGGGGCGTTTCCGATGAAACGACGCTGGGACTTAACACCACCTGTCCCCAGTGGACGATCGATGATCGCTACAAGTACACCTACGATCGCAAGACATACAACTGGGACAACAACAAGAAGCTGCAGACCACCATCGAAACGCTCAATACGCTGCGCGCAGCGGCGGTGGCGTCGGGGGATTACACGGCACTGAAAGCCTTTTTGGTCGCAAACTTCGACACCCAGAAGATGATCGATTACATCGCGATCCGCAACTGGGCCGAGCCGTGGGATGAAGGCTTCCACAATCACTTTCTGTATCAGCGTGCTTCCGACGGAAAGTGGCTTCTGATTCCGCAGGACAAAGACCGCGAGTGGGGCGAAGCGCTAGGCTGGCAAGGGGGTCGGTCGTTCTTCTGGGGCGAGGAAGGAAACGGCCAGTACAACCGCTGGAAAGATGCGTTTATCAAGGTGTTCCGAAACGAGCTGCGGGCGCGTCTTTTGGAACTGGATGCCACGGGCGTTTTGAATCCGGCGTCGTGGAAGAGCAAAGTGCTGCAAGCAGCGACGACGTTTAGCATTTCGGACTACGTGGCGTCCCCGGCAGCAGCGAGCATTTGCAACTTCTACACCGAGCTACAAGGCATGCAGACGTTTGGCGATTACCGTCACAACGACGTGCTCGATTTCGGCGACGAAGCGACGTGTACGGCGACAACCTGCGGTCTGAAAGCAGACATGTACCAGACGGCGGCAGGTGACACGACGCGCGATTTTGCCAAAGCAACACTGAAGACATCGAAAGTTACACCGACGGTTAACTACGACTGGACCAGTGGCACTCCCGATCCGCTGGTTCCTGCCGACAACTTCCAGATCCGCTGGACCGGCAAAGTGGTGCCACGTTACAGCGAAACGTACACGTTCTTCACGCAAGCAGATGACGGCGTCCGGCTGTGGGTAAACGGCGTGCAGGTCATAAACAACTGGGCGACCCAGACAGGCACCGTCGAAACAAGCGGCACCATCGCGCTGACCGCGGGAACGCCCGTGACCGTCACGCTCGAGTACTTTGAGGGCACCGGAAACGCCGCGGCCAAGCTGCTCTGGCAGAGCGCATCTGTGTACAAGCAGATCATCCCAACCGGTCGTCTGCGTCCGATGTAAGAACACCGGCGCGCAAAATCACATCGCCGCCATGCAATCAGACGCCAGATTCGGTTCTCTCTCGTAAGAACCGTCTAGATGTCACCGTTTTGTTACCTGTATAATGTGAATACTGAGTCTCAGTCGGTGGCCACTCCAAGTCCCAGGGGAGCAGGGGCCATTCTGAGCATGTAGGTTCACCATGTGGCGCGGCGTTGTCTTCGTTTCTGTTTTGATCTGCTGCGCGCAGGTTTTTGCGGCCCCGAAAGCGGCCAAAAAACCGGCGATGGCGGAACCACAGACACAGAGCGACGCGCAAAGCCCCTTGACAAAGAGCCAAGAGGTCCAAAGCGCGAAGGTGGAAGCCGAAGCGGACGGACTGACGGAAGACGAAGCGGTGCTGCGGGCACTTCGGATCAATCCCAACTTGCGTGCATTTCGGCGACAGCGCGGGGTGGCGGAAGGACAAGTGGTGACCGCTTCGATGATTACCAATCCGGCGTTTCAGCTTCAGCTCGTCCATGTGCAAACTGGGGCGGACATGGGCGCGGCAGCGACGCTGAAGTGGGCTCCGCCACAGCCTATCGTCTACGCGGCCAATCGATCACTTGCGCGCGCGCATCTGGAACAGGTCGATCACGAGATCGCCGAGCAAGAGTGGCTTATCCAAAACCAAGTCCGCAGCACGTATTCGCTTTTGCTGATGCTGAAAAAACAGCTCGCGGTGTGCGAGCAGATGATCGGCCTGCGCAAGCGCGTGCTGGAGCTTTACAAGACCCGGCTTTCGCACGGCGGGGCGACGCGGATCGAGCTCAATCAAGTGCAGCTCTCGCTGTTGGCGATTGAGCGCGATCGCGATGCACTGCTTCTGCGCCAGGTCGATGCACAGTCCGATCTGCGCACCCAAATCGGGGAAGTGACCGCATCCCCGGTCAAGCTGCGCGGCGCATTTCCAGTCGATTTGGAACACGCGAGCCTTCCTTCTGCCGATGCCCTGGCCGAACAAGCGCTGGCGGCCCGACCGGCGCTCAAAGCCGCACACTCGAAGATCATCCAGCGTCAACATGCGCTGCGGGCCGAACGTGCAAAGGCCTGGCCATGGTTTGAAATCAGCGCGCGCTATCGGCACACCACGTCGACGAACTATCCGGACGAAGTGCTGCTAGGAATCGAAATTCCGCTGCCCGTCCTCAACCAAAATCAAGGGCCGATCCAGGAAGCAGCGGCGCAGGTTGATCTCGCGCTCGGGCTTGCGGAAGCGCAGTTTCTGATCCTGAAACAGTCGGTGTTTAACGCCTACGCAGCGCTGCAAGTCCGGCGCAGTGTGCTTTTGCGTTATGAGCGCGAAGTGCTGCCGATCTTGGCGGAACACGAACAGCTTTTGGAGCTGTCTTTGCGCGGTGGACAGATTGATCTGGTCACACTCCTTGCGGGCGAAGAAACCGCACTGCGCGCACAGCGAGATTACTTCGATGCGCGGCTCGCGTTCCGGATCGCGTGGCTGGCGCTCCAAGCGGCGGTGGGACAACCACTAGAGGAGAGTCGGTCATGAAAGCCGCTCCCATCTCCTTTGAACGCTTTGAGTACAAGTACTGGCTGACCGATGCGCAAGTGCAAGCAATGCGCACGCTGACGGCACCGCATCTGCGCTGCGATGACTTTGCTCTGGGTGGCCAGCGCAACACGTCGCTTTATCTGGATTCGGACGACCTGGATTTTTTGGATCTGCATGTCCAAAAAACCCCCGACCGGCCCAAGCTACGCATCCGTGCCTATGGAAATCCACCGTCGGGGAATGCCTATTTCGAAGTGAAGCGGAAGATCAAGCGGGTGACGTTCAAAGATCGCGCCGTGGTGCCGATGGATGCAGTGCCAGCGCTGCTGCGGGGCGAAATTCCCAAAGGTCTCAAGCTGAAGAATCCGGCAGAGATGAAGACGCTCGAACACTTTCTGTACCTGATGATTGTGTTCAAGGCGTCGCCCAAAGTGCTGATCACCTGCTCGCGCGAGGCCTTTACGTCGATTGATTCGATGGAGGGCGTTCGGCTCACATTTGACCGCGACATCTGCTACCAACCGGCGCGCGGACCAACGCTTCAGGGGGATCCGAAAGCCTGGGTTCACTTGTGCGGACAGATGAACTATCAGCCGGAAGCACCGACGCTGGCAGAGCTGAAGTTCAAAAACATTGCGCCACGCTGGGTGTCCGACATGGTGCAGCGGCTGCAGCTTCAGCTATCGGCGTGCTCCAAGTACGTGATGGCGATGAGCCTGGAAGCGCTGGGCGGTGACGGCTTGATCGGGCCGGATCTCGCGCAGGCGGCCCCCCCACCGCAGGGAGAAAGAGTCTGACATGGATACGCGCATCGGCTGGGACATCACGCTGGCGGCGCTGCTTTTGGCATTTGCCCTGTCGATGACCATTTCATGGGTCTACGTCGCCACGTATTCCGGTCTTTCGTACATGCGGAGCTTTGCCAACACGCTGGCGATAGCGGGTGTGGTGTCAGCGCTGGTGATGCTGGCGATTGGTGATGATGTCGCGCGCGGAATTGGACTTGTCGGCGCGCTCACCGTGATTCGTTTCCGTTCGACGCTCAAAGACACCCGCGACTTGATGTTCGCATTTGTCGCACTGAGCGTTGGCGTCGCGTGTGGCGTGCTGGCATTTGCAGTCGCGATGCTCGGGACCGCGGTGTTTTGTGCAGCGATGGCGTATCTGTCGTTTTCAGACTTTGGTACGCGCCGGATGTGGAACGCCGTGCTGCGCTTGCAAGTGGCGACGGGGGAAAACCAGCAGAAAACGCTAAGCAAGGTGCTGCAAAAATATGCGCCCAGCTTTGTACTTATCAACGCGCGTGACTTGGGAGGAGGAACGCAAGAGCACTCCTATCACCTGCGCCTGCGTGATGCGTCGGAAAAGGCACTGATCTTGCAGTCCATTGGCGAAATTCCGGGCATAAGCGGAGCCACTCTCCTTATGCAGGACACAACGATTGAGCCTTAAGGAATCCATACGGAACCTGATAGGCAGGATTCCGAAGTGGCTGCTCATCGCTTTGGCGCTGGCAGGCTTTTGGTATTTGTCACACGGATTCACCGTCGGTCCAGGGACAACCATTGGCTATGCAGAGGAAGTGATCCATCAGATCGCGCCGCTACAGACCGCGCGACTTCGCGAAGTCACGGTCGTTCTGGGCCAAAAAGTCAAAGCAGGCGATGTGCTGGCGCGCCTGGACGACAAAAACTTGCAGCTCAAGCGAACGCGCGTCGTGGCAGAGCTGGACCAGGTGAAAGCCAACTTGGTCGCCGAGCAGGATGTCCAAGCTTCGTTTTTGATGCGCGGTCAGATCCAAGCGGTGCGCGCCTACGCCGATGTGCAGAGGATGCGAGCCGAGCTGCGCGAATACTCTGGGCAGCTCAAGCGGCTGAATACCTTGAAGCGGGATCAGCTTGTGCGCGCCGCGGAAGTCGAAGCGGCACAGCGACAGAAAAAGTCGCTGTCCGCCGATTTGTCGTCCCGACCGCTGGGCACCGTGCGAGATCAGGAACTGATGGGACTGCGTCCGCGGCCCAAGACGGATCAAGATCGTCGCTTGGAAGAGCGACTCGGACCCTTCCGCAATGCGGTGTCTGTCAAAGAAGCAGAGCTTGCGGAGCTGGATCAGCAGCTCGCGGATTTGGTACTCAAGTCTCCGGTCGATGGAACGGTGGGAACCATTGTGCTTCGCCCAGGCGATGTCGTGGGAGCCGGAACGCCGATTCTGACCGTTGTGACCACGCGCCCAGGACATGTTGTGGCCTATGTTCCAGAACGACAGGTGACAAACTTTCCGCTGGGCCGTGCCATCGTCCTGCGCAAAACCGGCGTGGTCGTGACGCCGCATTACGGAACGGTGGTGGAACTTGGACCGCTGATAGAAGAAGTTCCGATCCGTTCACGTCCGACTCCATCAGTACCAGCGTGGGGAAGACGGATCGTGGTCAAAGTCGACAAGCCGATGGAACTACTACCAGGCGAGGCCTTCCGTGTCACTCCTCGCTAGGATTTTGCTGGCGGCGCTGGCGCTGGGACATGATCCGACGCCGCTGCGCGTTCCGGAATCGCTGCTGGCCATCACCAGTATGCCGGAAGCTTCGGGTGTGGTGTGGAATCCGACACTTTCCCGTTATCTTGTCGTCAGCGACGATACCGGGCTCAAAGAAAAAGGCACCAATCACGCGCCGTGGATCTTTGCACTCAGCCGCGAAGGAGTCTTCGATGAGACGCCGATTCCGATTGCAGGAATCGAAAAACTCAACGATGCAGAGGCTCTCTGTTCCGGTCCGGATGACACACTGTTTCTGGCCACTTCGCACTCGGAAAACAAAAAGGGACACGTCAAAGCTGCACGGCGTCGGCTGTTCCAGCTCACGCTGGTGGGACGTACCCTGAAAATCCTGGGATCTTTTGATCTGGCAGGAGCCATCGTCGAAGCGGGCGTGATTCCTTCCGATTCCGTCGATATCGAAGCGCTGTCCTATCACGGCGGCGAGCTGTACGTCGGCTTGAAAGCGCCTCAGACTGCGTCAGGCGCCGCGATTGTGCTCAAAGTGCGCGATGTACTTTCGGCGATGAAAGACGGTGCGATTTCAGCAGGTCGCATCAGCAAGTTTGCCGACATTCCGCTCGCTGTGGAAGCCGCGGCAGGTGGTGGCACCGTAACGGAAGGAATTTCGGACATGGGATTTTTGCCCGATGGTTCGCTTTTGATCCTGGGCAACAGTCCGAAAAAACGACCGCCCGATGGGGGTGGTGCGCTGTGGTGGCGGAAGCCCGATGGATCTGTGGTGATGCTGCGCAGGTTTTTGGGACTAAAGCCCGAAGGAATCTCGCTCAGCGACGACAAGAAGCACATCGTGATCGTCTTTGACAACGATCGCAAGCTGCCTTTGTGGCTGCACATTCCGATTCCCAAGACGACCCAAGCGGCGGTTCCGCAAAAGAAACCGTCCCAGTAGTTTCGGAATCGCTTGGGAATCGGCCCGCTTCACTACGGAACGAAGTCTTTGTTCCTGCCCGGCATGATTTCCCCGCCGTGACGAGTCGAGACCACACCAGAGATCGAGGTGTACGTACTGCCAACGGTTGGGAATGCGGTGGAACCGGACGGAAAGTAATCGGAATCGAAGGTATTGCCCCAGTCGGTGTTACCCGGCGTGGTGGTAAATCCGCCACCGTTGATGGTGGCAATCTGAAGCTTTCCTGTCGTCGGCTGGAGCGTCACCGACATGCCTTCATACTTGTTCCAGGTCGTTCCTTTGTGGGTGACAAACTGCGCAAAGACGAGCGGGTCTGTGATCACAACCGGGTTTATCGACTTGTCCGGTGTCAAGATGTCGAGCGTTTCGACAAACAGCTGATGTTCGACCACGGTCATCGGTGTCGTGCTGTCGACTTCCACCACGATCTTGCCACGCACGCGGACGTTGTCGCCGCGGCTGATCGTATCAAGCAGAGTCCCACTCGCGCTGGCTGCCGGACAGTCTTTTCCCGTCGAGGTAGCACTGGGAGCCATCGGTCCAATTGCCTTTACGACCATACCGCACGGTGGCACCGTACAGGCTGGATCTTGCACCCAAATTTGGTAGCGACACTGCTGGTTCGCGGAGTTTACGTATTTGTCCACTTTGGACACCGCCACGACGCGATCAAGCACCACGCGGACCGCATTCCCAAAGGGACCATTTCCCGGATCGGTATCGATCTGATTGATCGTTGCCGGCGTGTAACTGTACTGAAGCGCCATATCGGGCGGAGCTGGCGTCGGTGTCGGCGTCGTGTCGGTCGCCCCCGAACAGCCGACCAGGGAAGCAATTCCCATGACCAAGGAAAAACCAAAACCAGATAGCGTGTTTGCGCGGATCTGCCTGTACGTGTTCATGGAGGAGTAATCCAAATGATGGGTTATCCCTCGATCGTAGTTCGCAGTTTCGGCGCGGTCAAACGTGAAATGAAACGTACAGAATGCCTAAATACGCAACCTGGTTTCCAGTTTTGGAATACCAAAACGGACCATAGAACACGCGGGGCGCTGCGGAAAAAGGCGGTCTGCGGGAAGGAAAAGGACTGCGGAGCGAGCGTCGAGCAGAACGACGGACTACTGCGGCGGCTGGGTGTTTGATTCCATCCAGTTGATCACGTCTTGCAAACGGAGCTGAATGCCCGCGATATCCTGCGGTTTGCACAGGTCGCGCGCTTCGTACAGCTTGATGACGGCCCACGAGGGAAGCGGAACCAGCGGCACCCGAACTTGCTGCACGCCACCCGGAGGCGCGCTGATGCCCGGCGTAGCAACCGACGATCCGGAGGGAGCCCCCTGCCCCACAGTCACGACTTCTTCGATCGGGCCGGGCGGACTGATGCGGCCCACTGCGTCCAGAAACTGCACCATCATCGGCGTGTTGCCCGCATCATCAGCCACCGCGTTGAGATTGCTGCGCACCTGACGCCACTGGCTGGGCGCGGTCTTGGAATCGGCGAGCGGCACTTTCTGCGGCGACATCTTGTTTACGATCGAAATCGCGAGCCGCAGCTGGTTTTCCTTCACCGGCGCAATCGGTGCTTTGCTCCCGCGCGTCGGTTGCGCGGTGCGGATCGCCGTCCGCCCGAAGTTTTCAAACTGTTCAAGGAATGAGGTGTAGGCACCGGCTTCGCAGTGCTGTGGACGCGGACCAAACGCCTGGTCCACCAGCACGTCGGCAGCGGGCTGGGTCGTGGCCTTGGCTACCGATCCCGAGACGCTTCCGAAACCTGCGGCAAAATGAACCGCGCAGTTTTGCGCAGAAGCGGCAGCCGGAATCGCCATTGCTCCGACGAGAGCACACGCAGAAAAGAGTGTGGATTTCATGTGCCCTATATTAACCGAACTGGCTGAGTGCGCTACCGAATGGGCGGCGAAAGCGCAGTGTTTTTTCATTCACGGGGGCGCAAGGACAGTGTATGGCTCTCGCTGATGTGGCAGCTCGTCCTCGGAGTCACTTTCGCGCTGGCTGGCTGGCTGGCACTGCTCGTCTGGTCGGGCTGGGTCCGTCCGCTTTTGCGGCTGCGCGAGCAGGTCCTGGCGCTGTCCCGCGGGGAATGGAATCGCCTGTTGCTGAGTGAACCGCTGCCCGGCGAGCTGTGGACGGTGCTTTTGCGACTGGAAGGTCTGCGGCGAGCGCTCCTCGACCGCCTGCGATCCAGTACCGAACTCAATCTTCAGTTGGAAGGCGAGGTCGCGCGCCGCAATGCGGATCTGGCCCGCCGCAACAGCGAACTGCAGCAAGCGCTGGTGTCACTTGGACGGGCCCGAGACGAGCTGCTCCACCGCGAACGGCTCGCGGCGATTGGATCGGTTGTCGCAAGTCTCACGTCGGAGATCAACAATCCGGTCGGCAGCATGGTCGCGCTCTTGGAACCACTTTGCGAAACCCATCACGAGCTTGGCGACAAACTGCTGACCACGGCACAAGATGACACCATCGCCGACGACGTGCGCACGGAAGCGCTGGCGATGCTGACCGAGTTGCGCCAAATGGTCGATCTCTTGCAGCGAGGCGGTCGACGGGCCCACGACGTGGTGCGTGCGATGCGCGGCTACGTCAGCAGTGGGACGACGACGCAGACCACGGTGCCACTTCTGCCTCTACTGTTCGATCTGTATCAGTTGTTTGCCGAGCGCGTTCCGCTGACAGTGCGACTGCGCGATGGCGGTGCGACTCAGACGTTTGATCTGCGCAAGCCGCCCAGACAGCAGCCGGCCATCACAGTGCAAGCGACGCGCAGCGATCTTTCGCTTCTGATTTCGCGTTGGCTTTTGCGGACAGTGCCGCGGCTTCTGCCCGAGCAGCGAGCCCAGATCGACATCGAACTGCTGCGGATGCCCGTCGATACCCCGAGTGTAGTTTTGCGGTTGGCAGACAGCGGGGCCAAGCTGGACACGCTGAGTCTGTCGCTGTTCGACAGCCAAGCGGCGTCGGTCGGTCTTGCCTGTCAGGTGACGACGGATCGGCAGGGTGAAAAGGACGAAGCAATGGACCTGACCACCGAGCTTGCCCTCAAGCTCCCGCTCGTCTGTGCGCAGAAGGAAGACGTGACGGCCCACGAACTACTTGGGAACGCGATATAGGCTGTTTACATCGGTGAAATAGACATCGCCGAGCGATACCGTGAGATAACCGGTGCTGTAGCCGCTGCCGTCGACCAATGCAGGCTCACCGCCCTGCTTTTCAACCTTGGCAAGCGCATCGTCGGTCAGGTCTGCGGCGCGGAAAAAATAGACGTGGCTGTCCGACAGCGCGAGCCGTCCCGTCGGGTTGGCAATCGGGCCAATCGCCTCGGGTGCGCCGCCTCGCTTGGGCATTCGCGCGACGCGATACTTGCCGTTGCCGCTCGTCTCCCAGAAAAAGTACAAGTGGGTTTCGTCGGCGACCAAGTGATCGACGTTTTTTCCCCGTGCTGCCGGCAAAAGACAGTCCGCCGCCCCGCCCTGCTTGCCGACGCGCCACAGTCCGCTGTTGCTGCGGAAATACAGCGCGTCACGATCCACCGCGAGCTGATCCACGCCCGTCTGACCTGCGACGAGCACCTGCGGCTGACCGCCTAGTTTGCTGATTTTCAAGACAGCGCCGTCGGCAGTTTCCGACTTGAGGGAAGCAAAATAGACATGGGTTTCATCGACGGCGAGGTGGATCGGCCTGATCGTTTCACAAACTGTGACGGCAGGCCCACCAATCCGACTGACGCGAAAGATGCGATTGTCGGCTTCGCTCGAAAAGTAGACATATTTGTCGTCGATGGCGAGCTCGCCCGACAAAATCTGCGGAACTTTGACGAGTGTTTCGACGGCGCCCGATGTCACCGAAATCCGCAACACCGCGTTTATGGCCTGGGCAAATCCGCCGGTCACGACATAGGCAAACTCCCCATCGACAACCACGCCTTTGGGATGGTCCAGCTGCGTCGCCAGTCGATGCGCCCGCGTCCAGCCGGTTTTGGCGGCACCGTCGGAAGAATTGGGCGCGGCTTTTTCTCCTGAAGTGGCCGAAGACGACTGCGCCGTGTCTTTCGATCGCGCCCACAAAAGCGATCCCAGACCAACAGCCCCGACGGCAAGACCAATCCACAACCTGCGTCCTGACATGAAAACTCCAGCCGCTAAGTGTACTACAGCCCCGACGGGAGACATCACAACGTTTCTGCCTGTCTGCCGATAATCTGGATGGCAAGCTGTGACCGTCGCTGCTTACGCGAACGCAACACGGACCATCACCTGGGGAGGATCAGATGTCGGACTACGAAGCTACGCCTTACGATGGCCACCACACGCAAGGCGATTCTGAGCATTCGTGGCGAACCAATCCCGTCGAGCGCTTCGTCGGCTACGGCAACTGGGCCGGACCCGGCAACCGCATGGATCACGAAGAGGCCGACTACATCGCTCAGCAGCGCAAGCAAAATCCAAACTACGATCCTTATGTCGATCCGCACATGCTAAACAACCCGCGCTATCGGGCGGTCGACGGGATGGATGCCGCGGCGCAGCGTCACGATCACGGGTACTACCAGCACCTGGGGGCGGATTCGGGTGCTGCCGACATGTTCACTTGGCAAGGTCTGCAAGCGACCCGAGAAGACGACCGTCGCCTGGTGGCCGATACCCGCGCGGAAATGGCCCAAAATGGCAACCGCTATTCCGCCGACGCCCAGAGCTTTGGCCGCGGCCTGCAAGGCTTTTTCGGCGCGCGAGTCATGGGTCAAGATGCCGTGGATTGGGCAGGCAACCGCGCCCAGGAAGCTGCGTCGGGCGTTGGTAACTTTGTCAACGGGGCGCGCAACTGGAACTCACTGGGCGACGCTGCGAGCGGCATCGGTCAGGGAATTCGCGGCGCCGGGAACTGGCTGGCCAACACCGGACGCGAAGCGTGGCAAGGCGTCTCGGGCGCGTACAACAACATCCGTGGACTTGGCTGGGAGGGCGCTCTCGGTGCCACAGGCGGTTTCTTGAACGTCGCTGGGGCGGGGGCTGCCCACCTCGCGGGTCAAGCCTGGGATGGAGCCCGTTCACTCGGTGGCGCTGCCGTCAACGGCGTCGCAAATGCGGCGGGCACCGCGGGCCGAGCCATCGCAAACGGCGCTTCAGCCGTCGGTGGAGCCATCGCAAACGGTGCATCAGCCGTCGGCGGTGCCGTCGCAAACGGCGCATCAGCCGTCGCAAGCGGCGCTCGTGCTGCCGGCAGTGCGGTGGCGGGCGGCGCACGTCGCGTTTGGAACTGGCTCACTGGCTAACCGCTCGACGACATCGGCGTCGGTGCCCCCAGCTCTCGCAGCTGTTCCACAACCACCCGCGCCGAGGGCCGCGCCGCCGGGTTTTCAGACAGACACGAATCGACCAGCGCACACAGCTTCGGCGGCAGCTCGGACCGCGACGTTGCCAGCTTGGCAATCCGCAGCGTCTGCTTCTGGGCATAGGCAAACACTGGCGGCTGCAGGAACGGCAGCACGCTCGTCAGAAGCTCGAACGCAATCACCCCAAAGCTGAACAGATCCGACGACGGCTGCGCCCGATGCGAGCCGGAATGCCACAGCTCTGGCGCCATGTACATCGGCGTACCAATCAAAATACCCGACTGCGTCACCGGACCTTGCACGCCCGACACCGACGATTCACCAGTGGCCGCGAGCGAATCAGGCGAGGAGTTCTTCCGTGCCGCACTTCCCGTCGATTCCCGCGGCGCTCCCACTGGGCCCGTCGTGCGTCCGCCAGGCGGCAGTTGCAGTGTCAGCGCGCCTTCCTCCGCGCTCGGCTGACCGCTCACAACCAGCACGCCGCCCGTCGTCCTGGCCGGTTGCACCGGAATGTCCGCTGTATCCGCGAAGCCATCCTCACCCAAGTCCACGTCGCGGTCCTCGGTGCCGAACCAATCGGGCCCCGGCACCTGCATTTCCGTGCTTTCCTCCAGCGGGTCCACCACCGCCTGAATCGGCTGCGTCAGCGCCCGAGACAGCGGCGAGGTCTGCACTTTCGACATCAAAAGCGACACCCCAAAGTCCGCCAGCTTCACAAACGGCAACGCCGACTCCTCCCCCCCCGCCAACAAAACATTGTCCGGCTTCAGGTCTCGGTGGACGATTCCGGCGGTGTGGATGGCGGCTAGGGCTTCGGCGATTTGGCGGAGGACGCAGAGTGCCCAGCGGACTTCGCCGAAGCGACGACGGGCTGACTTGAGCGAGCCGCCGACGACCAAGTCCATGATCATAAACAGGATGCCGCCAGCGGTCATGTCGACGTCGGTGATGCCGATCAAGTTGGGGTGACGCAGCCGCGCCAAGATTTGGGCTTCGCGCATGAAACGCAACAGCGATTTTTTGTCGGACAGCTGCGGCACGAACTTGGCAGCCAGGTGTCTTCCGTCGCTGATTCGCTCGACCTCGTGAACCACGCCCATCGCGCCTTCGCCGATTTTGCGCACGACCCGATAGCGTCCGACTACGACTTTGCCCGGCGAAAGATCGGGCAGCGGCGTGCTCTTGCCGGCTTTGCTGCGAATGATGACCGACATCAACCGGCGCGAGCGTTCGGCAATTTGTCGTCGCAGCTCCTCGTTCAGTGTCTGCACTTCTCGACCTTTGCTCTCCATTTCGAGAACTTTGGTCAGCAGATCGGTGCGCATCGCCTCCAGCGCCTCGGCAAGATGGGTCATCGTGCTGCCGCTCGGCACCGTGACCGGCGTGCTCAGGTCACCTGCCGCCATCCGAACCGCTGCGTCGAGCAAAATCTGCTGTTCTTGCATGCGCTTTTGCGCCATCGCAGCGTCGACTTCAATTCGCAGCGTGCGCGCCGACAGAATGCTGATCGCGACTTGGTGGGCCAGTCCAATCAGCACGTCGAGGTCTTCTTCGTGCAATCCCTGCCGCGTGCTGGCGCTTTCGATGTACAGCACGCCGAGCTTTTGACCACGGGCTTCGAGCGGCGCCACCATCTGGACGACTTTCTTGTCCGCCGACCGCCGTGCAGCCGGTTTTTGGGCCGTCATCGACTGCTCGACAAACCCCAAGTCGCAGCCTTCCGCAGCCCCCAGGCTCTGCCCATCGTTGCTGCGCCCCGTCGCAAACTCGAGCTGCCCGCTTTGTTCGTTCCACAAAAACAGAAACGCCCGTCGCGCCGAAAGAAGCCGAACCAGTTCCGATAGCGCGACTTGCGCTCGCTCGTCGGGAACCAAGACCCGCGACGAAGCCAAGCTCAGGTTCAAAATCGACGTGTAGTTCTGGAGCCGCTGATGCGCCCGCAGAACCCGCCGCGCCAGGATCACCCCCAGCGTCACAAAAAACAGCGCATAGCCGATGTGTCCAAGCTTCGGCTGGGTCCGCGACAAAACCCCGAGAGCAACCAGCACGTCATAGACGGCAATCGCCCCCGCGCCCAGAAATCCCGTCGCAAAGATCCTCGCTTCGATGTTGCCGCGAAACGAATAGTACAGCGGCAGCGCCACCGAGAGCGCCGCGTCGCCAAACAACATAAGCTGCACCGGCAAGAGCGTTTTGAGCACCGGCACAAGCCCCAGCGCGACGGCCAGCGCCGAGCCAAACAGGTACGCCCACTGAAGCTGTCGCAGATAGTAAAGAATGCGCAGCGGGCCAGAACCGAACATCGACTCGACGAAGTGACACAGCGCCAGCATCGTGATTTGCAGCGACCACAGCTCGATGTGAGTCAGCAGGAGCGGGTGGTCGAACAAAAACAGCCGGACTTGCGCCTGCGCCAAAATGTAAATCCCGCCGCTGAGCGCCAAGAAACCGTAGGTCAAAAAGACCTTTTCCTCGCGCCGAAACGAAAACAACGCAAAGCCCATCGTCGCCAGCAAAAACAAGAGCCCACCGACGATAAGTCGCGGCAAATCGGTCTTGAACAGATTGACCAGGATTTCGCCGTGATCACCAAAGCGCATCGGGCCGGCGGGGCCAATGTTGACGTGGTCGGAATAGATGCGCAGCGTCAGGCGCTTGCCGCCACAGCCGGGCGGCAGACGGACGATGTGCCCGCGATAGCCCAGATACGACGGCTTATCGGTCGAAAAATCGCCCCACTCGTAGACCAGCTTTCCCTCGACGAAGACTTGGAATTCTTGGTCCAGATGCGGCATCTGCAACACGGGGTCTTTGAGCGTCGATGCCCAGGCCGGAATTTCCGATCGCAGCCACAGCCAGCGACGACCATTTCGGCCTTTGGGCAGCTCATAGCGGCCCAGCGGTTGCCAGTCGCGCGTCGGTGTTTCGGGAATCGAATAGACCAGCCGACCCAGCGCGTCGCGCGGCGAGTCGCCCCAGTTGTATTCCCACAGCCCCGGATACTCCAGCTTCGCCAGTTCACGCAGCGGCGACCACTGCTGACCACGCGGGGCCGGCTCCCCCATCCGCAGCTCGGCTTGCCCCAAAGACTGCGCCGCGGCCAGTCGCGGCAAACCAAGCAGCACGAGCAGCCAGCCGTAGCGCAGCCACGAGCAAAGCAATCGACGGTGTAGCGCCCGGACAGTGTTTCGCCCCAAACCAGTCCTCGAAGACAAACTCGCGCTAACACATCGTAACAGCCCGAGCCTGTGGCGGAAACCCCCGTCGCACAGTTGTCACATCTGTACGATGAACCACAGGTCCGGTGGGTGGGGTTTGTTATGCTCCACGCATGAACCAAGGTTTGCCAAAACGCCCGACGTTTCCCGAGACCTTCAACATGGCCGACTACTTTCTCGACCAGCGCATCCGTGAAGGTCGCGGCGACAAAGTGGCGGTCTACGACGACCACGGTAGTTACACCTATGCGCAGATCGTCGAAAGGTCGGAACAAGTCTGTGGCGCGCTCTGGCAAGCCGACATCCGCCCCGAGGATCGCTGTCTCATCGGGCTTCCCGACTGCGTGGAGTTTGTCGAAAGCTTCTTCGGCATCTTGAAAGCGGGCGCTGTCGTCGCGATGGTAAACCCGGATCTTCCGACGGAAGACTACCTTTACTATCTGCGCTACACCCGCTGTCGGGCACTGATTGCGAGTGCCGATTTGGTGATCCGCATCGCACCGCTTCTGCCCGAATGCGACTGTTTGCGAGCGGTGCTCATCGTCGGTGACTGTGACATGGATCTGCTCGCGGCGGCGCGCATTCCGTCACACATTCAAGTCTTGACGTGGGACTTGGTCCAAAGCAGCCCGCGCCGCGGCACCTATCCCACCAGCAAAGACGATCCGGCGGTCTGGCTTTTCACCAGTGGATCGACGGGAAAACCCAAAGCAGCCGTCCACTTTCACCACGACTTTCCCTACAACACCGAGTGTTACGCCAAAAACGTGCTGGGGCTGTCGGCAGCCGATCGCACGACGGCGGTGTCGCGGCTGTATTTTGGCTATGCGACGGGAACCAATCTGATGTTTCCGTTTGCCGTCGGTGGAAGCTGTGTGCTGTTCCGCGGTCGTCCGACGCCAGAAGTGCTGCTCGATAGGATAAGTCGCCACCAAGTCACGGTGCTGGCGTCGGTGCCAACTGCGCTTCAGCGACTGCTTGATCACGATCCAGATGCCAAGCTGTCGTCGCTCCGGCTCATCACATCGGCGGGCGAGGCGCTGCCTGCGGAGCTGGCCGATCGTTTTTTTCGCACCTATGGCGTCGAAATCCTCGACGGCATTGGCTCGGCAGAGATGTTTCACATCTACATCTCGAACCAGCCAGGAAACGTGCGCCCCGGTTCACTCGGGCAGCTTGTTCCGGGATACGCAGCGCGGATCGTTCGGCCCGACGGCAGCGACGCAGAACCAGGGGAAATTGGCACGTTGTGGGTCGAAGGTGACTCGGCGGCACTGTGCTATTTCCAAGCGCACGAGCAGAGCAAAACCACGCTGCGCGGCGACTGGGTGGTATCCGGCGATCTGTTCCACCGCGACGAAGACGGTTTCTTCTTTTACGACGGACGGGCCGATGATCTGCTCAAGGTTGGCGGCATTTTCGTGTCGCCGCTCGAAGTCGAAAACGTCCTGACGGGTCATCCAGCCGTCGTCGAATGCGCGGTTGTCGGCGAAGAAAATCAGCACGGTCTGGTCCGCGCGCTGGCCTATGTCGTGATTCGCAGCGGCCACAGCGCCGACGACAGCTTGGCCGATGCACTGATCCAGCACTGCAAACAAAAGCTGGCGCACTACAAAGCCCCAAGTCGCGTCGAGTTCGTGAGCGATCTGCCAAGGTCGGATCGCGGCAAGATCCTGCGTCGGGTGCTGAGACGGGGAAATTAGCCGCGACGATGTCGACGGATGCGTTTTTTCACCCGCTCACGCGCGGACTGCTTTTGTTTTTGGCCGGAGCGGTTGCGTCGGGGCTAAACACCGTGGGCGGTGGTGGTTCCCTGGTGACGTTTCCGACGCTGGTCGCGCTCGGCTGTTCGCCGCTTGTCGCCAATGCAACCAATTCCGCGTCGCTGTGGCCGGGCAGTCTGGGCAGCGCGCTGGGACTTTTTGGACCGCTGGCTGCCGCCAAGCATCAGATCCCCAAGCTGCTGTTACCGACGGTAATGGGCGCACTTCTCGGGGCCCAGATTCTGACCCTGGGGGGCGAACGAGTGTTCGGCTGGGCGGTGCCGCCATTGATTTTGCTGGCGACGGGTCTTTTGGCCCTGCAACCGACGATACGCGCGTGGCAAAAGCAGCGGCGGCAGATTCCGACGTGGCTGGGTCTCTTTCTCCAGTTTCTTATCGCGACGTATGGCGGCTATTTCGGCGCGGGGATGGGCATCTTGATGCTGGCGCTGTTCGGCCTGTTTGTCGACGGAGACATCCATGCACACAACGCCGTAAAGGCCTGGCTGGGACTGCTTATCAACCTTTTGGCATCGCTGCTTTTGCTGCGCCAGGGATTGGTCGATCTGGGGTCGGCGCTCTATGTATCGGCGGGATCGGTGATTGGCGGATATCTGACGGCGCGGGTCATGCAGCGGATCGATCCGACGCGACTGCGACGGCTGGTGGTCGGACTTGGGCTTGTGCTGGGTATCTGGTTCCTCGCACGCATCGTGCGCGTTTGATATAAAGCCGCCGATGTTTGAGTCGATCCGCGACGCAGGAAGCCAAGGAATCAGTCGACTGTGGCAGCGCATCCGGCCAGGAGCGCTCGCCTCGGCACTATCGACCGTTCTGCATGACTTGCGTTTTTCCGACGGACAAGGCCAGCTATGGCCGCTTCGCGTGCTCACCAGCGATGAAAAACTGAGCAAACCGCTCAAAGCTGCCGGCTGCTCCGTGGTGGTCGCGCAGAGTGCGGCGCAAAGTCCCGTCGGAATTGCCGTCGATGCGCTGTGTGTGCTTTTGAAACAGCGTGCCCAACTAGATGACTTGACGGCGCTTTTGGCAACCGTGCGCAGCGACGGAATGGTGGTGCTGTGCAGTCGATCCGGTCAGCTTCCGCGGGAACTGCTGTCGGCGACGCTTTTGCACGCCGGGCTCATCGACGTGACGCAGAAAAGTGCCGGACGCCATCTGCTCACCGCCGGTCGGGTGCAGCCGCGCTTACCCTGCGACCGCGGCCCGCGCGATGGCGTCAAACAAAAGCCCGAGCAGTAGCTCGACGAGTCTGTCGCGATCCACCTGTTTGTGGGCCAGCCAGTCGAGCGCCGTCGCTTCGACAAAACCGATCCAGCCACGCACCGCCGCGCGGATGAGGGGCGTTGCAATCCCCGTCGGCAACGCATCCAAAATTCGCTGCGCTATCGTGCCCCGCGTCGCTTCCAAAATACCGACAATCTCGCGGTCGGCGCCCAGTCCCCCGCGCATCAGCGCGACATAGGCTGGTCCGTGCCGGTCGGCAAACGCCAGATACGTCTCCAGCCCGCGACGGGCGCGCTCGTCCTGCGGCAAACACGCAAGCGGCTGCGTTTCGTCGAGAAGCTGCTGCGCAGCCTGCCGAAGCGCCGCCGTGTAAAGGTCTCGCTTCGTCGGAAAATAGTGATAGAGCAGCCCTTTGGAAATGTTCGCCGCCCGCGCCAGCTCATCGATCGACACTTCGTCGTAGGACCGCTCGGCAAACAGCTTGATGCCCAGCGCCAAAAGCTGCGCACGCCGTTCATCGACGAGCAACCGGGCCCGCTGCGGTCGTTTCGCCGCGCGGCTGGTCGTCGGCTTGCGCACCGCCGCATCAGCCACCTGGGCCCCGGCTTTGCGACGGGAGGGAGAGCGATCCATCCGGTGAGCATAGCGACTATTGACCAAGATTCAATAGCCATCTACCGTGAAGTACGCACCGTCCCCTGGGTTTGGGGACCACAATCGGAGAAGCCATGACACAAAGACCATTGGGTGCCTCGACGTTTGGCATCATCACCGGCGCTGCCAGCGGTTTTGGCCGCGCTCTCGCCATCGAGCTTGGCCGTCGTGGCGGACGCTTGCTGCTCGGCGACATCAATCTTTCGGCGCTCGAAGAAACCGCCAAGCTCGCACGCGAAGCGGGGGCACAGGCCGTGACGACCGTGCGCTGCGATGTGTCCAAGCTCGAAGACGTGCAAGCGCTGAGAGACGCCGCCGGCAGCACCCCCATCGATCTGGTCGTCAACAACGCCGGCATCAGCAGCGGCGGTTTGGTTGGCGAAATTCCCATCGAAACCTGGCGCAAGACCATCGACATCGATCTGTGGGGCGTCATCTACGGCTGCCACGTCTTTGTTCCGGCGCTGCGCCAGCAAGGACACGGAGCCATCCTCAACGTTGCATCGGCAGCAGGACTTTTGGCCGCACCGCGAATGGGAGCCTACAACGTCGCCAAAGCGGGTGTGGTTTCGCTAAGTGAAACGCTGGCCGGGGAGCTGACCGGCACCAACATCAGCGTCACGGTCCTGTGTCCGACGTTCTTCCGTACCAACATTGCCGCCGATGGAATGTTTGAAGATCCGCGCATCAAACGGATGGCGGAAAAACTGGTCGAGCGCGGACGCCCCGTCGAAGAAGTCGTCAAAAAGACGCTGCAAGCGGTGGAAGCGGGTCAGCTTTATTGCGTTCCCATGGCCGATGGAAGATGGCTGTGGCGGCTCAAACGCGCGCTTCCTTCTGCATTCCGAGCGCTCATTGAAATGAACGATCGGTTGATGGCCAAAAAGCGCTAACAATCGCCCTTCCCCGTCGGAAAAGCGTCTCCTATTTCGGCTGTTTGGCCCGACGGAACAGAAGCCAACAGTCGCCTCCGCCTTGTGGTTGTGGGCGCGGAAAATCTTCCACCAAGTCCCATCCCAGACCGCTCAGACAGCTCGCAAGCTGGTCCGGATCATAACGACGGAATCGAAACAGAGAGAACCGCCGCGGATCCCTTCCGCGTGCATGTACCGTCGCTACGGCTTCGATGCTGTAACTTCCCGGCACAGAACAGTCGGTCAGTAGATCATAGTGAAACTTCACATCGGTGACATCGCGACAGTGCCGCCAAATCGCACTCGCGAGCCAGTCCTCACGCGCTCTCTGTCCTTGCGCGCGACCCCCAGATAACACCGGTTCCCGTCGACGAATTGCCGCCAGATCGCTCGTCGAAGCATACGCGAGCTGAAAGTCCATCAGCAGCAGATCCCCTTCCTGACAACCCACCAAGTTGTATTTGAAAAACTTGGGTTCGTTGTCCAAATTCCCAATCGTCCGGCCCAGGAGTGTCACCAGCCTCCGTCGGTGCGATCGTTCCGGTGTGTAGTGCAGCTGCGGATACCGTTCCATGTGATGGAAGTTCGCTTGCATCGCAAAATACGACACGCCCTGCTGGCTACACAGCACGTCCGCAGCATGCTTAAACCCTTCGCTGAGCAGGGGTTGACTGATGTCGAGCAGATACAAGCGAAGATCAGGAATTTCCATCCTGGCGACGATGTCTTGCACCAGACGGACTTCCTCGCGCGCATCGCCAGCCCCCAGCGCGATCATCTCGATTCCCATGCCGCGGGTGTTTTCCGAAATCACTTTCGCGATCCGATCAAGCGGATTGCCCGCCCGGAATGCAGAGACATACGCCGGATCATTGGCCATCCGCAGAAACTGGAGCGCGCTCTGATGTTCCAGATACGCACTGGTCTGTTCCAGATAGCCACCTGGACCGTTTAGCATCTCGGAAAGTTCCATCACCATTTTGACCGGCTCATATCCTGGGGCGATGTAGCAGTTGAGCGATGCCCCTGGCTTGGCGCTGGACTCCTTGGCCAAAATCCCGTCGAGGTTTAGCTCAAGTTCGATCGCATTTTGCAAAAGAAGGAGTGTCTTGCGACTCGGCGGACGGACTCCTCTTTCGATCTGTTTGAGCGTGCTTGCAGACACCCCGATTCGTTTTGCCAGCGCTTCCAGACTCATTCCCAGAGCCAACCGGCGATCGCGAAGCAGCCGCGCCAACTGGGCATGCCGCTGCGGGGTCCGCGACTTCCCACCCAGCGCTTGGTAGATGGTCCCCAGCTCCTTGAGAAAGGAGCGCAGTGCCCTTTTTTGCCCAGGTGCCAAGTCGCGAAGATCCTCCAGTGCCGTCATCGCTTCCAGCAGCCCTCTCTGGGCTCTTTCCGTCGATTCCGCTACCGGATCTGGCTCCATCAGCGCAGGAAATTCTTCCGGCTGGGATTGTGCCAGCGAATCTTCATTGTCCAAAAATGTCTGCGCATTCCCCAACATTTCGTTGTCCTAGCTTGGTGTCATTGCTGCATCCGAACTCGACAGTGCAATGCAGCAAACGCAGACAACACATACTCCAATTCCTTTTCATTTTGGGAGTCTGCAGAGAACTTTTAGGAGTCTTCTTTTTTGCCTTAGGAAGACTCCGCAATGGATTCCCAACGCTTACCAGTTTTCGTCGCCAAGCGCCCACGTTGTGATTCCCACCAGGTAGCGCACGGCATTTGATTTTACCAAACGAGACTCAACAGCATTCCGGACCAGAACCAGACCCAAAAAGGAGTCCATCATGTACGAGCAGAACACGATCGAAGCGAAACCGACTGCACGCACAAGCGCGACCTCGGCAGCACTGGCTCCCCTGGAAGCAGCGCTTTCTCCTGCGGCACTTTCCCCGGCAGCACTTTCCCCGGCAGCACTTTCCCCGGCAGCACTTTCCCCGGCGGCGCTTTCTCCTGCGGCACTTGATGGCACAACGCCTGCCGTCAAGAAACCGGTTCGACGTGGCTTTGCGGTGCTCGATGCAGAGAGGCGGCGTGAGATTGCCCGACTCGGCGGCAAGACGGCACACGCCAATGGGAATGCCCACCGTTTCAATCCGGAAGAAGCAAGCCTGGCCGGTAAAAAAGGGGGCGCCGTGATAAGTGAAAATCGCGACTACATGGCCAACATCGGAAGACGGGGCGGACTGGCCAAGCGCGGCTACAAACTTCGCCGTGCGCAGCAGAACGAAGTCGACACCCAGAGCAACTAAAACGGATTCCTGAGCGCGCTCGGAAGACTCTCTTTGGGTTCTTCCTTTGGCTTTGCTGCACCGTCGCTGGGCTTGTCTGTGGAAGGCTTGTCTTTGGCCTTCCGCTTCTTCTTTTTTTCCGTTTCGCCCGCGTCGTTCACCGCCACAAGTTCAGGCTTGTCTGTTTTTTCCGCTTTGGCGGCTTTGTCCGCTTTCGCTGTCTTTTCCGGTTTGTCTGTCTTGTCGCCGCGCTCAATGTGCGCTTCCGCGATCGCTTCGGTTCCCTGCCCGCTCTTGCACTTTCCCAAAAGCCGCTGCCCCTGCTGAAGTGCAGAGTCGGTCGCACTGTCCGAAATGAAGTAGAGCTTTTCGATCTGTTCTCGGATTCCATCGCATTCCGCCGCGGTCAGCGCTGCCGTTGCCACCGCCAGTCTGCGCCGGACAAACGAATTCCGGACTTTCATAAACGGGTCCCACGCTTGAGAACGGAAGGGGGAACCAGGCGGCAGCTCGCGATAAAGTGCCACCGCAAGATCGGATTGTTCACGATCCGCGGCGCGCAAAAAGGCACCGTAGACAGCACTGACACGAAGCTGTTCACTGGCTTGTTCAGCGACCGCTTTTCCCGCCGTGTGCGACGGCTGGGTTCGCAAAATCAGATCCGTGTACGCGAACGCACTGGCATAGTTTCGTGAAAGAGACTCCGTCTCTGCTTGTCGCAAGAGTCCCTCTATATCGATTGTCGTGGCCGCACTGTGCACGGCCTGCGGACGCGCCGACAGACGGGAATAATACTGGACGCCAATCATCGATCCGCCGACGACAATTCCACCGATGGTCGCCCAAAACAGCGGAGCCATGGCCCCCAGCTTGGATGGCGGAGGAGTCCGCAGTCGATAGGATGGATCGGTCGGCAAAATCTGCTGCGGATCGAGCCTCTGCGGACGGGGCGGACCAGGGGCCCGCACTCCTGTCGCTGCTGCACCGGCTGCATCATCACCAAACGGAATCGGGGCCATCGCCGCAACGGGCCGATGCGCGGCTTTGGCTGCCGTAGGTCGGGCCGCAGCCAGGGCGGGTTTCGGCGCAGCGACGGGCACCGGACCGACAGGTGCCGTCGCTGCTGCTTTGGCGGACACAGGCGGTGGTGGCAGGGGCTCTGGCAGCTTCTGCGTCACCGGGAGCTGCGCTTTGGGCGGAACTTTCGTGGGCTGGGGCCGAGCCGGTGCGACCAGTGCTCCCGACGGCTCCAGCGGCTCCGGCGCTTCGATTTCTTCTTCGATCAGAAGCTGTGGCATCGCCTGGACGGGACGCGCCGGAGGATTTGATCCGCTTTCGGGTCGCGGAGCCGTGGCTGGTGGGGCCGGTGCGCCCGACGGTGGACGCGGCGGCACCGACGGTTTCGATCCCGGTTTGCGAGCCTGCGGCGGTTTCGACGGGCTGGCGGTGCGCTGCGCCGATGGCGCCATCCCGCGTGTCAGGTTGTTGGCCAAGCTCGCGGGAAGGTCGAGCAGCGCCGATTGGAGCGCCCGCCACAGGGCTTGCACCGTCGCAAACCGCGCCTCTGGATCGGCCTGCGCCGCCATCTCGAGCACTGCGTCGAGGTGCGCATACGACGGATGCTTCACGGTCATCTTCGGTGGCGTGCCGACCATCGCCAGATACGACGCCAGGGATTTGGCATCAAACATCGGCTGGCCGATCAGACACTCGTAGACGAGCACCCCGAGAGAAAACACGTCGGCGCGCACAGTTGCCGGCGCAGCCCCCGTTTCCAGCGATTCGGGCGCAACATAACTGAGCGGACCATCCCACTTGGCCCCCGCCGACACCCGCAGCTCGGCCATGCCAAAGTCGGACAGAAGCACGCCGCCTTCCGTCGGAAAGAACACATTGCTTGGATGCAGTGCGCCGTGCGCGAGATCCCGTTCCGCCGCCGCTTGCAGCGCCGAGCAGAGCGGTTCCAACATCGCCAGCGTCGCCGTAAGTGAAAGCGGTCCGCGCGCCAGCCGAGCCTTGAGCGACTCACCATCGATAAACGGTGATACCAAATACAGTGTTCCCGATGGTTCATACCCGGTATAGAGCACCCCCAGCACCACCGGATGCATCATGTCCGCCGCCGCATGGCTGAGAGCTTGGACCCGATCCAGGATGTTGCGATTGCTGTACTTGGCGTGGATGCGCTTGACGACGCAGCTGCTGCCACGGCTCAGGTCGGTTGCCAGATGAACCACCCCGGAAGGCCCGCGCCCCAGCACCTTGCCGAGCTGAAAGCGCTTGTCGAGAACCACCGCGTCGCTCGCCATCGTGAACTAAACAAACAGTGTGCTTAGTCACAAAATTTCCGTCAAGCCGCGGCGAAATGACAGGCACAAATTGCGCCGCCATCAGCACACCCTTGCGCCGACCGGGCCAGCGCCAGATCCGCGCTACCAGGCAAATTTACCTACCACGGACTCGACGCTGGAATCTTGCAGTTCGCCGCGGGGCCGCGTATGTCTGCCGCCCATGAAATTTCGCGCGCACACGTTGCGAATCATCCTCGCCCTGGTTGCGGTGTATGTGATCTGGGGCTCGACGTATCTGGCGATTCGCTTTGCGATCGACTCACTGCCGCCGTTCACGATGGCCGGTCTGCGTTTTGTCGCCGCTGGTTTGTTTATGTTCACCGTCGGGAAGTTGTCATCGGCACCGATGCCTACCCGGTCGGAATGGCAGGGAGCCGCGCTCATCGGTGTGCTGATGCTGGTCTGCGGCAACGGTGCGGTGTGCTGGGCAGAAAAGACGGTGCCATCGGGCCTGGCGTCGCTGATGGTGGCGACAGTGCCGCTGTGGGCGGTGGTGCTGTCGACGCTGCTACCTGGTGGAACCCGGCCAGCGCCACGCGCCATCGTCGGCATCCTGTGCGGACTTGTGGGAGTGTTTGTCCTGGTGCAGCCGCAAAAGTCGGGTTCAATTGACCCAGCGGGTGCCGCGGCGCTGCTGCTGGCGTCGGTATCCTGGGCAGCAGGATCGGTGTTTTCCAAACGGGTCAAGCTGCCCAGCTCTCCGGTTCTGTCGACGGCGATGCAGATGCTGTGCGGAGGTTCGCTGCTGCTTTTGCTCGGCAGTCTGCGCGGCGAGTGGTCGCAAATCGACCCGCAGGCGGTCACGCTGAAATCGATTCTTTCGGTGGGCTACTTGATGCTGTTCGGTTCGGTGATTGGCTTTACCGCGTTTGTGTGGCTCTTGCGCAACACCACCGCGATCGTCGCTACGTCCTATGCGTATGTGAATCCGCTCGTCGCCGTCCTGCTCGGCTGGGCCTATAACGGAGAAACGCCCAGCTCACGCACGTTCGTCGCCGGACTGATGGTCATTTTTGCCGTGGCACTGATCACCACAGCGGGACCGCCCAAAGCCAAGACCGCGTAGACCTGGCAAGTGGTCCGCAAAACCAACGCATGCGCGCATCGTCAGACGGCAAAGTTGGGGTCGTGATACGCTGCGCCCATGTCGCAAACCGATCCGCAAAGCCCACCAAGTTCGAGTCCGCAGACCGCCCCAGGACGCCCCGCCCTGCCTGTAAACAGCCGCAGCGCCAGCGACGTGCTCGCCGAAATGCAAGCAATGCGCAGCCGCGATGCCCGCTGGCGTGATGGCCGCACGTTCAGTCTGGTTTATCACGACACCGACGAGCACTTGCAGCTTCTGCGCGATGCCTATTCGCTGTTTTTGGCGGAAAACGCGCTCAATCCGATGGCGTTCCCCAGTCTGCGCAAGATGGAAACCGATGTGGTCGCCATGTGCAGCGGACTGCTCGGTGGCGATCAGCAGGTCGTCGGTTCGATGACATCGGGTGGCACCGAAAGTCTGTTTTTGGCGGTGAAGACCTACCGCGATCAAGCCCGCAAAGAACGGCCCCAGATCACTGCGCCCGAAATGGTGTTGCCGACGACAGCCCACCCGGCGCTGCTCAAGTCCGCACACTATTTGGGGGTAAAGCCGGTGCTGGTGCCGCCGGGCCCAGATTTTCGCGCCGATGTCGCCGCCATGGCCCAAGCGATCACCCCACAGACGCTGTTTCTCGTCGGTTCCGCACCGGCCTATCCGCATGGTGTGATCGATCCAATCGAAGCGCTGTCCGACTTGGCGCTTTCGCGCGGTCTGCCGCTTCACGTCGATGCCTGCGTCGGTGGATTTCTGTTGCCGTTTGTTCGCAAGCTCGGGTTTGCGGTGCCGCCATTCGATTTCGCGGTGCCCGGCGTGACATCGATGTCGGCGGATCTTCACAAATATGGGTTCGCCGCCAAGGGAGCGTCGACGGTGATGTATCGCACGTCGGAGCTGCGACGGCATCAGTTTTACGTCTACTCGGGCTGGCCGGGCGGACTGTTTGGTTCGGCGACGGTGCTGGGGACGCGACCGGGTGGTGCGATTGCCGCCGCGTGGGCCAGTCTGAATGCGCTCGGCGAGTCGGGTTATCTGCGCATCGCTCGCACGATCATGGACACCACCCGCGCGTTCATCGACGGCATTTCGGCGATTCCGGGGCTGTTTGTGCTGGGCAAGCCCGACTGCGGCGTCTTCGCTTTTGCGTCAAGTGGTCCCGATTTGATGGCGATTGCCGATCAAATGGAAGATCGCGGCTGGCACATGGATCGGCAGCAGCTTCCGACGGCGGTTCACTTGACCATCACGCCCGCGCACGCACCGATCGTCGATCGCTACCTGACCGACTTGCGCGAAACCACCGCTTACGTCGTGGAACACCCGGAGCTGTCGTCGCAAGGCACCGCCGCGATGTACGGAATGCTCATGCACATTCCCGATGCGTCGATGGTCGACGACTTTATCCTGACCAACTTCGACGCGCTGTATCGTCCCTAGCCCGTCTGAAGTCCCCGATCAGCCGCTCACCGGCAAGAGGATGCGGAAAATCGTTCCGCCTTGCGGCCTGTCCTCGATCCACACCTTGCCGCCGTGCGCCGCGATGTAGCGACGCACAAGCAAGAGCCCAAGCCCCGAACCTTCGTGCTGCCGCGTCGACGAGTTGTCGACTTGATAAAAAGCGTCGAACACCTTGTCGTGAAGATCGGTCGGAATCCCGATTCCATTGTCGCTCACCGATAGAAGGACTCGCAGATCACCGCCTTCGCTCTTCGCCGGCTCCGCCGCCACATCGACTTCGCCTTCGTCGCGCGTGAACTTGATCGCATTGCTGATCAGGTTCAAAAGCACTTGGCGCAGCTTGTCGCGATCGGCTTGCAGCGTCGGTAGCTGATCGGAAATCGACAGCACAAGCCGCGTCCGTTTGCGCCGAAGCTGCGGGCTCAAGCTGCGCACCACATCGCCGAGCAGCACTTTCAGATCGACGGGGCTGCGCGCAAGCTGAACACTGGACACTTCCAGCCGCGACACGTCGAGCAGCTTCGAGATCAGCTGATGAAGTTGATCGCTTTTGGCCAAAATCGTATCGAGGTATTCCTTCTGTTCGTCGCTGATCGGCCCGGCCATACCTTCTATCACCATTTCGGTGTAGCCAATCACCGACGTCAACGGCGTGCGCAGCTCGTGCGAGACCGTCGCCAAAAACGACGCTTT
>DAORGN010000012.1:0-45672 GCA_035340095.1 Pseudomonadota bacterium | reverse complement strand
GCGTCGCTCATCCTTGGTACGCCGATCGCCGTGGTCAGCTTGGTGGATGAACATCGCCAGTGGTTCAAAGCGATCGTCGGACTTGATGCGAAAGAGACGTCGCGCGATGTCGCGTTCTGTGCGCACACGATCCACGGCAGCGAAGTATTTGAAATCGCCGATGCGACCAAGGACGTGCGTTTTGCAAACAATCCGCTCGTGACAAACGATCCGAGCATCCGTTTTTATGCTGGTGCGCCGCTTATCACGAGCGAAGGCAGTGAAATCGGAACGCTGTGCGTCATTGATCGTCAGCCGCGCGCTCTGTCGCAGAACCAGCGGGACATACTGGTTCGCTTGAGCCGCGCGGTGACGCTTTTGCTCGAACGGAATCGCCAACATGCTGCGCGTCCATCGATCAGTGGAGAGTCTGTTGCGCTGCCGCTTTTGCCCGACCTATCGCCGTCGTCTCTGCCTTTGGTCACAGAGTCGCAGCGGCTGCAAAAAAGAGTCATGCAAAAGTCCTAATACTAGACTTTCCTACGCCAGCACCCGAAACAGCCAGCACTTGAGGTATTCGCTTTCTGGCAAGCCCCACAGCACCGGATGATCGATCGCTGCGCCCCGTCGCCACAGAAGCTGAAGGGGGCGACCGGCATCTTGGGCCGCACCGCGTAGCATCTGGGCAAAATCTTCGACGGTGACACGGCCCGAGCAGCTACACGTTGCCAAAAGTCCGCCCGGACGCAAAATCCGCAGCGCGCGCAGGTTCAGCTCTTTGTATGCGCGCATCGCTTGTGTCATCGCATGTTGCGTAGATCCGGCGCTGCGACCGCGCTTGGCAAGGGCAGGGGGATCGACCACCACGACATCGAAACGCCGTCCCGCCGCTTCATAGGAACGCAGCAGATCGAACGCATTGTGGACGTGAAAATCGACTGCGACACCCGATAGCTCGGCATTGCGACGGGCGCGCCCAATCGCTTGCGGATCTTCATCGCAGGCAATCACACCAAGTCCGGCTCGCGCGAGCGCCAGCGCAAAACCGCCGTGATAGGTGAAGGCATCAAGCGCCTCCCCACCTGGACAGATCGACTGCGCCCACTGCGCGACTTCCAAGTGATTTTCCTGCTGATCGAGAAAGCTGCCGGTCTTGCGATCTGCCAACAGGTCGGCTTCCATCGTCGATCCCGCATCGTGAAAGCGCGCCATCCGCAGCGGTCCGCCGCGCAGAAAACCCTTTTCACGCGGCAGCGATTCCATGTCGCGCGCACTGCCATCATCGCGAAAGAGCACCCGGACAATCGGCAAAAGCTGCAAGAGCAGATCGGCGATTTCGCTTTTGTGGCGATCCATCGCGCGGGTCGCAGTTTGAATCACCGCGGCATCGGCATAACAGTCGACAAACAGGCCCGGCAAAAGGTCTGCTTCGCCATGCACCAGCCGGAAGGCATCGCGCTCGCCGCCTTGCAAGATCGGTCGCCGTCGCACAAGCGCCGCTTTGAGCCGCTCGGCGATCGTCTCTTCCGAAAACGACTCACCCGAAAGAGACCACAGCCGTGCAGCCAGCGGGCCTTGCGCGACCCACAGCGCGGTGGCAATCGGCTGTCCGCGCAGATCACACAACAGCACTTCTTCACTATCGGGAGAAGGCTCGGCGGCCACGTCGCTGCGCAGGACAAGCGGAATGCCGGCGCGCAGCCTTTGCACCGCGCGCGGCACGATCGGAACGTGGGCAAGCCCCGGCAGCCGTGAAGCAGAAGAAAGAGAATCGATCTGGATCATGTCTCGGGTAGCTCGATGACGTCGACGTGGATGATGTCGGGGTGCTGACGGATTTCGCTGACCAGCTCGCTGCTGGGCCGGACCGCGAGACGGATTCGCGCACAGGCCGCCTTGGCACCGAGGAAAATGGTGTTCTGCATCGTCTCGACGTTGATGTTGTGACGACGCACCGCTCCGAGCAGCTCGGCCAGAACGCCGACTTTGTCGTAGTGCCGCACGACCAATTCCGCCCGTGCCGGGGTTTCATCGGGCGGCAGGATGTTGACACAGTTGTGCACCGTACCGTCGCGAACAAACGCATCGACAATCCGAACTGTTTCGTCGGCAATTGCGGACTGGGCCTGCTCTGTCGATGCGCCGACATGATGCGTCCCGTACAGTCCCTTGAGCTGCACGATGTCATCGGCAAACGGCGCTTCCGCTTTTTCCGGTTCGTGGTCAAAGACATCCAGGGCGACGCGCAGACCTTTTTCGCCGATCGCTTTGCGCAGCGCGGTGGTGTCGACCACTTCGGTGCGGGATGTGTTGATGAACATCGCGCCTTTGCGCATCCGCTGAAGTGCTGCTTCCCCGACGAGCCCGCGCGTCGCTGGGACATAAGCCACATGGACGGTGACGGCATCGCTTGCGGCACACAGCGCTGGAATGGTCTCGGCGCGCTCGACGCCCAGCTCGCGCGCACGTTCCGCCGTCAGGCTGCGCGACCAGGCCATCACTTTCATTCCGAACGCCTGCGCCCTGTGGATCACCGCGTGGCCGATCGATCCGGTGCCAATCACCCCGAGCGTGCGGCCATGCAGACCCGCTGCTTTGCCAAATTCCTTTTTGTTCCACTTGCCGGCGCGCAGCTCGGCCACTTGATCGGGCAGCCGGCGATCGAGCGCGAGCAGCAGACCCATCGTCAGTTCTGCAACGGCGATGGCGTTTTGACCTGGGCAGTTGGCGACGAACACACCGCGACGGCTGGCAGCGTCAAGATCGATGGTGTTTACACCGGCTCCAGCACGGACGATCAGCGCCAGCGCGCTGCCCGCGTCGATGGTGGCCGCGCTGACCTGTTTGCTGCGAACGACCAAAATGCCGACGCCAGCTATCGCGGTCGGTAGCTCCGCCGCAGATAGTTGGGGACGGTAATCGACATCGAGCCCCAGGCGCGAAAATGCGCTCAGGTGCGCTTCACTAAATGCATCGGCGATGAGGATCTTCATCTCAACCTCCTGCGGCGGATTGCCAGCTCACGACGGCGCGTGCGCGCTCCAGGTCTTGCACGGTGTCGATTTCGCGCCACGACTGCGGATCGTCAATCATCACGCCGTCGACGGAAATGCCGATCCGCGCTTCCTCGGTGATCAGGTCGTTAAACAGGTCGGTCAGATAGGCCACTTGCAGCCGCTGCGCCCGTCCATACGGCGACGACAGCCCCAGTTCCGCCAGGCGTTTTTCAAACAGCGTGCGCAGCGCGACGCCGGCTTGAGCGGACGCGCGCCACAGCCCAATGAATTCCCCAGCGGCCTCAGCAGTTGGCACCACTTTTTTGCCGACGCGGCGAACTTTGCCGTCGATGACTTCGGCAAGCTCTGCTTCGCCAATCGGATGCTCGGTGCGGCCTTCGTACACCTTGGCAAAGTAGGGATCGACGACCAGACCGATGTCGGCGCGACTCTGCGCGAGCTTTTCGCTGACTTCTGGACGGTACACGATGTCGCCGTAGCTACAGAAAAAGCCCGACGACAGCTCGTCTTTGGCGCACATCAGCGACAGCAAAATGTTGTTGTTTGGATAGTCGAAGTTGTCGATGAAGCGGACGCCCGGTTCGCGCGACAGCACGTCGGTCAGTTTGTCGCGCAGGTAGCCGCGGATGACGACAAAGTCGCTGACACCTACGCGCCGGAGGTTGGCGATTTGGTGCAGGATCATCGGTTTGCCGGCGATTTCGACCAAGCACTTGGGCCGATCGTCGGTGTACGGGCTCAAGCGGCGGCCCATGCCGGCGGCAATCAAGATCGCTTTCATGTCAGTTCACTTCCCAATCGTCCGCGCACGCGCGGCACAAACCGCGCCACTATGTCGCAATCTGCGCCGCAAGCAAACCGTCCGCGTTTAGGATGAGCGCATGCCGGTGGAAGCGGTGCATCAGTCTGCGCTCGTCGATTCGCTGTCGAGAGCCAGCGCGTGGGTTCGGCGCGCAACCTCGGGAATGAATCACGACGCGGCGCGGCTTGGCGCGATGTTCGTCGATCTGCCGTACTTTGATCGTTTTGCCGTCGCGGTGGTTCGTTATGCGCTGCGTCGTCCGCAGGCCCCTTCCCACTTTGGCGAGCTGTTTCATCAAAAGACGCCGATCACGCTCGGGCGGCTTTTCGGGGAAGCCGGGCAGCGACTTGCGCAAAAATCAGCGACGGAAGAAGCGGGCAAGACGCTCACCGCGCTCGCGCTTGGTTATGTTTCGCACGCGGCGGTCGATACGTCGATGCACCCGCACATCAATGCGCTGGCGCGACGGCGTGCGGCGCGATCGGGGCTTTGTCCCAGCCAAGAGCACCACGAGATCGAAAAGTTCCACAGCCTGATTTTCCACGAACAGCGCTTTTCCGCCGACCTGATGGGGACGGAAAAGCTCCAGCGATACATCGAAGTGGATGGGCGCATTCTCGGTGACGATGGAGCGATCGGTGACGCGGTGCAAGCGGCGCTGTGCACAGTGCATGGACAAGGCCCGACACGCGCCGATCTGCGACGATACGCTGCCGGATATTTGCAGTACTGCGCCCTGATTGGCAACGCCATCGTCGGACCGCGGATAGGTCCGCGCAAGCAGCGCGAAGCCGCCCGCGCCGAAGTCTATGACGACTTCGACTTTCCCGGTCGGTTTGCGTCCGCAGTGGAAAAGTCACTGTCGTATCTGGATGCGTTTGGCGCGTATCTGTCCGACGGAGTATTCGATGAATCGGCAAAGCGTGCGCTGTTTGCGCAGGTGCCGGAAGGCAGCATCGATCCTGATCCGACCACCTGACCGCGACGTTGCCGCCTTCACGGTGGACTCCCAATGCTTTCGGGGTCCGCTCATAATGGACATCTCCGTGCTTGTGAAAGATAGACGGGCACGCTAAAACCGCCCCGTCGCACCCTACGGTGCGGGCCACCTTCGAGGCCAACCACTCCAACATGTCATTCTTCGATCCAATCCTGACCCGCCGCATCCTCGGGCTGTCTGCTCCGGTGATGTTGGCCATGCTCACCCAGACCCTTATCAACCAAGTCGACCATGTGCTCGTCGGGCATCTGCCACAGGCCGAGTCGACCCCCGGCCAAACGGCGCTGCAAATCAGTGTCATTTTGCTGTGGGCGTTTGGCGGCATGCTGGCGGCGATCAGCGTCGGCACCCAAGCGCTAGCTGCCCGTCGCATCGGGGCCGGAGACATCGAAGGCGCTGGCGCGGTATCGACCAATTCGCAGCTTCTTGCTGTCGTCGCGTCGATCATCGTGACGGCGTTTACGTATGCGATGGCGCCGAAGCTGTTCCGTCTGATGAACAAAGATCCGGCGGTGATTGCGCTCGGTGTGCCGTTTCTGCGCTGGCGCTTTTTGCAGATCACGTCGATGGTCTGGACCGCGAGCCTCAAGTCGTTTTTCGACGGACTTGGCAAAACCCGCGTCCACATGGGCGTCGCGATTGTGATGAACATCGCGAACTTCCTGATGTGCATCGCGTTCATCTATGGGCCCGATCAGCCAGGAATCCCAGTTGTCGACGGCATTCACTCGCTGCTGCTGTCCATGTTTGGCGACAAGCTGGTGCACATGGGCGTGCCTGGCGCCGGCCTTGCGTCGATGCTCAGCTCGTATGTTGGACTTTTCATCATGCTTGGCTGGTCGCTGCGCGGCGAATACCGCAAGTTCCACATCAGGCGAGTGACCAACGCTTCCGCGAGCACGATCTGGCAGATTGCCAAGCTGTCGGTGCCGTCGGGAATTGCGACGATGTTTGCGATGGGCGGCTTCGGCTTTGTGCTGTATGTCGTGTCGCGGCTCGATCACATGGCGGGTCACGGCGTCGGTCGCACGATCTTTTCGACGGCGACTTCCAACATCATCAACGTCCTCCAGATCGTCTTCATTTCGTGCCTGGCATACGGGACGGCGACGGCGACACTGGTCAGCCAGAACATGGGCGCAACCGAATATGACCTGGCCGAGCGTTTTGCGTACCAAGCGGCGCGAATCGGCGCGGTGTTGTTTTTGGTGCTGGGCCTGATTTTGGCGGCGTGGGCCGAACCGATCCTGCACTTCTGGAACCCCGATCCGGATGTCATCGCCGTCGGTGCACCGATTCTGCGGGTGCTCGGTTTCTTCTGTCCTTTGATTAGCGTCGCGCTGGTGTTCACCCAAGCGCTGTATGGCGCCGGCAACACCATGTTCGTGATGGTCGCCGAGGGCATTCTTCACTTTAGCTGCCTGATTCCGATGTCGTGGCTCGCCGGCATCACGTTCGGACTCGGGATGTGGGGCGTCTGGGGTTCGCTGATTTTCTACATTGCGATGCTGGCCGTCGTGATGTTCATCGAATTCCGTCGCGGCCACTGGAAACACATCCGCATCTAGCTCCCGTCCCGCTGCATTCCGTCGGAAGAGGCCTTCATGCTCGTTCGCGTTCTGTACCACGACTGCTGTTTTGACGGCGCCACCTCGGCGGCGCTGTTTTCCGAATTTTACCGTCGCTGCGTGCTGCCTGACGCCCAGTTTGAATACGTGGGCATGAACCACGGGCCAGGCGATGTGTTTGCTGGCGCGTTCATAGGCGGACCAGACACCGAACACGTCTGCGTCGACTTTCGCTATTCGACCGATTCGCGGCTGTCGTGGTGGTTTGATCACCACCAGAGCGCGTTTCTGTCCGACCAAGACCAAGCGCACTTTCACGCCGCGCAGAACCGGCGGCACTTTTACGACCCCAAAGCGCAGTCGTGCAGCAAATTTTTGGCAACTTGCTGTAGCAGCGCGTTCGGTTTTGATCCGACGCCGTTTGCCGATCTGATTGCGTGGGCCGATCTCATCGACGGAGCACGTTTTGTCAGCCCCGAACAAGCGGTGATGTGTCGCGAACCGGCGCTTCAGCTTATGACGTGGGTGGAACAAAACCGCGATCCGCAGCTCAAGCTACGGTTTATTTCGGCGCTGCGCAGCCAGTCGCTCGACGAGATCGCCGCCGAGTCGTATGTGCAAGACGGGATCGCGCCGGTCGTAAAAATGCGCGACGAAGTGCTGCGGGTGCTGCACGAGAGAGCAGTCGTATTAGACGGTGTGGTGACTTACGACGTGACCGATGTGCCGCAGATCCTGGTCAGCAAGTTCGCGCCGTATTACCTGTTCCCCGACGCTCACTACGTCGTGGGGTTGTCTTCGCTGCCCGGTCGTACCAAGATCAGCGTCGGAAGCAATCCTTGGCGCGCCGAGCGTCGCACCGCCAACATCGCCAACTTGTGCGGGCGCTATGGTGGTGGTGGGCATCCTGCCGTCGGTGCCGTGTCGCTGAAAACCGATGATGTCGCCCTGGCCCAAAAGTACGCCGCCGAAATTGCCGCCGTTCTAGTCGCCGCCGCCCGCACGGAAATCTGAGGAAGCCATGACCCAGATGCGTCGCAATCTTCCCGAAAAGACCCAACACTTCGTCGATTTGGAAGAGCGCTTCGGCGCCCACAACTACAAGCCGCTGTCCGTCGTCATCGAAAAAGCGAGCGGTGCCTGGGTCACAGACGTCGAAGGCAAGCGGTATCTCGACTGCCTCGGGGCGTACTCGGCGGTAAACCAAGGCCACAGCCATCCCCGCATCGTCGCGGCGCTCGTCGAACAGGCCCAGCGGGTGACGCTGACGTCGCGGGCGTTTCGTAACGACCAGCTGCCCTTGTTTGAAAAAGAGCTGTGCGAGCTGCTCGGGTACGAGCGAATGCTGCCGATGAACAGCGGCGCCGAAGCGGTGGAAACCGCCATCAAGCTGGCGCGGCGCTGGGGTTATCAAAAAAAGGGCATTCCCGACGGACAGGCCGAAATCATCGTCTGCGCCAACAACTTTCATGGGCGCACCACCACGATCGTCAGTTTTTCGTCGGATCCGCTGTATCGCGATGGCTTTGGTCCGTTTACGCCCGGTTTTGTGACGGTGCCGCTTGGCGATCTGGCGGCGCTACAAGCGGCGATTACGCCACGGACTTGCGGATTTCTCGTCGAGCCTATTCAAGCGGAAGCCGGTATTTTGATTCCACCCGACGGATACTTGGCTGCTGCGGCGGCGCTATGCAAACAGCACAATGTGCTGCTCATCGCCGACGAGATTCAGACGGGGCTTGGCCGCACCGGACAGCTGCTCGCCTGTCAGCACGAAAACGTCCGTCCCGATGTCGTGATTTTAGGCAAAGCGCTGTCGGGCGGCGTCTATCCGGTGTCGGCGGTGCTGAGCTCGGCGGATGCGATGGATGTCTTTCGTCCCGGCAGCCACGGCAGCACCTTTGGCGGCAATCCGTTGGCATGTGCGGTGGCGCGGGCGGCGATCCGGGTGCTCGACGATGAAAAGCTGTGCCAGCGCGCCGCGACGCTGGGGGCGCCGCTGCTTTCCCGACTGCGACAGATCAAGAGCCCGTACATTCGCGAAATTCGCGGACGCGGACTGCTGGTCGGAATTGAACTCGATCGCCCGGCGCGGCCATTTTGCGAAGCGCTCGCCGAGCGGGGCGTCCTGTGCAAAGAAACCCACGACTTTGTGTTGCGCATCGCCCCGCCGCTCGTTGTGAGCGCCGAAGACCTGGACTGGGCCGTCGATCAGTTTGCCGCCGTGCTTGGCTAAACCCACGAAAGCCTGCATTTTTTGCTTGTAGGGAAAGTGGGTTCTTCGTAGACTTCTGTCGCTTCTGGTGAGTGTAGCTCAGTTGGTAGAGCACTGGACTGTGACTCCGGGCGTCGAGGGTTCAAGCCCCTTCACTCACCCAGCGCAAACCCGGCTTTGGCCGGGTTTTTTTTTGCCCGCACGTCGGGTCTCGGCTGTGGGGCGGACGAGATCGATGGGGTTTTGGCATCGGCGCGGAGCGGTTCCGACGACTCGGCTCGCGACAAAGCGATATGGTTATCAAAAGATAAACAAGTCAATTGACATGATGGTCATTTGGTCGCTAAATCGCCTTAGACATGCTGAGCCAGACGGTTGGATACGCGATCGCCGCGCTTGGGCACCTGAGCCGCTTCCAGAAGCAGCCAGGGCCCCAGTTCGTGCGTGACATCGCGAAAGCGACGGGAATCCCGCCCGCGTATCTGGCCAAGATCGTCCACACCCTGGCGCGCAAGGGCTACCTTACGACCCAGCGGGGGACGAGCGGTGGCGTCTCTTTGGCGCGTGCTGCCGAGGACGTGACGCTGCTGGAAATCTGCGAGGTCTTCGACGATCCGATCGTGCAGAAGCGCTGTATGCTCGGCACTACGGTTTGTAGCGACGAACGCAACTGTCCGGCGCACTGTTTCTGGACCGAGGAACGCGAGCGAGTGGCGGAATTTCTCCGTCGCACCACGCTGCGCGAGATTGCTCGGTTTGAAGATGACAAAGCGCCCCTAGTGAAAGAGAACCTGAAGAGGTAGACACATGACTCGTAAGCTCGTTTTCGCCAGCCTCGCCCTTTTGTCCCTCGCTCTGGCCCCGGCCTGTAACAAGGGTGGCGCGAGCGGTTCGGCTCCCGCCATTTCCCCGCAAGCGAAGCAGGAAGCACAGGAAATTTTCGCCAGCCGCTGCGCGGTGTGCCACGGTGCACAGGGCGCGGGCGATGGCGCCGGATCGGCAGGCCTTACCCCCAAGCCGCGCAACTTCCAAGACAAGGCGTGGCAGGGCAGCGTCAAGGATGACTACATCGTCAGCATCATCAAGAGCGGTGGTGCGGCGGTGGGCAAGAGCCCGGCGATGCCACCGAACCCGGATCTCGCGGAAAAGACGGAAGTGCTAAACGCGCTGGCTGCGCACGTCCGCGGGCTCGCCAAGTAAGCTGCGAACGACTCTCACGACGGGGGGCTCGGCGTGAGAGTCGTACAAGCGGCATTTTTTTGTTCAAAATTAGGTATTTAAAATGATTCATATTTGCGGAAATGGTGACGGTGTTTGTTTTTGTGTCTTCAATATGAAGCGCGCTTGATGCATCTTTTGGTGTGTGTGCAGGTGGTGTGGCTGTGTCATTGTATCAATAAATAGGTATTTAAAATGACTCATATTGATTCGAAACACGCAACTCGTTGGACCTGTTTGTGGTCGCGGTAGCTACGGCTTGACCTTTAAGTGAAAACCCCAAGCAAGGGGAGGAGCAACATGTCTTCGTCAACGTTTTCCCGCCGTTCATTCCTGGCCGCCTTGGGTGGTACGGCAGGTGTCGCTGCTGCGACGGCAAGCAAGAAGGGCTGGGCGTTCAACTTCCTAGAGCCAGTGAGCGTCGACAATCCACTGAAGTCGTATCCCAATCGCGGCTGGGAACGGATCTACCGCGATCTATACGCCTACGATTCGACGTTCACTTTTACGTGCGCTCCGAACGACACGCACAACTGCATCCTGCGCGCCTACGTTCGTTCCGGAACCATCGTTCGCATCGGTCCGACGTTCGGATATGGCGAGGCGGTGGATCTCACCGGAATGAAGTCGTCGCATCGCTGGGATCCGCGCTGCTGTCAAAAAGGACTCGCGCTGGTACGGCGTTTTTATGGCGATCGGCGCTGCCGCTATCCGCTGGTTCGCAAGGGGTGGCTCCAGTGGCAAAAGGACGGATTCCCACGCGATCCCGCGACGGGAAAAGTCGATCCCAAATACCTTCAGCGCGGCAAGGAACCGTTTGTCCGCGTATCGTGGGATGAAGCGTTCGATCTGGTCGCCAAGGGAATGCACAACGTGGCGGCAAGCTACAGCGGCGAGCAGGGCAAGAAGTGGCTGCTTGCGCAGGGCTACGATCCGCACATGGTCGAAGCGACGCATGAAGTCGGAACGCAAGTGATCAAGATGCGTGGCGGTATGCCGCTGCTCGGAACGACGCGCATTTTCGGTCAGTATCGCTTCGCACAGACGCTCGCGCTGCTGGATGCCTTTGTCCGCAAAGTGGGTCCAGACAAAGCGCTGGGCGCGCGCGGCTGGGACAACTATACGTGGCATACCGATCTGCCGCCGGGCCACCCAATGGTGACGGGACAGCAGACGGTGGACGTGGATCTGTCGATGGCTGAGCATGCCAAGCTCATCATCGTGTGGGGCATGAACTGGATCACCACCAAGATGCCCGATGCGCACTGGCTCACGGAAGCGCGGCTGAAGGGAACCAAGGTGGTCGTGATCGCGGCAGAGTATTCCGCGACCATGAACAAGTCCGATATGGGACTTGTGGTTCGTCCGGGTGTGACGCCGGCACTTGCGCTCGGGTTTGCGCATGTGATCTTAAAAGAGAACCTGTACGATGCCGAATACGTGCGTTCGTACACGGATCTTCCGTCGCTGATTCGGCTCGATACACTGGAACGACTGAACGCCAAAGATGTCGCCGGAATCAAGCTGACTGGTGCACTGGGCGCGCAGATTCTGAAAAAGGGAGAGAAGCCCGCACCGGATTTCCAACAGAAGGACGCGATCATTCCGGAAGACATGCTGGCGAAGTTCGATCCATTTGTGGTGTGGAACGAAAAGACCGGCAAAGCAGAGTGCATTAGCCGCGATGAAGTCGGCAAGAAGTTCAAAAAACGCGGCCTGGTTGCAGCGCTCGAAGGGGAATTCGAAGTCACGCTGACCGACGGAAAAACCGTCAAGTGCCAGCCTGTGTTCCAGCTGCTCAAGCAGTATGTGATGGACAACTTCGCGCCCGAAACCGTGGAGTCTTTGACCTGGGCTCCCAAAGACGGAATTGTCACGATTGCGCGTGAGATCGCGGCGAACAAAGAAAAGACGTTCTTTGCCTGCGGAATGGGTCCAAACCAGTTCTTCAACAACGACCTCAAAGACCGCACGATCTTCTATCTTGCTTCGCTCACACGGAACATCGGTTTCGTCGGTGGCAACATCGGTTCGTATGCCGGAAACTACCGAACCGCGTACTTTAACGGACTGCCGCAGTACTCGCTTGAAAATCCGTTCGATGTGGAACTGGATGAAAGCAAGCCGTCGCGTCCGAAGTCGTTCCTCAAGTTCGAGTCGGTTCACTACTGGAATCACTCCGATCACATCCTGCACATGGGCAAGGAAGTGCTGACCGGAAAGACACACATCCCGACGCCGTCGAAGGCGATCTGGGTGTCGAACTCGAACTCTCTCATCGGCAATGCGAAGGGACACTTCGAAACGGTCGTCAACGTCCTTCCCAAGAGCGATCTGGTGGTCGTAAACGAGTGGTGGTGGACGGCTTCGTGTGAATACGCTGACGTGGTGTTCCCGGTCGATTCGTGGGCCGAGTTCAAGCATCCCGATGCCACTGCCAGCGTCACCAATCCGTTCATTTCGGTGTTCCCACGCACGCCGATTGACCGCATCTACGGAACGCGCAGTGACATCGAGTGTTCGGCGGGTGTGGCGGCGTCACTGGGCAAGCTGACCGGCGACAAGCGGTTCCACGACATGTGGCACTTTGTCTATGAAGGCCGCGTCGATGTGTATCTGCAGCGCGTGTGGAACATGTCGAACATGGCGCACGGTCTGAACTTCCTGGAGTGTGAAGAGCAGGCGAAAAAAGGAATTCCGACCATCATTCTGTCGCGTACCTATCCCAAGATTGTTGGTTGGGAACAGGCCTACGAAGACAAGCCGTGGTACACGCGCACCGGTCGCATCGAGCTGTATCGCGATGAAAAGGAATTCCGTGAATCGGGTGAAAACCTGCCGGTGCATCGCGAGCCGATTGACTCGACGTTCGTTGAACCGAACGTGATTGTTGGCAAGCCGCATCCGGCGATCAAACCGAAGACTCCGGATCAGTACGGAGTGCCGCTGGATCAGCTGGACGGCGATACGCGCCAAGCGCGCCACGTTGTCAAGACGTGGGACGAGCTGCGCAACACCAAGCATCCGCTTCAGCAGAAAGATCCGGCGTTCCGCTATCTGTTCCACACGCCGAAGTATCGTCACGGTGCGCACACGACGCCGGTTGATACGGACATCATCGCGGTGTGGTTCGGGCCGTTTGGCGACATGCTGCGCCACGATCCGCGGACTCCTTACGTCACCGAAGGCTATGTCGAAGTTCATCCCGATGACGCCAGGGAGCTGGGCTGTGAAGACGGCGATTATGTCTGGATCGATGCCGATCCCGCCGATCGTCCGTTCCGCAATCCGGAAAAAGCCACCGCGGAAGACAAAAAACTGGGACGGCTGCTGGTGCGGCTCCGTTACTACCCCGGAACGCCACGCGGCGTGACGCGCATGTGGCACAACATGTACGGCGCGACCTATGGATCGATCAAAGGACACGAGTCAAACCAAAACGGTCTGGCACGCAATCCAGAGACCGGATACCAAGCGCTGTTCCGGTACGGAGGGCACCAAAGCTGCACGCGCAGCTTCATCAAACCAACGATGATGACGGACACGATGGTGCGCAAAAACTCGTTCACGCAACAGGTCGGTCAGGGGTTCGAACCCGATGTGTACTGTCCGACGGGCGCCCCGCGTGAGTCGTTTGTGAAAATCACCAGAGCGGAAGCAGGCGGAATGGGTGGCAAGGGACTGTGGAGACCGGCGCAAAAAGGTCTTACGCCGGGGCATGAAACGGAAGCGATGAAGCGCTTCCTTAAGGGCGAGTTTATTTCGAGCAAGTAGGAGGGCGGCCATGAGCAAAGTACAGAACATTCACCTAGGCCGCGAGATGGAGTACCCCTACGAGGGCTCGCGTCCAAACAAACAAATCGCGTACATCTTTGACACCAACAAGTGCATCGAGTGTCAGACTTGTACCGTCGCGTGCAAAACGACCTGGACCGCAGGAAAAGGCCAGGAGCACATCTTCTACAACAACGTCGAGACCAAGCCCTATGGCTTTTTCCCGCACGGCTGGGATGTGAAGCTCCTGGAAATGCTGGGACCAGGGGAATGGCAGGACGGAAAGTATAACGGGAAGACGATCTTCGAAGCGGCACCTCCGGGTGAGCGCGTGCTCGGATTCCTTCCGGAAGAAGAAGACTATACGTCGCCGAACTTGGGCGAAGATGTCTGCTCGGGCGATGTGCAGCGCGGTGCGTTTTTCCAGAACATCCACAACACCTGGATGTTTTATCTGGCGCGGATCTGCAACCACTGCACCTATCCGGGCTGTCTGTCGGCGTGTCCGCGCAAAGCGATTTACAAGCGACCGGAAGACGGAATCGTCCTGGTCGATCAGTCGCGCTGCCGAGGCTACCGCGAGTGTGTGAAGGCGTGTCCGTACAAGAAAATTTTCTACAACATGGTCACGCGGGTTTCGGAAAAATGCATTGGCTGCTTCCCGCTCATCGAGCAAGGTGAACAGCCGCAGTGCGTCAAGACCTGCATCGGAAAGATCCGTCTGCAAGGCTTCCTTTCGAAGCCAGGCGAAGAAAAAGCGGACAATCCGATCGACTACTTGGTCCGGATCAAAAAGATCGCGCTGCCGCTGTATCCGCAGTTTGGAACGGAGCCGAACGTCTACTACATTCCGCCGCTGCATGTACCGCGTCTGTTCCTTCAGCAGATGTTTGGTCAAGGCGTGGAAGAAGCGCTCAAGACATATCGGAGTGCGCCGGCAGACAAGCAGCTTTTGGCCGCGCTCCTGATGTTTGGGAATACCCCCAAGATCATTCACAAGTTCAAAGCCGACAAAGATCACGCAGTCGGTTTCGACGGAATGTCGCAAGAAGCGGTGCGCGTACCGTTTACGGAGCCGTTCTTTGCGCGCGAGATGTTCGACAAGAAGCACGGCGTGGTGCGGCTCAACATCACCTAAGGACGAGGATCGGCCATGAAAACAACATTCCTTTTTCCTGCGCTGTTTCTGCTTCCGGTGATGACGGGATGTCCGTCCGGTGATCATGAAACCGGGGCTCCTTCCAAGCTGACAGGAGAGATCCGCGTCACGTCGGTCGGTGAGATTCCGCTTTCTGATCCGCTGTCCCCTGCGTGGAATGGGACACCGGAAACCGCCGTCAGCATGCTGCCGCAGACCGTGGCGTATCCGAACCTGGTCAAGCAGAGCGTGAAAGAGCTGCGGGTGCGGACGCTCGCCGATGCGCGCTTTGTGGCGGTGCGACTCGAGTGGGATGATCCGACGCTCGATGAAAAGCTCGAAGTCGACAAATTCACTGACGGTGTCGCTGTGGAAATTCCGCTCGGTGATGCGGACAAGACCAACCCGATGATGGGTGATGTCCAAAATCCGGTCTACATCTGCCACTGGAAAGCAGCGTGGCAGCGCGATGTCGATCGCGGTCGCGCAGACGTGCAAGACTACCATCCGGGCTATGTGTCGGACCGACCGCCGTTTGTGTCTGGGGGCTATCCCTATCCGGTCGATGAAGCGTTCCAGACCGACAACGCCCGTCGCTATTTGCCGGGAACTGCGGCTGGCAATCCGGTCAGCAAGATTTTCCGCAAGTGGCCGGTCGAAGAGCTGCAAGCCGAAGGCTTTGGCTCGCTTGCCGATCACACCTATCAAGACGCGCAAGGCAAAGGTGTGTGGAAAGATGGCAAGTGGACGGTGGTTTTGGCGGTGCCCAGGCAGTCCCCCGATCGCGCCAACCCGATGCTGGTTTCAGGCAAAGCGATGATGGGGTTTGCGGTTTGGGACGGATCGAACCAGAATGTTGGCGGTCGAAAACACTGGGCTCCGTTTGTGAAGGTGGTGCTGCCGTGACCGAATACTCGGCGAACGTCGATCGTGATGCTCTGCTGCGGGCAGAGGGATATCGCTTGCTGGCTGCTGCATTCCGTTATCCCGATCAGACAGAGCTGCGCGCGCTGTTTTCCGAGGAACTTGAGGTCGAGTCGGCGCTCAAACCACTGGCGGAAGCGCTGATTCCGTCTGTCGATGACCAGCTTGCGGGGGAATACAATCGTCTGTTTGCGCAATCCGTTGCGGTCAGTCCGCATGAGCGTGCGTACACGGGCGGTGACTTGGGTCCTGGTCTTGGACAGCTTTCGTCGCTCTACGAGGCGTTTGGTCTGCGCTGCGGGGGTCGCGACACCGAAGTTCCCGATCACATCGGTGTCGAACTGGAATTTGCCGCGTTCCTGTGTCTGAAAGAGGCGCTTCACCAAGAAGAAGAGACGCCAGAAGCACAGGAAGCGGTGTCCATCGTGCGGGCCGCGCGCAAGACCTTCATGCAAGAACACTTGGGGCGCTGGGTCTCTGCGTTTGCAAGCAAGCTACAGAGCGCAGCGCACCATCCATACTATGCAGAACTCGCGCATCTTCTGCGTGAGTGGGTACAGAAAGACTTCGCTGTGCAGGGGTGGGAGATGCCTGTTGGCGGTCGTCACTTGCCGGTCGTAGCACCGGATGGGCAAACAGAGCCACTTGATGACGAACCGATGACATGTCCTTCCGCGCTGCAAGAAGAGGAATCCGTTCCTTTGTCAACGCTCCTTCCCAGCGGGTAAGGAGATTGTGATGAGACGCTATCAACTAAAACGGGCGGGGGTATCGGCGGCGCTTTGTGTATCGGCGCTGACCATGGCGATGTCATCTGCGTGGGCGCAGGGTGCAGCACAAACCGGGGCTCCAGACCCGGCCAGCGTTCCACCGACCACCGGAATGACCCAGATTCCGCCGCCCCCCCCTTATCCACTGGTGCCTGGCGGTGACGCGGCGGCTGTGGCAACCCCTGTGCCCGCACAGGTGGCTGCGGCACCTGTCCCAACGCCGCCTCCACCTGCACAGCCTTCGACGCCGCCACCGGCGCCGCCGCCATACTCGCTGCCGTTTGGACTCCGTCCAATCGTCCCCGTCACGGTGCTGCGGCTCGATACGGTGTTCGCGTTTTATCAGCAGAACATCGCGGCAGCCGGTCAGCCCGAACGCTACGAAAATGGCTTCGCCGGGGTGTTCTTGCCGACGATCGGCTATCGGTTTACGCCATCGTGGATGGGCATCGTCCGCTTCGGCATGGTCGGAAATCGTCCGCCGCGGATTACCGGCGATGAAACCGGCGCAGACAACTGCGAAGACACCACCACCACCGATCCGACGACGATGCAGCCGAAGACCGTGCTGACCAAGTGCGGCGTCGCAACCAGCAACCTGTTCCTCGGTGGTTTTTATTCGCACAAGTTTGCCGACAACTTCCGCTTTTCGCTGTTCTTTGGGACGACGATTCCGGTTGGTTCGGGAACGAGTGCAGCGACGGAACCGGGCGCGAGTCTGGCCGAAGCACCGACTGCACAGTTGGCGCGCTCGGCGATGGACAACGTGATGTTTGCCGTAAACGATTGGGCGATGGTCGAAGGACTCGATCTCGCGTACATCGGGCACCGGCTGACGGTGCAGGCCGAGGTCACGTTCTTTGAGCTGTTCCGCGTTCGCAACGAAGCGGCGAACCCCGACGTCTACAAGGTCAACTTCACGACGGGTCTTCACATCGGCTACTTCGTTGCAAACTGGATGTCGCTGGGCGCCGAGCTGCGCTACCAGCGCTGGCTGTCAGATCCCAAATCGGTCGTTGCCGACGAAGCCAACGCCGACAAAGGCCTGCCGGTGCAGGGACTGCGGCAGAACCTGAGCCTTGGCATCGGGCCGCGTTTCCACATCAAGCTGCCCGGCGGCAAGTGGATTCGTCCGGGTATCGGCTACGAGCCTGGGCTCTACGGCGTGATGGGGAACCGCAAGTATCACGTCCTGCAAATCGACATTCCGATCCTGTTTTAGCCCGCGCCGCCTTCGCTTCGTCGCCCGCCGCTGTTTGCCAACGTGAACCGACAAGCAGTCTGGAAGAGCGAGGTTTTTTGATACCCTAGAAGGTATGTCAGTAGGTCAATACCTCGCGTCCGCCCTCGTTAGCATCGTGGTGAGCGCTTCCACGGTGGTGGTCATGCATCAGTACGTCACGCCCAAGCTGCCGGTGGCCACCGTCGAAGTGCCGCAGGTATCCGGACTGACTGTCGAGCAGGCGCGGGCGATTACCGAACCGCTCGGGCTTTTGCTGGTGCTGGACGGGGAAAAAATTCCCGACGCCGACAAAGTGCAGACCGGGTCGCTGTTTGAGCAGCGGCCACTCAAAGGCTCGCGCGTTGCACACGGGGGCGAAGTCCATGCCTTCATCGCGATTCCGCCGCAGCTATCGACGGTGCCGGCGCTGGTCGGTCAGGTCGTGGCCGCAGCCGAACAGCAGCTGCAAGTGGCCGGGCTGCGACTCGGCACGGTCAGCGAGGAGCTGTCGGCGACGATCCCGCCCGGTCAGGTGATCTCGACGCGACCGGCGGCAGGCGAAAAACTGCGCAAGAATGAGACGGTCAGCTTGGTGGTTTCCAAAGCCCCCGAGCAGTTCGATCTGCCGTCCTTCCGCGGTCGTTCTCTCGGCAGTGCCAAGGTGCAGCTGGAACAGCTTGGGCTTGTGCTCGGCGATGTGCGCAAAGCCACCGATGACAATGCTGCGGACGGTGCGGTCCTGCGGCAAAATCCCCCCGCAGGCAGCAAAGTTGGCAAAGGCCAAAAAGTCGATCTGGTCGTCAACGACTAGCGCTCGCTTTGCCTCGCTGCCCCTGCCGTTTGCTCTTCGTTTTTTCGTCGCAAGGAGTTTCGCAGATGTCCGTGGACAATCCGAACCCGTCGCCTTCCGCAGTGAAGACCCAGGCGCGCTGGCCCAAAATACTCGGGCTTGCCGTCGGTGGCACGCTGCTGCTGTTTTTCGTGGTGGTGCTGATCGTCGGTTTTGCGGTCGATCTGGGCCAGGTGGTGCGCAAGCAGATCGTCGCCCAGCTTCCCGAAGTGCAAAAAAAGATTGGCCGCGAGGTGTCGGTCGGCACGGTCAGTCTGCGGCTCTTGCCGAAGCTGCGCCTGCGTGTTCGCGATGTCAAAGTCAGCGGTCAGCCCGGACAGACCGGAATCCTTGGTGAGCCGCTGGCGGAGATTGGCAGCATCGAAGCCGATGTCAGCATCGTGCCGGCGATCCTGACGATGGGTCGTCGCATCAACGTGTCGCGCGTCGAAATTGCCAATGGCAAAGTTCAGGTGGCGCGACTTTCGGGCGGACGGCTTTCGTATGAAGACGTGCTCGATCACTTGGCGACGCAGCCCAAAGACGACACGCCGCTGACGCAAGCGCAAATTGAAAAGCTGGCCGGAATCACCATCGAGCGCGCCGAGCTGACGCAGTCGGCGGTGCTGTTCCACGATTTGTCGACGGGGAAAGCCGCGCCGCCGCTGAAGATTGATGGCATTCACTTGCAAATCACCGATGGAAAGCTGTTTGGCGAAACCCAGCTTTCTCTCGATATGGCGCTGCTTCAGCTTGTGCCGAACTTTCACCTTGGGATGGTGGTGGGACCGCTGCCCAAAGACCTAAGGCCCGATCCGGCGTGGACGGTGCTGCGCAAACTGGAACTGAAGCTTCAGTCATTCCAAATTGAGCCGCTGCTCGCGTTTTTGCCGGCATCGACGGGAACCACGATCGAGCGGGCGATGGTAGAAGCGGATCTGCTCATCAAGTCGCCTCCCGATAGTGGCAAGCTGTCCGTCGCGGGCAAAGCGGGTCTGCGCGGTCTTCAACTTCGACAAAATGGAGTGCCGGCCAAGCTCTACAGCTTGTCGAAAGGGGCGCCGACGGACGTGATGCTTAGCATGAACGTCGATTTGGCGATGCTGGCGGGTGACATTCGGGTGGAAAAAGCCCGGCTCGACATCGCCGACATGAACGTCACCGCCGAAGCGGATCTGCGCAACCTGTGGAAAAGTCCGGCGGTTCACTCTCTGCAAGTCGCGTCGCACGGTCTGAAGCTAGAGCGGCTGCTTGCGCTTCTGCCCAAGACGGCGGTTCCGACGGGAACCGAGCTGTCCGGGCCGCTTTCGGTCAGCGGTTCGGCATCGGGAACTCCCACGGCAGCCGCAGTGAAAGTTTCGCTGGATATGACTGAGTCCAACATCGCGACGCCACAGCTGCGCAAGCCGACGGGAATGCCGCTGACGCTCGGACTTTTGGGGACGGTCAAAGATCCCGGCTTCCGCGTCGACCGGTTTGGTCTTGTGCTCGGTCCGCTGTCGCTCTTGCTCCACGGCGAGCTGAAAAGTGGCAACGACTTTGACCTGACGCTCGACAGTGGGACCGTCGATCTGGACAAGCTGTTGCGGCTGTTGCCGATGGTGGCCGATGGATCGGCGGCGTCCGGCAAGAAAAAGAAAAAAGGGCCAACCATCGACGGGGATCTGCGGGTGAGCGGTGGGCTTACGAAAAAAGGCGACCAGTTTTCCGCCCACGCCAAGGTCAAGATGCAAAATGCCGACTTCGAGCAAGACGGCATGGATCTGTCGGGCACCGCTGAGCTGTCGGCAGAGGTCAAGCAGTCGCCGTCTAACTCGTCGGTCGATGCGAACCTGGACTTGACCCCGGCGGCGCTCCACGTCTCGGGTAGCGTCGACAAAGATCGCGGCGTACCGATGCGGATTTCGCTTTCGGCGCAGAAAACACCGACGGCGGTGCAGATCAAACAAGCGCAGCTCGAGCTGCCCGGCGGTCTTATCAAGCTCGTCGGGAGCGCTGATCTGGCCAAAAAGTATCTCGACATGAAAGTGCCGCTGGTCGATCTGGATCTGGCGAAGCTGGCGCAGGTGGTGCCGCAGCTTCGTCAGGGGGCGGCGGGCGGACTGCTCGACAGCAAGCTGACGTTTGGACTCAGTCTGAGCGGCAATCCCGAACAGCTTAGCTCGGTGCGGGCCAAGCTGGACCAGTTCAAGATGCAGGTCGCCGGCGGAACCATCTTGGGTGGCGCGAGTGTGCAGGGTCTCGACGAGCCGAAGCAGGCAAGCTTTGACTTTTCGGCGGACTACCTCGATCTCGACAAGATCCTGGGCGAAAAGAAAGGCGGCGACGACGACGAAGACGCGGCCCCGAGCAAGGAAGTTCAGGTGCCGAAAGTGCTAAAGCACCTCGAAGCTGAAGGCAAGATCAAGGTCGCGTCGGGCAAGCTCAAAGGTCAGACGATGCGCGACTTCGTGCTTGAGATGACGCTGTCGGGCGGCAAGCTGATTTTGAAAGTGATGCGCATGCAGGCCGTCGGGGGCAGCATCCTTTTGTCTGGCACGAGCTTCGACTTTGCCCCGAGCAAGCCGAAGTTTGCGATCAAGGCCAAGCTCGACAAAGTCGATCTGCACGAGATCATTTCGTTTAAGTCAAACGACCTGGCCAAAAAGCTGCAAGGGCACGGCTCGATGGACCTGTCGGCAGACGGGCAAGGGCTGCGCTGGGAAGACATTGCGCCGCGGCTTTTGGGACAGCTCGACCTGGGCTTTACCGAGGGCAAGCTGGTCACGGCCAAGCTGGGATCGCAGGTCGTCGGGCCGCTTATGCAGCGGCTGGGGCTGTCCGGTCAGAGCGGCGACGAGCGCGAGATGTCGATGAAAAATCTGACCGCGCAGTTCAAGATTTCCGACGGGAGACTGCGGACAAACAACCCAATCCGCTATCAGACCGAACAGGGCGCGATTCAGCTGACTGGTTCGATTGGTCTTGACAAAACACTCGATTTGCTGGGTGACTTGCAGCTTCAGCCGGCGGTCATCTCGGCTCTGACGGCGGGCAAGGTGGTGCCGGCGGCGCCGGTTCCGGTGGCACTCAAGATTGGCGGGTCGCTGTCGCAGCCGCAGTTCCAGCTTGCTGATCCGGTCAAGACGGCGGCGGCGCTGGCGGCGGCGATTGCCAAAGGTCGCGGCCAAGACCTGCTCAATCGTGCCGTTGGGGGTCAAGCGGGTGGCGCACTCGGCGGGGCGCTTGGCAATGTGCTCGGTGGACAAAAGACCGGGGGGCAGGCCGGTGGTTTGCCGAATTTGCCGACGAACCTGCCGACGAACTTGCCGACGAACTTGCCGACGAACCTGCCGACGAATCGGCCCGCTGGGCAGCCGGGCCAGCCAGGCCAGCCCAATGTGCAGCAGCAGCTTCAAGACGCCCAAAAACGACTTCAGCAAGGTGGCGGGCTCGGCGGGCTGTTCGGTCGATAACTTCCCGATTTCAACTGGCTCTTTGTTCGACTTTGAGAGGAAACCATGCTCGGCCTCATGCAAGACCGTCCCCTGCTGATTTCGTCGCTCATCGAATACGCGGCTTCTGTCCATGGCGACACCGACGTGGTTTCGCGTCATGCCGACGGAGTTGTGCGTTCCAACTGGCGGGAAGTTCACGCTCGCGCCAAGCGGCTGGCCAAAGCGCTCACGGCACGCGGGGTCAAACCAGGGGACCGCATTGCAACGCTGGCGTGGAACAGTCACCGCCACCTGGAGCTGTACTACGCGGTGTCGGGCATCGGCGCGGTGCTGCACACCGTCAATCCGCGGCTGTTTCCCGAGCAGCTTGCTTACATCCTGAACCACGCCGAGGACACCCATCTGTTTTTCGACGCCGCATTTATGCCGCTGATCGAAAAGCTGCGGGCGCATCTACCGACGGTAAAAGAGTATGTGCTGCTCGGGGACGAAGCGGCGACGGTCGGGCATCCAGGCGTGATCAGCTACGAATCGTTTTTGCACGGCCACGACGATAGCTATCGCTGGCCGGTCTTCGATGAAAACACCGCCGCGTCGCTTTGCTACACCTCGGGGACGACGGGAAATCCCAAAGGCGTGCTGTATTCGCATCGGTCGACGGTGCTGCACGCGCTGGCATCCTGTATGTCCGACGTGCTCGGGCTGTCGAGCCGAGAGAGCATTTTGCTGATCGTTCCGATGTTCCACGCCTGCGGCTGGGGCGTTCCGTATTCAGCGGCGCTCGTCGGTGCCAAGCTGGTGTTTCCGGGGGCGCATCTCGACGGGGCCAGCGTCTGTGAACTGCTCCAGTCGGAAGAGTGTACGCTGTCGCTCGGGGTTCCGACGGTGTGGCTCGGGATGCTGGGTTACTTGGACAAACATCCGGACAAAAAGCCCAAACACCTGCGACGGATGTTGATTGGTGGCTCGGCGGCGGCGCGTTCGCTGATTGCGCGGCTCGAAGGCGAGCTGGGCGTCGACGTGATGCACCTATGGGGGATGACTGAGCTAAGCCCCGTCGGCACGGCGTCGCTGCGTCCGCGGCGCTGGGACAAAATGAGCGTCGACGAAAAGCTCGACCTCAAGGTCAAGCAAGGCCGCATCATGTGGGGCGTCGAGCTGAAGATCGTCGACGACAACGGCCAAGAGCTTCCCCACGACGGCAAGGCGTTTGGCATGGTCAAGGTGCGCGGACCGTGGATCGCCAAAGAGTATTTCCGTCAAGAGGGCGGCCCGATTGTCGATGAGGACGGTTTTTTCTCGACGGGAGATGTGGCGACGCTCGATGGCGAAGGATTTATGCAGATCACCGACCGCGCCAAAGACGTGATCAAGAGCGGCGGCGAGTGGATTTCGTCGATTGATCTGGAAAACGCGGCGCTTGCCCATCCGGCGGTGCAGGAAGCGGCGGTGATTGGGATTGCGCATCCCGCGTGGGTCGAAAGGCCGCTGCTTTTGGCGGTGCTAAAGCCGGGTCAAACGACGACGCGCGACGAGCTTATGTCCGTGCTCGCGCAGAAAGTCGCCAAGTGGTGGCTGCCCGACGACATACAGTTCGTCAGCGAGCTGCCGCACACCGCGACGGGAAAGCTCAACAAGCTTAGGCTGCGCGAACAATACCGGGACTACAAGCTGCCGTCGTAGACTCGACAGCGTTTGATTCACCCTCCGCTGCCGGGGCTTGCTCGGCGGTCTGCCAGGTCGGGCACAGCTCGCTTGCAAACAGTGCATCTAGCATCGCATCCAGTTCGGGATCGGCGGCCAGCACGATCTGCCGAGGATTCGAGGATGGACGGGCGGACAGCGATTTGAGACGCATCAGAACCTTCTGGTATGGCCGCTTTTCCGACGGGTCAAATTTATCTCGTCGTTTTTTTTGAGAACTTGCCCGCTCGTCGGTATCTTGTGGCCCGTTTTTCTGTTTCTGGGTGAAGAGAGCAAACCAATGGGTCGCGTCATCGCCGTTGCCAACCAAAAGGGCGGGGTTGGAAAAACCACCACCACTGTGAACCTCGCTGCGGCACTTGCCGAGGAAGGTCAGAAGGTGCTGGTGGTGGACTTTGATCCACAGGGCAATGCCACATCGGGGCTTGGTTTTGTCCGTGGTTCCGTCGAACAGGGCATCTATCACGCGCTCATCGACCGGGTGTCTCTGCGGGAGCTGACGCAGCTTACGGTGCTCGATACGCTGTGGCTGGTTCCGTCGACGGCAGACTTGGCCGGCGCCGAAGTCGAACTGGTCAGCGCCGAGCGTCGCGAGTGGCACCTTCACGACGCGCTGTCGGAAGTCCGCGGACGTTACGACTACATCTTGGTCGACTGTCCACCGTCTCTGGGGCTGCTGACGCTCAATGCGCTGGTGGCTGCGGACGGCGTGCTCGTGCCGATGCAGTGCGAGTATTTTGCGCTCGAAGGCCTGTCGTATCTGTTGTCGACGCTCGACAAGGTACGCGGTCTGTGGAATCCCGGTCTCGAGCTCGAAGGCATTTTGCTGACGATGGTCGATACCCGGACGAGCCTGATGCAGCAGGTCGAAAGTGAAGTGCGGGGTCACTTCGGTCCCAAGGTCTATCGCACGCTGGTGCCGCGCAACATTCGGCTGTCGGAAGCACCGTCGCACGGTCTGCCGATCATGAAATATGACCCGGCGTCGCGCGGATCGTATGCCTACGGCCAGCTTGCCAAAGAGTTTCTCGAACAGCGGCGGGCTGCGGCAAACATGCCGACGGAGACCACTGCGGCGCAAGGAGCGCGATAAGCGATGGACAAGCGAAAAGCGCTCGGACGTGGACTTGGGGCACTGATTCCCAATCTGCCGGCAGCTGTTCACCAAACACCCGTCGGTGTCGATGATCCGTCAGGATCGGCATCCGCAGGTGGGGTCAGGCCGCAGGTGGCGCGTCGGGATTTCTTTTTCTGCCCCATCGAGGAAATCCTGCCAGCGGTGGACAACCCGCGGCAGCGCTTCGATGAGCAGCGACTGAGCGAGCTGGCCGATTCGATTCGCGCGCAGGGCCTGGTGCAGCCGCTCGTGGTCCGCATGCGCACCCCAGAGGACAAGCCCGGCGACGGCAGCTTCATCCTGATTGCCGGTGAGCGGCGCTGGCGGGCTTCGCAGCGGGCGGGGCTCAAAGATGTTCCAGTCGTCGTCAAAGATGTCAGTGCGGCGCAGGCGTTCGAGCTGGCGCTCGTCGAAAACCTCCAGCGCGAAGACCTAAATCCCATCGAAGAAGCCGAAGCCTATCGGCGCCTGTCCGATGAGTTTGGCTACACCCAAGAAGAACTGTCGCGTCGCGTCGGGCGGGAGCGGGCCACGGTGGCCAATGCGCTGCGCCTGCTGAAGCTGCCGGGCAAAGTCCGCGATCAAGTGGCGACGGGACAGCTGGCGATGGGTCATGCACGGGCGCTGCTTGGCCTGGAAGACTCGCGGCTTATCGAAGAAAACGCCGAGCAGGTCATCAAAAAAGCGCTGTCGGTGCGGCAGACTGAAGACCTGGTTCGTCGTGCCCAAAAGCCCAGCAAAGACAAGCCGGGCAAAGACAAGCCACAGCCGTCGTCATCGGTCCGCGATGTCGAGCAGCGGCTTCAGCGGGCACTGGGCGCGCGGGTCCAGCTTCGCCAGAAGACCCCGCAGAGCGGCATCATCGAAGTGCACTATCACTCGCTCGATCAGCTCGATGGGCTCTTGCTCAAGCTGACCGGCGAGGAGTCGGACTAGCCGCGGCTTGGGCTTTTCCGGCGCGCTGCCCCGTGATACCCATGAAATCATGCGGCGGACATGGGGACAGACGCTCTGCGTGGGGCTGGGTTTGTCGGTAAGCGGGACGGTTCTGGCGGCGCCACCTGCGAAAAAGCCAATGCCGACACCGGCGGTGGTCGATCCCGCAGCAGCGGCGCAAAAAACGATGCGAGCGCAGCTTTCGCTTGGGCGAACGCTGGCCGGCAAAGGCAAACACAGCGAAGCGATCGCCGCTTTTGAATCTGCGCTCCAAGCCGTTCCCGATGAGCCGCGCGTGCTGTCCGAGCTTGGCGTGACCCTGCGCGCAAGCGGAAACCTGCCGCGGGCCGAAGAGGTTTGCAAAAAAGCCGTCGACGCCGCCAAAGAACCGCCGCTGCGTGCGTCGGCTCTTTACAACTTGGCGCGCGTGCTTTCGCAAAAAGGCGACAAACCGGGGGCGGTGGTGGCGCTGCGGGCGTCGCTCAAGCTGCGCGAAAACCGGATCGTGCGCGAAACACTGCTCGATCTGGATCCGACCGCGCAGAGCGAAGCGCTGTCGCCTGAGCCGCTTGAAGGACCGCTTCTGTCCGTCGATGCGTGGTGCAAAAAACAGTCAGGTCCGTGTCACCTGGGCAGCGATGCGGCAGTGCAGGGCAAACTGGACCGTCCGACGGGTCCGTGGCTGGAAGCGCAGGTCTTTAGCGCCGGCGACAGCCCGGAAGACTGCGTACTCGCGGTGCGGACGGCGCGCGGTTTCTATTTTTCGCGGCTGTTTTCGTGTCGGGAATCCGGCTATCGCCAGACCGAGCGCGCCACCATAGAAACCCGCGAGATCCTGTCGCCGCCGGGGGCCAAGCTGCTCGTGACGCTCGATGGGGTCGATTCGATGCGCGACTTTGACGAAGCGCGCGGCCAGTCGTTCTGCTGCGTCGAGGCCAAGACCAAAGACCTCGTGGTGTGTGGCGTAGGTCCGTCGGGAACGCCGCACTGTACTCGGTCGATTGGGCTACATCCCGGACTCGATGCGCAAAAGCGTGCCGGCACGGTGCAGTTGGTTCCGAACTATGGTGGCCAGGAACTGGTGCTGGAACGATCGGACGGCAAGCCGATAGAAGATGGCAAAGCGCCACTGGCCCCAAACCTCAAAGCGCTGGCCGGTCGTCACCGCGTCGTCTTTCCGTAGCCACGATTTCTCATGGAAAAGCCATTTGCCCCATCGTGTGAGCGCAACCGTGATCCGATCTTGGCGGTGCTGCAAAAGCACTTTGCCGACCGACGCGACGTGCTCGAAATCGGCAGCGGGACGGGACAGCACGCGGTGTACTTTGCTCGTGCGCTGCCGCAGCTTCGCTGGCAGACATCCGAGTGCGCCGAACATCTGGCCGGCATTTCCGCCTGGCTCGACGAAGCGCAGCTGCCGAACACGCCGCCGCCCATCGAACTGGATGTGACCGGGACGTGGCCCCGGCAAACGTTCGATGCGGTGTTTAGCGCCAACACCTTGCACATCATGCCGTGGACGGCGGTTTGTCAGTTGTTTGCCAAGCTGCACAATGTGCTGACCCATGACGCCAAGCTGGTCGTCTACGGCGCGTTCAACTACGGGGGCCGCTTCACAAGTCCCAGCAACGCCGCATTCGACGACTGGCTCAAAGCGAGCAGCCCACAAAAAGGCATCCGCGATGTCGAATCCGTCCATGCCCTGGCCGCAACTGCCGGTCTTGCGCTCGTCGAGGATTGCGAAATGCCATCCCACAACCGCTGTCTCATCTGGCAGCGCCGGTAACGTCCTGGGTCGTGCGTATCTACGCGCCGTGGATTGCTTTGCCGATGCTGCCGGGGCGGTAGTCGCTGCCCGTGGGGGCGATCTGGCGTACCTGCGGCTCGACATCTGGCGCCACGTCGGCGAGCGTGGGCAGCGGTCGCAAAAATACGCTGCGCACAAGCGGTCGGAGCAGATCGACAAACTGGACCGTCATCGCCTGCTGCGTCGTCATCGCCGGCTGAATCGGCTTGGCCACAACCGGCGCGTAGGTCGTCGCAAACGCCAAACCGACTGGCGGCCCGGCGGGGTTTGCGGAAGACGCCATGCCGTCTAGCGTTGGATCGGGCACGCTGACCGATGCCACCGCTGCTGCATCAAATCCAGCCTCGGCGACCGATCCAATTCCACTCGTCTTTTGCGCCACTTCATCGAGCAGCTCGCTCTGGGTCGCGACGCTTGCGAAGAGCTGCCAGTCCGGCAGCGGATCGAGGGGACCGCCTAACTCACGCTCATCCGCCATCTTTCGATTTTATCGGAAACCGGGATCAAGCGGTCAGGTCCTTTGCAAAAGTCCGTCGGAAAACCCAATCTCTGTCACCGTCGGCAGCAGGCTGGCAAACGCCGCTTGGTTGCAGGCCAAGATGCCGCGCGTTGTCCGCAGCTCGGTGGTTCCGTAGACAAACGGCTGGCCCAAAAGATCGGTAAACCGTCCGCCTGCCGCACGCAGCACCGCTTCCGGTCCACAGGCATCCCACGCCGACGCTTTGTCCGACACATGCACATACAAGTCGGCCTGCTGCTGCGCAATCAGGCCCACTTTGAGCCCGACCGATCCGCTGACGGACTCCTTGGTGATGCCGAGCGTGCGGGTCAGCGTTTCGGTGCTTTTGGGTCGATGCGAACGCGAAACCACAAGCCCCAGCGTCCACGGATCGGACTTTTCACTGACCTGGAGCGGCGTTTTCTGTCCCCGCTCCACAAGCCATGCGCCTTGCCCGACGATCCCGGTGTACAGCTTGTCTTCGGTGGGCTGATACACCACCCCGAGCCGCGCTTCCCCATCAATGGCCAGGCCGACCATCACGGAAAACTCGCCGTTTTTGGCGATGAATTCCTTGGTGCCGTCGAGCGGATCGACATACCAAATCCGCCGTTTGCTGATCGCCGACAGGTGGTCCGGGCTCTCTTCGGCAATGATTCCGTCGCTTGGGAACTGCTCACGCAGCGCCGCCACAATCAGTGCATTGGCCCGCTCATCGGCCACCGTCACCGGGTCGCTCTTTCCCTTCCAGGAAACCTCAAACGGCGTTGCATACACTTCCAAAAGCACCTGTCCGGCGCGCTGCACTGCCGCGATGGCACTTGCGAGTTCTTGTTCCAGCATCTTCGGCTTCCCAATCGCTTTTTGTCCTCGGACGTTCCGACTACACCAAGCTCCACACGATAGCACTTTCGCCCCCTGCGGGTTTGTCTCGGCGGCTGCCCAATGCGGTTTATGATGAACAAGATGACCCGTCTGCGCCCGGTGACGCTCTGCTTCCCCCCGCACTGGTACTACGCCGCCGTGCCTGCGGACTTGCTCTACACCGGATCGTTTTTGCGCAGCCACGACATTCCAGTGCGCGCGATCGATCTGTCGGCGGGACTTTTGCATCACCACCTGCGCTCGGTCCCCGGCTTTGCGGCGCTGCAAAAACGCGAAACCTATCTGTCGGCGTCCGCGTATGCCACCGCTGGTCAGCAGGTCGACGATGCGCTCTTGGCGGTGTCTTTGCGCTACGGCTGCGAGTATGGTTTCCCGGCGCTGCGCTTTCCTTCCGTCGACATCGAGCATGTCCCGACGGCGCTGCAAGTGGGTCTGTCTTTGTCGCGCAATCCCGCGCTGCCGATCCTTCAGCGCGCCATTTCGACGCTGGTCAAAGACGATCCGGTTTACATCGCCGTGGCGCTCGTCCATCCCGATCAGCTGCCGCAGACGCTGGTGCTGGGTCGCCTGCTGCGCGCCGCCGGGTATCGCGGCTTTCTGTGCATGTACGGTGCGCACGAAGACGTGCTGTCCCCCGAGGATCTGCTCGACGATCTTGTGCCCGCCCCCGGACAGCCGCTGCACCATTTTTTTGCGGACTTCGACGGCGCGATCATCGGGGAAGCTGAAACCGCGCTTTGGGCCCTGCACACGGCGCTGTCTGCCGGTCAATCGCTGGATGGGGTGCCGAGCCTGCTGGCGCCAAAACACGGTGTCGTGGCGCTGCGGTCGCGCGGTCGGGAATCTCTGCGGGCCTTGCCGGGGCCGGACTTTTCGCTGGTCGATGGGACTCTCTATCCCTATCCCGAACCGCTTGTCGACGTGCGGATGTCGCGCGGCTGTCCGTGGAACCGCTGCACCTTCTGCGCCATCACCATGCACCAGGAAGGCTATCGCGCGCTGCCCGTCGCCGAAGTTTCGCAAGCCCTGATCGCGGCGCACAAGCAGCTTGGCGCGTCGTTTTTTCGTTTCCGCGACGATCTGCTGACGCCCAAACAGCTTCTTCAGCTTTCGCTTGTGGCGTCCCAGCTTCCGTTTGCGATTCGTTTTTCGGTGCGCAGCCGGTTCGAACCGGATTTGACAGCCGATGTGCTTGCCGCGGCCCATGCCGCCGGCCTTGAGGAGATTTGGCTCGGTCTGGAATCGGCGGTCCCGCGCGTCCGCACCCTGATGAAAAAAGGCGTCGATCAGCCCGTCGTCGAGCGCATCCTCAAAGACGCCAGCCAGATCGGAATCCGGGTCCGCGCGCTGTGTCTGCTCGGCTATCCAGGGGAAACCGCAGACGAGACGCGCGCAACCATCGACTTTCTTGATGAACACCAGCACGAGCTAGCAAGCTGCGCGCTGACGCCGTTTTTGCTGATGCGGCGCTCGCCGATTGGCGCCGACCCGCAGTCGTTCGGGGTGACTGTCACGCCCGATGTCCGTCCGCGGCACGAGCGCCTGCGACCGAGCCTGGCCGCAACGTGGCCTGGTGCCCTAGGCCGCGCTTTCCTTGAATCGCTGCTGGATGAAGCCAGCCGCCGCCTCGGTCCACACTTCCTGACGATGACTTCCGGGCCTTCGCTTGCCCATGCGATGATTCATGCGTCGGTGCTGCGTCGCGGTTGGCCAAAGTCAGCGCGCATGCTCAGCGTTGTGCCGTAAGTCGGCTGCCGGCTGTCCTTGTGGCCCGGCAAAAAGCGTACACTTTGTTAGAAGAGACGATGAATTGGGGTGTGGATATGGAAAGCAAGGCGGTCCTTTCGTTTGCTGATCTCGTTGCGCTGCTTCAATCGGAAAACGTGCCGTGCCAAGGCGACGAAGCCAACCAAGTGGTGTCGTTTCCGGTCAAAAACGGCCCGCTTGATTCCGAGATGATCATTCGCTGGGAAAAACAGCTCTTGCTCGCGCAGTTTGCCGTCGCTTTTCCCTACAAGATTCCACCGCAGCACATGCAGCTGACCGAACACGCGGTCGCGCTGTGCAACCACCGCCTGATCATGCCGGCCTTTGGCATCGACCACGACAACCGGCTTTTGTACTACCGCGTCGTGGTGCCGCGCGCCGATGATGGCGGACTGTCATACGACCACTTGTTCCGGCTGGTGTCGACGACGATTGACACCATGATCGACTTTTACGAGCTGCTCGGACGGGTCGTGCTGCAAGGCGAAGCCGTCGAGCCGCTGCTCGAAGAACTTGGGCCCAAGCTCAAGCTGGCGGTGGCCCCAAGCGAACCCAGCGCACCCCCGAGTGGCCAGCTGCCCAGCTGATCGCACGGTCCCCGCAGCGAGCCGCGCCGCGTCATTGGCGGTTGAACAACGTCCCAATCTGCAGCTAGGTTGCGGTCTTCCTATGTGGGAGACACGCGGATGCGGAAAGCGATATGGACGCTCTGTTTGGGTCTGATTTTTCCCTCGCTGGGCTGCAATACCCCAACGCCTGAAGCTGGGCCGGCGGGCATGGCCGGGACAAAAGGCGAAAAGGGCGAAAAAGGCGACAAAGGCGATCCAGGGGACAAGGGACTTCCGGGTTCCACGGGCCCGGCGGGCGCCAAAGGCGAAAAAGGCGACCCCGGAGCAGCCGGAGCCAAAGGCGACAAGGGCGACACCGGAGCCACCGGGCCGGCGGGGCCGATGGGAGTCAAAGGCGACCCCGGAGCAGCCGGAGCCAAAGGTGACAAAGGCGACCCCGGGGCTTCGGGTCCGGCGGGCGTCAAAGGTGACAAGGGCGATCCCGGTCCGCAAGGCCCAACCGGTCCGGCGGGCGCAGGCGGTGCGTACACCGAAGAGAGCCCCAGCTTCGCCGGCTTTACTGCGACGACGTATACCGGTTCCGTGACCAACGGACGGGCCGGAATGCATGCCCTCTGCGCCGCGGCTTTTCCTGGTTCCCACCTGTGTCATGCCGCCGAGTACTTGGTATCAAACTCGGGACAGACCCCGCCATCGGCTGGTGCATGGCTTGATCCGTCGACAGGCGATGGCAAAGGGATTCAGTCGTTTGGCTCGCCCAAGTTTGGTCGCTATCCGCACGACTACACCTGCAATTCCTGGTCGAGCACCGCCGGCACAACCTACGGTTCCACCTGGGTCAACGTCGCGGCTGGCATCACCCGCGGCTCTGACTGCACGTCCTCGCGACCGCTTGCCTGCTGCAAAGGCATCGCCAAAGTCCGCTTTTCTGGCTTCACCACCGCGACCACGGCTGGCGACGCGGGCGGACGGCACAAGATGCACGCGCTGTGCGCCGCCGAGTTTCCGGGCGCGCACATGTGCCACGCCACCGAATACCTGCGCACAAGCTCTGCGACAACGCCACCTTCCGATGGGGGCTGGCTCGACCCGAGCGGCAACCTCTCTGGCGACATCACCAACACTGGCGTCCCCGACCACGCGCGGCTTCCTGCCAGCTATGCCTGCAACGACTGGACGAGCACCGCTGGCACCACATACGGCAGTACATGGGTCAATGCAAATGGCGGCGTCTCGCGCGGGTCCGACTGCACCACCAAGCGCGCCATCGCCTGTTGTGAATGATCCAGCCTGGTTTGCCCCTGCGCGCCTCGGGTCGACGGATGCAGCCCTCGCGATGGCGCGTCGGGCGGCTTAGCTTGGCAGCTCGCGCGGCTCGGGTTCTTCGACGGTGGGGTCGCCCGGAACCGCATATCGTTCGCCCAGCCAGTTGCCCAGATCGATCTTTTGGCAGCGCGCCGAGCAGAACGGACCGTAGCTGCGTGCTTCTTTTTTGGGGGGATTTGGGTCGTCGGGCAGCGCTTTTTTGCAGATCGGACAGTGCAGGGTCGACATGGCGCAGGTTCCTATTTGGCTGTGAGCGCTTCCGCGGGCGAAAGTCGCGCCGCCGCTCGGGCCGGAAACAGCGCGCCCAAAAGACAGATCGCGACCGAAAAGCCCATCAGCGACAGCAACAGCAGCGGTGAAAACCAGAAGTACGAATCGGGCTTAAACGGGAAGTCGGGCAGGGCGGTACGCGACAGATAATCCACGCCAAACCCGGCAATCCGCGCGACCACGATTCCCAGTCCGCCGCCGCAAAGACCGATACACGCCGCTTCCGAAAGCAAAAGCAAGATGACATCGAACTGGCTCGCTCCGACGGCACGCATCACGCCCAGTTCATGACGGCGTTCGGCAATCGCGCGAAAAAACGTATGCGCGACATTCAGCGTCGCCACCACCAGCGTTGACAGCGACACAAGGACAAACAGCGCCGTCATCAAAAGCACCGCAAGCCCCGCTTGTTCGGCGCCGTTGTCTTCCAGTGCAAAGCCCAGCTTGCGAATTCGTTCGACCACCCGCGTCGAGCTTTTTCCCGGCTTCACCTGCACCGTCAGGCTGGAATACTCCGACGCGGCTTTTTCCCCCGCGTATTCGGCATTCCACCTTTGTACATAAGGAAGCGGCACCGTCAGGCCGAACGGCTGCGCACGATCCGACACGCCGACCAGCACCAGCTTGCGCTGTCGCGGCTTGCCCACTTCCCGCCGTGAGACAAACGATTTGCCAAGCTCTGCCGTCGCCAAAAGTCCGCGGAGCTGGTTTACCAAAAATCCAGTGATCCGAGGCAGCCCGTACATCCGCGCAAACGAGCCATTGTAAAACTCCAGCAGCGTCGGAGAAATGATCACCGGCACCGGCGGCTCGCACTTGTTTTTGTCCCACGAACAGAACCAGCCTTGCGGACAGTTTTTGTCCTCGGTGCAAAACGGATTTTTGTTGTCGTCCACGTAATCTTTGAACGCCCACGGCGATGTCGCTTCCGTCACTGCCGCCGGATCAATGCCGTCGATCGGCAGGTCGGTGTAGATCGGACGACCGACGATGCGTTCGCCACCCCAGCCTCGCACCGGAAACGCCACCCGCAGCCGCGGATACACCGCTTGCACGTCCGGATGCGCTCGCAGCTCGCGAATCACGTCGTCGCCCAGGCCTTTGGGCCCGCCGAGCAGCGCCGACAGTGCGCCCATGGCTCCTTCGTCCACCGCGGCTTTGGGCGGCACGACTTCCAGTCGGTCCGACGGAAAAATTCGCTGGAGCACCCGCTTTTGCATGCCCAAAGACAGCGCCAAAAAGAACCCGAGCACCGAGATCCCGACCGCAATTCCAAACACCGACAGAAGGAACGCGCGCGGAGCTCGCCGCAGCGAATGAAACAGCAGCGACTGGGCTTGCCGAAACGTCATGGCAAAGACTCCTTGCTTGTGCCGCTGTTTCCGTCGGAAATCACCAGACCGTCTTGCAGCCGACAAAGTCGCGTCGTCGCTTCGGCAACCCGCGGCTCATGCGTCACCAGTACCATCGTCAGCCCATCGCGGTTTAGCTCGCCAAACAGCGAAATGATCTGCTGGCCGGTGATGTCGTCGAGGTTGCCCGTCGGTTCATCGCACAGCAGCACTTCTGGACGAAACAAAAGCGCCCGTGCAATCGCCACCCGCTGCTTTTGTCCGCCCGATAGCTCCGTCGGACGGCTCGCCATTTTTTCGACCAGACCGACCCTCTCCAGCGCCGCCTTGGCCCGCTTTTCCGCTTCGGCCCGCGGCAGCGGATCAACGGCAAACGCATTGGGCAAAAGCACGTTGTCTAGGCAGCTTAGGTGCGACAGCAAGTGGAACGCCTGAAAGACAAAGCCAATGTGGCGGTTGCGCAAGCTCGCGAGCGCTCGATCCGACAGCTTCGCCAGGTCTTCCCCGAGCAGCCACACCTTGCCCTGGTAGTCGCGGTCGAGCCCGCCCATGATGTGCAGCAGCGTCGACTTTCCCGACCCCGAACGCCCCGTCAGACCAACCAGCTCGCCGCGCCGCACCGCAAGGCTTATGCCGCGCAAGACTTCGCTTTCGGCACCACCCGACTCGGCAAAGCGCTTGCGCAGGCCTTCTACTCGAATGCAGTCGCTGTCTTCGTCTCCGCTCATGGGAACGGCGCACTACGTAGCACGTCGGCGGAAAGCTTTCAGCTTCCTTTTGGAATCGCCCGCCTTGCTGACTTTGCAACCGCAAGATCACCCGCAACCCATCGCAAAGCTTGCTTTTTTTCGCGCCAAGGCTTTTAAAGGGGGCCCCGAAAATCCTGCTGGTGAAAAGGTCGATTTTCTGTCCTAGCGGTAGTTTCAAAGTGCTAACCTATGGCGCCGATCACTTTTGGTCCGGCCTTCTGTCTAGCAGCAGGTACAGCGGAGCTTACGAATGAGCAACGGACGACACTTTACCCCTCCCACGCCGGCCTTCCGTCCCGTGGACCCCTTTGCGCCGATCGTGCCGCGCTCGGCGGAGCGGGTTCCGTCATGTGAAGTTACGCGCCCATTGCCATCGAAGCCTCGCCCGGTGCGGGTCGATACTTCCTCGCGTGATCAGGCCCACAGTGGTCAAAAACCGCTGCCGCCCGAGCGTCCGAATGCCGAGCTGCCAGCCGGGGTCGCCGCGGCATCCCAGTCGGCCAAGGCCGACAAAAAATCGTCCGCCACGACGCCAAGCAAGGCCGATCCCGCAGCCGCGGTGAAGCCAGCCGAAGCGGCCAAAGCAGCGCCTGTTAAGGTGAGTGCCGCCAAAGAAGAAGCCGCCGCGCCGTCGAGCAAGTCGCCCGCCAAGGCCGAAAAGGTCGCTGCCAAGCCCGTCGAAAAAGCCGCCGAAAAAGCCGCTGACAAGACGGCTGACAAAGCCGCGCCGAAGTCGACTGCCAAGGTCGCTCCGGCGGAAAAAACTGCCGTGGCCGAGCCAGCGAAAAAGGCCAGCGCCAAGACCGAAGCCAAGGCTGATTCCGCCGCACCGGCCCGCAAGCCGAGCAAGTCGGAGCCGCCGGCCCCCGCATCCACCAAGTCGAGCAGCAAAAAAGCCGCGCCGGTGGTGGTGGAAGATGCGCCGGAAGTGGTTGAGGAGCCGGTGATCCGGGCGGCCAAGTCGTCGAAGTCATCGAAGGCTTCGCCGGTCGCCAAAGCGGAGCCGGTGGAAAGCAGCAAGTCGAGCAAGTCCGAAAAATCCACTGCGACGCCGAAGTCTGCGAAGTCGGCGCCCGTGGTCGAAGCGGAAGCCGACAGCAAGCCGGCCAAGTCGGCCAAGTCCGCCCCTGCTGCCAAAGCCGCCGAGCCTGCCAAAAAGTCGGGCAAGAGCGAGCCCGCCGAGCCAGCCAAAGCCGAAAAGGCAGGCAAAGCCGCCAAGGCAGAAAAGCCAGCCGCCGAGGCGAAGCCTGAGAAGGCCGAATCCGATACCAAGGCCAAAAAGACCGAGGCCGCGGCAAGGCCTGCCAAGTCGGCAGAATCGGATGCGCCTGCCAGCAAAGCCAGCGCCAAGTCCGCAGCCAAGGCCGAGTCAGAAGCCCCAGCCAAAGCGACGGCCAAGTCGAGCAAGAGCGCGCCCAAGACCGAAGAAGAAGCCGAGCCAGCGCCTGCCAAAAAGGCCAAGGGCGGCAAAAAAGACGGTGCCGCGCGCAAGCTCGGTCCCGACGAAGAGCTGCGCATCTGCGAGTGGGAAAAGTGCGGCAAGGAGTTCGTGGTGAAAGTCTCGGGCCGGACCGCCGTCCGTCGCTTCTGCTCGGGAACTTGCCGCGGTCGCGCCAGCGAAGCCCGCACCGGCAAGCGCTAAAAAGCGTAGGGTCGTAACTCGGGCGGCCACGGGTTGTCGGGTCCGCCCGGTGGGGTGGCCGCGACGACAACCGGGATTTGTTTTAGCAGCATCGCCAACAGCGCCACGCGCGGCGGCGTAAGCTCGGCTTCCAGCAGCAAAAGCGCGCCGTCACGGGCGGCCAGATAGGCGGCCCGTGCATAGGCTTCGGCGTTGGCGCTGGGTCCAAGCACCAGTGCGGCGCGCCTGTCGCTCACCTGGGCGATGACAAGCTGCCCAATCGCGCGCGGACTGGCCGCTGCCTTGGCTGCGGGACTTGGGGGTCGGAACAGCACGCCTTGCGGCAGCGCACTGCTTGGGAAGTTCGGGGCCGGTCCTTCGCGCACAATCGAAAGTTCGGTCAGTCGGCGGCCTTGCAGTCCCAGCGCCGCCGCCGCTTCCGGCATCGCCCAGATCACCACCGGCACCCGCGGCTGCACAAGCTGTGGCTGAAGTTCCGCCAGTACCGTCGGGGCTGAAAACGCTGGATAGGACAGTCCCGCCAGTCCATCTACGACCAGCACTGCATCTTGCAACAGCGCCCGGCGCAGAAGTGCAGGCAGGCGCTTGTGCGGTGTTGGTTCGACAAGTCCGTCCAGTCGCAGCACCGCCCGTCCAAGCAAGCGCGCCGGCTTCTGGACGCACGGTCCATCGAGCAGATAGACGCCCGCTTGCAGCATTTCGCGCGCCACCGTCTGCGGCCACTGGACATCTGGATCGGGCGTACCCGCCAGACGCAAGCTCACTTCGCGCCGCAGCCGCAGCCGTCCATCAGGGCGCTGGACCAGCAGATCCAGGGATCGCAGAAGCGATGACGGCAGGACTTCGGCCAGGACATCGGGTTCTTCGCACTGGCCGCGCAGCGCTTGTGCCAGTTCGACGGGCCGCATGCCATGCGGTCTGGTCCCAAGCAGCGTCGCCGTCGCATACAAAAGCCCGAGCACCCGTTGCGCCGCTTGGGGAAGCTGAAGCCGGGCCGACAGCTCGTGCAGAGGTCCAGATGATGGTGGCGGTGTCGCGTCGGCGACGAGCTGACAGGTTTGTGCCCAGCGCGCAAGCTCCCACTGCCATGCCGCCGGGCTGCGCTGGGCGTCATAGGCCCGCAGCGGTGGCGGTGTCGCTTGGACTGGCGCGAGCGGCGGCGGCGTCTTCTGACTTGGGCCCCCGAGCGAAATTTCCGGCACCAGTGGCACCGCCTGCGGCTCGTCGGTATCGCTGCCCCCCTCCAGGTCGACAAGCCGGTTTTCGTCGGGCTCACCGTCGGACGCAAGCGGTGTACTTGTGGCCGGGACAGGATCGATGGCTGCGCTGCTGCTCGACTTGCCTTCGGCCTCCCGCGATTCGGCCTCCGACAGCCGGCGAATCAGTCGCGACTCGGGCCTGGCGTCGCGCATCGCCCGGTTTGTTGTCCGAGTCTGGCCGTCGGGCCGGGCGCTCGTTTTGGACCCAGCGGTGGCGCCCGACTCGCGCGATGAGCCGCGGGTTTCGGTCCCCGGTCTTGGTGCCGGTTCTTTGGCCGTGATGCGAGTCAGCGGCAGCCGCAACAGCGGTTCTTCGGTTTCATCAAGCCGCACAAGCAACTCAGGAAGCTTGCTGCTCGGCGTCACCACAAACGCAAGCGGGCGCTTGCAGTCTGGCGGCAATCGCACTTGCCGGAGCGCTCGCGTCGTCACATCGAAGTCGAGGAACGAGATCGTGTCGTCATCCTCGAAGCCGATCACCAGGCGACCTTGGGCACTTTCGACGCACAGCGCTCGTCCTGGCCGCTCCAGTTCAAAAAAGCGCAGCCCATCCGACGCCCGGAACACCTCGATCCGCATCGGCATCGCCGACGTCAGCGCCCACACCATCCGGCCATCGCCCAAAAAACCAAGCTGGAGCGCGGCCTGCCGGGTGTTCAGCGCCAGCTTGGCCATCGCCCGTCGAGTCTGTGCGTCCCAGATTTCAAAACCACTGCGCTGCTCGATGAGAATGCGCTTGTCCGGCGTATGTCCCGCCGACAGCGCCTCGCCGCGCACGAACAGCTTGTAGACCACCAGGTCGCTTTCCCGCGGGACCACAAGCTCGGCACCGGCCCCCGTTGGTGCAACCACCACGCCGCCTGGCCCGCCGCCGAGGATTCGCTGCGTGCCCGGAATTCGCACCGACCGCCCAATTTTGGCCAGCATCGGCAGCTGCAGAAGCTCGGCCACCACCACGGCGCTTCCCGATTCGCCGCCGTCATCGACCGACAGGTTCATCAGTCGATCGTTTTGGACAAAGAAAATCCGTCCAGGTCGATCTTCTTGTCGCTGGGTTTCGCAAGGACCAAGCCGATTGGGTGCACCGTCGGGCAGCGTCAGGTTGTACACCCGCAGCTCGCCGCCTTCGCGCTCTGCGGCCCACTTGCCATCGGGGCTTACCACTAGGTCGGGGGCCCCGGCGCGGAACTTTGGCATGGTTACAGACTACCACGGCCTGCGGGTGCCAAGCGCCTGTTCCGCTTGGTAATTTGGGCTGGCTGGCGGTCGGAAAATCGCCGTCGCTTTACCTTCCCTTACGTGTTGTCGGCGCGGTGTCGTCCTCGATACGGTCTGCTGCCATGGAGCTGCTTCTCGACCTGCACGTTCACTCGCGTTTTTCTCGGGCGGTGAGCGCCGACATGGACCTTGGCCACATGTATCAGTGGGCCCAGCGCAAAGGCATCGACATCGTGGCCACTGGCGATGTCCTCCATCCAGCGTGGCGAGCCGAGATGCGGGCCCAACTGGTCCCCGCGGACGACGGCCTGGGCCACGGTCTTTATGAACTGGACCCAGGGCTTCGTGAACCGCTCGACCAGGCGATTCCGCGCTCGTGCCGCCGCAAGGTGCGCTTCATCTTGTCGGGCGAAATTTCGCACATTTTCAAAAAAGACGGCGCCGTCCGCAAAGTTCACAACCTGATCGTCCTGCCCAGCCTTGATGTCGCCGATCAAGTGGCCGATCGGCTTCTGCGTCTTGGGTACAACCTGCATTCCGACGGCAGGCCGATCCTGGGGATGCCGTGTCGCGACTTTCTGGAACTGCTTTTGTCCACCGATGCCGCTGCCTATCTGGTTCCGGCGCACATCTGGACGCCGCACTTTTCGGTCTTTGGCTCGCAGTCGGGCTTTGACCGTCTGTCCGACTGCTTTGGCGACCTGACTCCGCACATCTTTGCGCTGGAGACCGGGCTGTCATCTGACCCGGCGATGAACTGGCGGCTGTCTGCGCTCGACTCCCTCTCACTTGTGTCCAGCTCGGACGCGCACTCGCCGCAGAAGCTCGGGCGCGAGCTGACCCGGCTAGATATTCCAAGTCCGCCGACGTTTGTCGATGTGCGGCGTGCGCTGGAAGTCTGCTCGCCGGACGAATTTCTGGGCACCATCGAGTTTTTCCCCGAAGAAGGCAAGTATCACCTCGACGGGCATCGCGACTGCGGGGTTCGGCTCGAACCGGGCGAGCGAGCGGCGCTTGCCGGTCTGTGTCCGCGCTGTGGCAAGCCGGTGACGGTCGGCGTGCTGTCGCGCGTGCTGGCTTTGGCTGACCGTCCGGAAGACAACACCTATCGTCCGCCACGGGCGCGGCCTTTTGACAGCGTGGTTCCACTTACCGAAGTGATTGCCGATGTGCTTGGGAAGACCGCTGCTTCCGATGCGGTGCAGCGGCTCTACTTCAAGCTGCTCGACCAGGTTGGCCCCGAGCTTTCGGTCCTGCGCACGGCTCCGCCCGCCGAGCTTGCCCGTGCTGGCGATTCGCTCTTGGCCGAAGCGATCCTGCGCATGCGACGGGGCGAACTGCGCATTGCCGCAGGATTTGATGGCGAATACGGGCGGATTGGCCTGCTGGACCCGAGCGAGCGCAGCCAAAAGTCGACATCCCGACAGATGGGCCTGTTTGGATGAACCAGCCAAACGCTCGGTGGCTTGACGGTCTTTCGCCGGCCCAGAAGGAAGTTGCGACCTATGCGACGGGGCCACAGCTTGTCACCGCCGGCCCCGGTTCGGGCAAGACCAAGACGCTGTGCGCCTGGATTTCCGAGCTGCTTGCGCAGGATCTGTGCCGGCCCAAAGAGATCCTGGCCGTGACATTTACGCGACGGGCGGCGGGTGAGCTGCGCGAGCGACTTTCCGGCCTGCTCGGTCCTTTGGCCGACGCGCTCCTGATTGGGACATTTCATCACTTCTCGCTGGCGCTGGTGCCCCTCGTTTCGCCGCTGCGGCTGGCCGAAGAAAGCGAGCGGCTCCAGTTTGTCGAAGAGGCGCGGGTCGGCAGTGGCTGCCGCAAAAGCCCCGCCAGCCTGCTGTCGCTTCTGTCGCTGCGCAAAGGTCAGCATCCCGACTATCCAGACCGCCTCGCCCGTGGGGATCTCGACGTTTCCCCCGACGAACTCGTGGTCTTCCAGCGCTACGCCGCGCTGTGTGCCCAGCACAACGTGCTGGACCTGGACGACCTGTTGCTGCGGGCCCTGGCTTCGCTGCGGTCTGGCCTTACGTCGCGGTTGTTTCGTTTTGTCGCCGTCGATGAATACCAAGATGTCAGCGCGGTCCAGCGTGCCCTGACCGTCGAGCTGGGCAAGACCGCCACGGTGCTGGCAATCGGTGACCCCGACCAAGCGATTTATGCCTTTCGCGGCGGCGAAGTGCGCCATTTCCGCGACTTTGTGACGGATTTTCCAGCCGCGCAGGTGCGCTACCTCTGCGAAAACTACCGCAGCACCGCTGAAATTGTCGGCGCCGCCAGTGCGGTGATTGTCGCAAACCCTGGTCGCACCGCCCCTCCGCCTGTGCCCTGTCGGCCCGCCGGCGGCAAGATCCAGCTTCTGCGCAGTCCCTCTTTGCGCAGCGAAGCGGTGCGCATTGTGCACGAAATCGAACGGCTCATCGGCGGCAGCAGCCTGTCCCTGCACGACCGCCGCCTGACGGACTTGTGGCGGGCCGGCAGCTATGGCTTTTCCGACATCGCAATTTTGACCCGCACCATCGCACGGGCCGATGCCGTCGCCGAAGCGCTACACACCGCGGGCCTGCCGTTTTCGCGTCCCAGCAAAGCACAGACCCCTCTGTCCGCGCTGCCCGATGCAAGCCCGCCGCCAAATCCCATCTGGGAGTGCGACCACCTGGAAGACCAGCGAATCGCCGTGCTGACCTTGCATGGCAGCAAAGGACTGGAGTTTCCCGTGGTGTTTGTCGTCGGGCTCGAAGCGTCTGTGATTCCCGGTCCAGGCCGGGACGACGACCAGCGCGAAGAAGAACGCCGACTGTTTTTCGTCGGCATGACCCGCGCCAAAGATCACTTGTATCTGTCGCGAATCGAAGCGGACGGCTGCGCGCCCTGTCCGTTTTTGTCGCAAGTCCCCGCCGAGCTGACCGAAAGCGAAGCCCCGAAAAAACCCAAACCCCAAAAACCCCAGCTTCGCTTGTTTTAGGGTCTCGCGGCTTTCTGGGCCGCGGTTACAGGGTTCTGCGGATCATGCCGCGGCGGTGTTCGCGTAGCTCTTCTCGGTGTTCGCGCTGCAGCTCGCGGACGGACATCCGGCCTTCGTCGCGACGGGTGCTCTGGGCTTCTCTGCGCTTTTGCGCTTCGGCGATCCGTTCGCTTCCGCTCGCCGGTGCGGCGGGTCGTTCGCCTGTGCGCAGCTCTTGCCGACGTTCGGCCCTGGCTGCGGCCACTTCTTTGACCAGCTCGGCCCGTCGCGCCGCCCGGTCGGTGGCTGGGGCTTCCGCCTTGATCGCTGCGTCGGCTTTGACTGCCGGTTCATCGCCGTGCGCAGCGCTTGCCAAAAGGCTTGCCAAAAGTGCGGACAGAGCCAAAAGCTTCGTCTGTGTCATGGCGCGTGGTTTCCCTTCTTCCCGGCTAGACGACGAAAGCGCCGCCGCGGTTCCCGCTTGTCGCAGTTTACCCCGCGCGGGACAGGATGACGCAGGTGATCTCGGCTTCCGACGCGAGCCGCATTGGTGGGCCCCAGTAGCCGGTGCCGGCGCTCACGTAAATCTGGGTGTCGCCATGTTTGTGCAGTCCATAGACGTAGGGCTGCTGGAGCCGCACAAAATAACCCCACGGCCACATCTGGCCCGCGTGGGTGTGACCCGATAACTGAAGGTCGATGCCGTGCTGCGCGGCCTCCATGACGGCGGCTGGCTGGTGCGCCAAAAGTACCGCCGGACGGCTGGGATCGCGGCCTTTTACGGCGCGTGGCAGATCGGGGCCGTGACCCGGAAACACATCGGCATGGAAGTCATCGACGCCAACGAGATCAATCCCCAGATCGCTTGCGCCTTCGCCCGCCAGCTTGCTCGGTCTCAGCGTGATGTGTTCGTTGCGCAGCACGCGAATCCCCAGTCGAGAAAGCTCGGCCAGCCAGCTGTCGACCCCTGAATAGTATTCGTGGTTGCCAGTGACGAAGAAAACCCCGTGCCTGGCGCGCAGGTTGGCAAGCGGGGCGACGTGCTGCCCGAGCTGCGCGACGCTGCCATCGACCAGATCCCCAGTGATCACGATGGCATCCGGGTTTTGTGCGTTGACCTGCTCGACAACCTGGGTGAGCCACTTGCCGTCCAGCGTCGGTCCGATGTGTACGTCGGTCAACTGGACAATCTGAAAGCCCGAAAGCTCTGCTGGCAGTTTCTTGAGCGCGACCTCGATTCGCTTGACGACGACTGGGCGCAGCCCCAGCGCGACCGCACAGCCTGACACAAGCGTCGCCCCGCCAAGTGCCGCGACGTCGAAAAGTCGCCCAATCAAGGCCCGCCGCGATTCATCGATGGGAACCGCGGGCGAAAGCAGTCCCGCGACAAACCTCGACAGATCAAACAGACCAAAGACCACCGATGACAGCACGATCGTGCCCATCCAGATGTAGCCGACCCACATAAACGGCAGCGCCGCACTTCGCGACACAAGCCGTGTCAGCGGAAAGCTGAGCCACAAAAGCGCAAACAGCGCGGTCAGCACCGCTTTGAGGATGCGCTGTTCTGACGGTCCCAGTGCCAGGCCGCGCGTCACCCGTAGGTAAACGTAGTAGTGCAGCCCCACCATGGCCGCCGTCATGATTGAAACAAACACAATGGTGCGCACAATCGGCATCGGGTCTCGCCTTTCCGTTGGCTGCTTGGATGCTGCCGCTCGGTGACATCATACGAGAGCTGAGCGTGCGGTGGGCGCTTCCTGGGCCGCTTCGTCGATCGGTTTGGGGTGCGGCCAGTGAAATTTAGGGGTTTTTAGACGAAGCGGCGACCGGCATAATAGGACCGGCCCGCCGAACCATGGTGGCGGCGTACCAAGGAGCGTTCATGAGCGAGTTGATTCCGCCCAGCGTGTTTTACAAGCTTGATACCCGCGACACCACTTCTGTAGTGACGACGTACTATGCGGCCTATCGGGGCTACGAAAATGGCAAGGGTGGCAAGGCGGTGCTGTTTACGCTCAACCGCGACTTCGACAGCCAGGTGGTCAAAGCCAAGGTGCTGTTTGTGATCGATGTGGCCAAAGACCAGTCGGTCCGCTCGTATGTTTCCGAACGCATTGCCGATGTGATTGCGGACGAAGTGCTTCCCGGTAAACCTGACTTTCAGGAAGTGGATACCGGATCCTACGACCAAATTTTCGCTTTCCTCGGCGACATGCTAGAGATGCAGTAGTCGCTTCCGTAGGGACAATTTCTCATGCAGCAGCTCAAAGAGTTCTTCGAGCAGGGCGGGTTCTTCATGTACGTGAACCTGCTGTGCTCGGTCGTGGTTGTGACGCTTATCGTCGACCGTGCCATGTTTTTTCTGGGCAAAGGTGCGGTGAACGCGCGGGCGTTTTTGGAACAGCTTCGCAAGCTGCTTTCGGCGGGACAGCTAGAAAAAGCGCAGCGGCTGGCGCAGTCGTCAGATGCGCCGATTGCGCTCGTTGCCAAGGCCGGGCTCTCGAAGCTCAAAAACGGTGAAGCCGCTGTTTCGACAGCGATCGAAGAAGCCCTGACCGATGCCACACCCGAGCTGAAGAAGCGCATTGGTGTCCTGTGGTCGCTCGCGAACATTGCGACGCTGCTCGGACTTCTTGGCACCATCAACGGTCTGATCGGCGGTTTTGCCGCCATCGGCAAGGCGGCGGCAGATCAGCGCAGCTCGCTGCTCGCGACCCGCATCGCCGAAGCCATGAACAACACCTGGCTGGGTCTGGCGATTGCCGCAAGCTGCATGATTGGTCACCTGTTCCTGTCGGCAGCCAGCAAGAGCAAACAGCAGGAACTGGAGAGCTTTGCGCTCCGTCTGGAAAATCTTCTGTTCGACCTGATTGCCAATCCACCAGCCCCCGCCGCGGAAAAAGAAAGCCGCGATGGCGGTCGGGGTGGCAGCCGTCGCGATGCCGAAAAGAACCGGCGCGCGCGTGATGTCGAAGACGAAGAAGACAACGACTAGCGAGCGGACAAACTTCCATGACCATCCAGAGGTTGCGCTTCCGGCTGCGGAAGCTACGCGAGCACGGGGAAGAGCTGACGGAGGAATCCGGCGAGCTAAACCTTGTGCCATACCTCGACATCGTCATGAACATCATCATGTTCTTGCTGGCGACGGTGACGTTCCAAGCCTCGCTGGCCAGCATCAACATCAACTTGCCGACTTCTTCGGTGGTGACGACCCAAAACAGCGCCCCACCGAAACCCGAGCTGAACCTGACGGTCTCGATCACCGAAAAGGGTTACACGCTGGCGACCAGTGGGGCGGTGCTGTTCCGGGGCTTTGTCCTGACCCCGCAAGGCGTGCAGCAGACGACAAGCGAGCTGCCGACGGTGCCGCTTGGGCCAGATGGCAAGCATGACATGGCGGCGTTGGCCCAGATCCTTGTTCAGCTCAAGAACACCTATCCGGACGAGGAGCGCGCCATCATCACCGCGACGCCACAGATTCCTTACGAGCTGCTGGTATCGACGATGGATGCGATGCGGCAGACCGCGGGCGCTGATCCCAAGGCGCTGTTTCCCGGTGTGCTTCTCGGCGCGGGGGTGAACTGATGGCCGTCAAGGAGATTGATCGTCGAGAGGCCCGGCGCGCGATTTCCAAGCTGCGCCGCAAAGTCGAGGAAGAGGCGGAAGAGATTAACTTCCTCAACATCATGCCGATGATGGACATGATGACGATCCTGCTGGTCTTTT
>DAORGN010000011.1:48413-48523 GCA_035340095.1 Pseudomonadota bacterium | reverse complement strand
AACTCTTCCCTGTCGCTCGTTTCTTTGCGCCAAGGATGATCTAACTCTTCCCTGCCGCTCGTTTCTTTGCGCCAAGGATGATCTAACTCTTCCCTGCCGCTCGTTTCTTT
>DAORGN010000011.1:0-48313 GCA_035340095.1 Pseudomonadota bacterium | reverse complement strand
GCGGCGGGGATGACTTGGGTCTTTCCGGGTGGGTGCAGGAAGGCAGCGGGATGAAACGAGCAGCGAGCTTACGCTTGGCGGTGTTCAGACGGACGACGGCTGCCCAGGTGGGCGGCGATGCCGGGCAGCGCGGCGAAGCGGTCATAGAAGCTGCGCAGCGCCGGATACTTGTCGAGCACGTCGGCCCGCTTGGCCAGGTTGCTGTCCATCGTGTCCCACACCGCCACATCGGCGATGGTCGGCTTGGCGCCCGCGAACCACTCGCCCGTCTTGGCCGAGCTGGCAAGCAGCTTGTCGAGCAGCCGCAGGTTGTGGTCGCACAGCTCGTTCCAGTACTTGTCCTGCACGTCTTGCGGCGTGCCGTACATCTTGCCGTAAGCGACCGGGATGAACTTGGCGCGCCAGTCCATCGCCGACTCCAGCACGTAGTCACAGATGGTGTGTTCGCGCTCGTTTTGGCCGTACAGGTGCAGCACGCGGCCCAGGTGGCGAATGATCGCGCCCGACTGCGGAATCATCCACGACTCATCACCGTGGGTTTCCTTGAGCACCGGAACTTGGCCAAGCGGCATCTGCGGCTTCAGCGTCATCCAGTCCGTGACCGGCACGTCGGTGAACTCGGCCTGGGCCAGTGCAAAGGTCAGACGCAGCACTTCGGCGCGACCGTGGATGGGGAAATAAATCAGCTCGAACTTGGGATGCGTGTGATGGCTCATCGGTCAAAACTCCTTGATCGTGCGGGTCCGGCAGCGAGCCGGGTTACTTGTTCTTGGGTGAACTTGCGGCGGGTTTTGCCGCAGGGGCTGGGGCAGGCGCGGGACTGTCATCGCCCTTCATCGCGTGCTCCAGCAGTGGGTTGAGCTTGTGCGGTCCCCCCGGCGAGTCCGTGCTGGGAGCGACGGCTGGCGGAGCAGACTGTGCCGGGGCCTGCGGAACAGGCGCAGGCGGCGGCGTGACATTGCCACCGGCATCGGCAAATACCAGCGAGCCAAACTTGTCGAGCGCATGGAAGTCACCCACAAGCGGTGGCGACCACGCCGAAGCGGTCTGCGGCTTGCCGTTTTCCTGATCCATGCGGAAGAAATTGGCCCGCCACTCGGTTCCGACTTGCGGCGGCACGCCTTTGACGGTTTCCAGTCGACCTTTTACGGCGCTCATCGGGATCCGCATCTCGACCGTCCACGACGTGTCTTTGTCGTCGCGCTGGTTGAGCGTGCCATCGACCTTCACCGCCGTCTGCATGCCCGAATCCCACGCATTGTCGTTCTGACGGTAGCCAGGCAGCCACGAATCAAACGTCACGTTGCGCGGACTGACTTGCAGCTCGACATACGTCTTGCCGTCGCCGTCCGGGTCCAAAAACACCTCGGCGGCTTCTTGCGTCCACAGCTTGTCGTCGTGTTTTTCCAGCGTGCCCCAGACATCGCGGTCGGCAAACTCAAAGCCGATGTACAGGTTCTGCTCGTCCCACAGAAGCCGGGCCTGCGCGGGTTGTTCCACGGGACTGCCGTTCATGGTGTTCACAAACAGCCCCGATGACACCGCGTTCTTCCAGGCGGGTTCGTCGAGCTTGCCATCTACCAAGATGGACTGGCCGGGGCCAAGATGCCGGACTTGCAGCTTGTGCTGAGACGAAAGCTGGGTGCCGCCTTTGACCGGAAGCTCCAGCGCGATGACGCGGTTTTTGCCGTCCTGACGTCCCGACTTGACCGCCAGTCGTTCGTTCTTTTTGTAGAAGCCGACGAACATCGCCATCTTGTCGTTGGTGAAGTTCTGCGGCAGCGGAATCTTCTGCACGTCGCGGATGATCTCGCCGTCTTTCCACATCGAGACTGGATACTTGCCGCCGATGGGAACGTGGTCGGCGTTGTGATGCAGTCGCTTGTCCGGCGTGGCGATGTGAACAAACAATTTCCAGCCGTCGCCCAGTGCTTTTTCGACCTTGAAGTAATGGGTGACGGTAAAAGACTGGCCGGGGGCGACTTCGTTGACGTCGACATCGGCGCCCAGATAGACGATGCGTCCGCCTTTGGCGTTTTCGAGAACCGCGCCACTTGCAAAGCGCGGCGTCGGAGCAGCCGACAAGATGTGCTCTTTGGCCGCTTGCAGCGACTCGGTGCTCGGAGCGTCATCACTCTGTTCGACACAGGCGGCAAAAAGTGCGCACGTAAGGGCCGCGGCTTTGGGGAAGCGGACAAGACGGGAAAACGACATCACTCTCCTCGAAAAGAAAAGGCAGCAAGAGGGTTTTATCGTGGCAACCCGCTGGCATTCAAGAAAGCTGTGCGGCGCAGCGAATGGGACCGTGCAACTTACTGCTTCGCGGAAGGGGCAGAATCGGTGCCAGCATCCGGGGCAGAAGGCGCAGCCGGGGCGGCTGGCTCGGCAGCTTGCGATTGGGCCGTGGCGTCTGTCTGTTCACTGTGGGCAATCCCAAGTGCGCTCGCCGCCTGACCGACTGCTTGACCCACCACCGAACGCATCTCGGTGGCGATGGTATCGAGCCGCTTTTGCAGCATGCCCCAGCTCTCTTCCGCGACTTTTTGCAGCTTCTGGAACTGCTCGTATTCAGCCTGGTGCTCGGCTTTCAGCTTGTGCAGGTCGGCTTCGACGCTGGCTTTGGCATCGGTGGCGCCTTTTTGGAAACGCTCCGACAGCTCGTCGATTTGCTTGCTCAGCTGACCCAGTCGCTCCTCGAACTTGCCACGAAGCTCCTCGAACTGGGCCTTGCTGCTTGCTTGCGACGTCGTGTTCTCACTCATCTTGAAACCCCCTTTTTGCCCTAAGCTTCCCACAAAATCAGCCACCTTTTGCGGGTCATTTAGGTCGAGCAAAGGACAGCCAAGCCCCAGCCCGCGCAGTGCATCCAGATCGTCAGTAGCCACTGCAATCACCCGCGGATCGGTTTGCGCCAAAAGAGGATGACCCAGCGAAGGCCGATGCACTTCAATCTTGGGATAATCCGCGCTGCGCAGTCCTTCGATCAAAACCAAGTCGATGCGACGCGGATCGAGCACCGCAACCAGCGCCGGTATCGTTGGAGCCAGCGGCGGATTCTGTTCAGTAAAAAGCGCCCACCGCTCTGCCGAAAACACCAGCGTCTGAACCGCCCCAGCCCGCCGCATCCGATCGCTGTCTTTGCCTTTTACATCGGGCTCAAAGCCATGGTGCGCATGCTTCACCGCACCAATCCGCACCCCACGAGCCGACAGCACCTCAATCACCCGCGTAAGCAGCGTCGTCTTCCCCGAACCACTAAACCCAACAATTCCCAGCGCCAACATCCCCCACACTGTCCCCCCACACCCGCGACGAGTCAATCAAGCTATGCGCCACGAAGGCCGCGTGATACCAAAGAAGGCATGACTCAGACTCGCTCCCTTTCCGGCAAGACCCTGTTTATCACTGGTGCCAGCCGTGGCATCGGACTCGCCATTGCACTCCGCGCCGCCCGCGATGGCGCCAACATCGTGATCGCGGCCAAGACCGCCGAACCCAACCCCAAGCTCCCCGGCACCATCTACACCGCTGCCGAAGAAATTGAAAAAGCCGGCGGCAAAGCCCTCCCCTGCGTCGTCGACATCCGAAACGAAGACCAAATCATCGCCGCCGTAAACCAAGCAGTGGAAAAGTTTGGCGGCATCGACATCCTCATAAACAACGCATCGGCGATCAGCCTGACTGGCACCCTTCAAACCCCGATGCGTCGCTACGACCTGATGCACCAGATCAACACCCGCGGCACGTTCGCGTGTTCGCAGGCCTGTCTGCCCCACCTGCTCAAAGCGCAAAATCCGCACATCCTGAACCTGTCGCCGCCGCTCAACATGGAAGCGCGCTGGTTTGCGCCCCACGTCGCCTACACCATGGCCAAGTTCGGCATGAGCATGTGCGTGCTCGGGATGGCCGAAGAGTTCCGCGACCAAGGCGTGGCCGTAAACGCGCTGTGGCCGCGCACCACGATTGCGACATCGGCGATTAACAACCTGCTCGGTGGCGAAACCGTGATGCGTGGCAGTCGCAAGCCCGAGATCATGGGCGACGCGGCGCACTACATCCTGACCCGCCCCAGCCGATCGTGCACCGGCAACTTCTTCATCGACGACGAGCTGCTGGCATCTGAAGGCATCACGAACCTCGACCACTACGCCAACATCCCCGGCGAGCCGCTGTTCCCCGACTTCTTTGTGTAGCCGAGCGTGCCCGGTGTGTAGCCGAGCGTGCCCGGTGTGTAGCCGGGCGTGCCCGGTTACTTCGATGACTGGAAGATAAACGGGTAGGCAAACTGCACTTCGCCGCCGCCTTTGGGCGCGGGGAAGCGCCACGACTGGGCGCGTTCGACGATGCACTTGGCGAAGTCATCGTCGTGCATGGTGTCGACTTCGATCTCGACGTGGCTGACTTTGCCGGCGCTGCTGACTGAAAAGCGCAGTGTGATTTTGCCGGCCAGCGTTGCGTTGCGTTTGAGCGCGGCTTCATAACAAGCCACCATCGCGCCGCGGTACTGACGGATCTTCGCCGCGACCTGACCGGGGTCCAGATCGCCCGGATCGAGGTCTTGCGGCGAGGACTCCTGCACGACGGCGCGGACTTTCTTTTCCGTCTTTTCGCCGGTAGAGACCCCATCACGCGGGCCGGTTGTCGTCAGAGAACCAATGCTCTGGCTGGTTCCGGTGCCATCGCCGCCGCGAACCGTGCCAAGTCCGGTTTGACCCGTGACAGGTCCGACGCCGCCGACTTCACGGAAGACTTTGTCGGGATCGCCATCGCCCGAACCATCTTTGAGCGCATCAGCGAGCGCCCCATCGGGCCCCTTCGCCGTCAGCATTTTGAGCACGCCCATCGAAGAGAGCTGCTGTTCCATTTTCGCGCGCTGCTCAGCGGCACGGGCAGCCGCCGCAGCGGGATCTTCTTCCTTTTTGGGCTGCGTCGCTGGCTTGTCGTTTGCGGCGACTTCGGTCTTTTTCTTGTCGTCCGCTTTCTTGTCGTCGGCCTTCTTCGCTTCGGTCTTGGCTGGCGTCGGCGGCTTGGGCGGCTCGACCTTTTTGGGCACCAGCATCTTCACAAAGCGCTCGGGAATTTCCTCGATCGCTGCGGGCTTGGGCCGCTCCATCGCGCGCAGATAGACGACAAACGAAAAGTGGGCCACAAACGACGCAATCGCAATCTGCGCCAAGCGCTTGTCGAGCGTCGACAGAAGCTGCGGGCGAAGCGAAGACGGAAGCTGCGGTCTTGGGGCCACCGGCGGCGGCGGCACCAGCTGAAACAGGATCTTCAGATCACCAAAGCGCAGCTCGCCTTTGGCATGGCCTGGAAGCGGCACCCGCCACAGCTGCTTGTGGGCGATGGCATCCCCATCGTCGATCAGCTGCTGAAGACTGACCGGCTTGTCCGACAGTGCGACGCGGCCTTTAAACTCCTCGCCAAACTGGAGCACCCAGCCTTTTTCCCCGGCGACAAACAGCGTTGTGCTGTCCGACAGCCCTTCGGTCGGCGGAACGATCACCGTGCAGTCGTTCTTTTTGCCCAGGCTTATGTCGCGTGGCTGGCGAAACAGGCGTTCCTCGAGCGGCTTGCCCGCAAGGAAAAGTCCGAGCCGAAGCGCCCGATCGGCAGCGCGACCCGAGCCGCGTTCGCCATGTTCAGCAGATCCGTCGTGAAGAGCGGTCATCGTCAAAAACCTAAAATGGCGGAGCCTTTACCGCGGCGCCAATTTTCGGCAAGAAGCTCTTGCCCAGTTCGGAGTAGTCGTAGTGGATGGCGGCCCGCCGTAACACGTAAAATGCCGCCGGTTTTTGCATCTGGCCTTCGACGACCAGGCCTTCGGTGATGCGGAACAGCTTGGCGCCAGTCGCGGTGCGTTCGACTTTGATCGATGCGGCATCGGCAGCCGGTTTGCTCGCGCCGGCTTCACCTGGTTTCGGCGCGGTGTCGATCGGTTTTTTCACATCACCCGCTTGGGCTGCATCACCTGCCTGAGCGGTTTCGCTGGCCTTGCCCGCATCGGCTGGTTTTTCAGGCGGTCCCGCCGCTGTCAAATCCGTCGGGGCTGCCGGTTTCGCTGCCGGAACGGATGATTGATCGGCGGTTTCGGTCTTTTGCGCCGACGCCACAGAAGGAAACGCCAGCGCGCAAAGTGCCGCGCAAAGCCAACCGTGCGATCTCATGGCGATCCCTCCGCCGGCGGTGTGGGACTGGGTTTTTTCTTCTGCCGCCGCTGCTCTCGCTCCAGCTGAGCGCGGGCATCTTTGATGTACGCCTCGGCAGATTCGTCGCGCGGACCCCGCGGCCCGATCGCATCCAGATACGATTCCAAGTAACGAATCGCGATCATCCGCTGGCTCACCGAGTCAAAGCCCGGCATCGACGGCGCATCAATGTACAAAATCCCCAGATTGAACAGCGCGTCGGTGTTCTGCGGCTCTGCCGACAGCACTTTTTTGTACGCGGTGTCGGCGTCGATGTAGCGCTTCATGCCGCGCAGCGCCGATCCAAAGTTAAGCTGCGTTCCCGAAAGACCCGGCAGAAGCACCGTCGAGCGCTCACAGGCAAACAGCGCCTGCTCGTAGTTTTTCGCCAGAAGGTACATCGCCGACAGGTTGTGCCACGCCAGACCCATTCCAGCATCGAGCTCGGTCGCTTTTTTGAATGCTGCCGTCGCGGCGATCCGATCGTCTTTGCCAAGCGCCAGGTAGCCGAGCAGCACGTATGCTTCGGCATTGTTTGCGTCAATCGTCTGCGAAATCCCGACGATCGCCGCCGACAGCTCGCGCTTGCCCAAAAAGTAATACGACGTCGCCAGCGTCAGCATCGCCGGCACATGGTGGTCGTCTTTGCTCAGCACAAGCTTCGCCAGCACAATCGCGTTTTCGTACTGCCCCGAATACATCGCGCTGCGCGCTTCTTTCGCAAGCTTCGCCAGCTCGCTGCCGTCTTGGGCTTGCACCGGTCCGGCAAGCACAAGCTGTTTGGCGACGTGTTCGTCTTTCACGAGTGGATAGGCATCGGGCCGATACGCATTGGCACGTTGCCGCGCGAGCTTGGTCCACTGGTTGCCGACGCCGAGCTTCGCCGCTTGTTCCAGCGTCACGGCGTAGCGCTGAAGCGCCTTTTCCTCGATGCCGGCGACGTTTTCTTCGATCTTGTTTTTGTACAGATCGCACGCCTCGGCCCCGAGCCGCTTGACCTCGGGCGGACACGGCGCGGCCAAAAACGCCTTGGCATACAGCTCGAACACGTAGCCCATGCGGAAATACGCTGCGAGCGTGTGATTGGCGCGCTTATAGGACAGGACTTTGTCGTAGACGACGACGGTCTCCTGCACTTTTTTGTTAAACGCGCTGATCGACGCTTCCAGCTCTTTGCCGCTGCCGCCGATTTTCTGCCGCTCGACTTCTTGCAGCTTCTGCTCGGCCAAAAGGAACGCCGCTTCCGCCGCAAACTCAGCTGCGTCGGAACCCGGCGGCAATTTCTGCCCAAGCTGGGCCGCGCGCTTTAGATTTTCCGTCGCATCAAACGGATTGCCCTGCTTTTGCTGGACCCGCGACAGACGGACGTATGCCTCGACAACCTGCGGCAGAGAGCTGGCGCTTTGGCCGTAACGACCGACAAACTGCGACAGCTCTTGTTCGGCGCGCGACGCTGGACCCAGTTTTTCAATCGACAGCGCCGCCCGGAAATACGCCGTCGCCGCTTCTTCGGCAGAAGTCTTGTCGCTTTGCGCGTACTGCTTCCACAGGTCGGCGGCGAGCGCATAGCGCTGATCGTTTTCCGCAATCAGCGCCGCGTTGTAGAGCGCATCGTGACGGTGCGTCGATCCCTTGAAGCGTGGATCGGTGCCAAGCTGCTGATACGCCGTCACCGCTTTGTCGAAATCAAAGAAGCGCTGGTGATTGACCGCCGCACGGAACAGCGCTTCATCGACAAGCTTGCTCTGCGGATACTCGCGCACGATTCGTTCATAGGTTTCCGTCGCTGCGCCGTAGCGTTTGTCGCTTTCTTGCGCGACTGCCGCATTGAACAGCGCTTTGTCCGAATCGGGGCCGCGCGGATCTTGGCCGACCAGTTCGATAAACAGCGACGCGGCTTCGGCATGGCGTTTCTGCGCAAGCAGCTGCTCGGCTTTTTTGAACCGCACCTGCTGTGACAGTTTTTTGATGCTGCCAAGCTGGGTCTGCGCAACCTGCGACGAACCACCGCAGCCTTTGTCTTTGAGCCGCGCCGTCCACTCCTCGAGCTTTTCGAGATCGCCTTCGATGTTGTACGAAACAAGGAGCGCATTGCCGGCATCGACCGCGCGCTCGTCTTTGCAGAACTTGGCGACGATATCGGCCATCCGCAGCCGCATTTGCGAAAAACGCAAATAACGGAAGTCAATTTCGGCGGCTTTGTACGAAAACAGCGCGATTTTGGGCGAATCCGGCAAAAGCACGCCAAAGCGGTCATAGGCGTATTGCAGCTTCGCCACTTCGTCGGGCAGATTGAGAGGTGACACAGGCGGTGTCACTTTGCCAACCTGCGGCAGCGGCGGCTCGATTCCACCACCTTGCTTGTACAGCGCGGAGACGACGGCTTCACGCGACTTGATCGCACCGTAGGCCGAATCTTCGACGTATTTGCCTTTCGGATCGGCCTCGCGAACCTTCTCGTAGGCCTCGGCAGCCTCGGGATACTTTTCGCCAAAAAACAGCGACTCGGCCAGGTAGTAGCTGTATTCGTAGCGGTCCTTGCTGTTTGGATGCTGCTTTAGATACGTCTCGTAAGACGACGCCGCTTGACGATAGTCCTCGACGGCTTGGGCGCGCAGCTTGGGATCGTTTTTGGCCTGCGCTTCTTCCCGCAGCTTCTGCGCGCTTTCGTGGCGACGCAAAACGACGTTCATCAGCGCCAGATCCGCAAGCTGCAAGCCTTCAGCCAGCGCGGCGTCGTTGTCGCGGTTCTGCTTGGCCCACTCGCTGCCCTCGACATAAGTCCGCGCAAGCTGTTCGCGCTCACGCAGGGCTTGTTCGAAGTTGCGCAGCCTTTCCATCGCGACGACAACGCGGTCTTGCAGACGGGGATTTTCCGGTGCCAGCGGCCACGTCGCAATCGCCATCCGATACACTTCGGCGGCGCGTCCGTATTCGGTGCGGTCAAACAGCACGTCGCCCATCCGCTGGAAGACTTCGCGGACGTGGGGCTCGCGCTCGCGACCTCGGTAGAACACCTCGGCACGCGAAAGTCCGGCGACCGGATCGTCTTTGCCGTCGCCATCCCAGTCTCGCTCAGCGAACGAAAGCGCCAGGTACTGCACCGATTCGCTGCGCAGCGCGAAGCCTTCTTTTTTGCCCGGTTCGCCAAGCTGCTTTTTGTCGGCGAGCACGACCAGCTCATCGAAGTGCTTCACCGCGTCGGTGAAGCGATCGGCGCGATAAAACGACCACGCCAGCTTGTAGAGCGCTTTGTCAAAGTACGGCGAGTCGCGGAACGGGATCGCTTGCTGATACGCAAAGATCGCCGCGTCGAGCTCGCCCCGATCAAAGTGATATTCACCGAGCCGCGTCCAGGTTTCCGCGAGCAGCTTGCCGTCTGATTTCATCGGCTCGCAGCCGTCATAAGGCGGCTTGTTGCGACGGCCCACCGGCGGCGCAGGTGTCGCAAGCGGCGCAAACTTGTTTGCACACACAAGACCCAAAAACGCCTGGCGCGCTTCCTCGTCGTGATCCATTTCACCGAGGCAGTAGCCGAGCAAATACGTCGCAAGATGGCTGTTGCGATACTGCGGGAAGTCGCGCAAAAGCCGCCGATACAGATCGACCGACGGCGTGTAGTCGGGCAGCGCCACCATTTCGCCGCTCTGCGATTTGGACTGCCCGATAAACGTCTCGCTGGTCCGCTCAAACAAAAGCTCGGCGAGACGGAACATCGCATCGGGCGAGTGACGCGGATGCTGCGGATAGCGGCTGAGGAAGTTTTCCAGCTCGACGATGGCTTCGCTGCGAAGCTGCTTTTCACGCGCTTCCTCGCGGAGCAGACGAGCGGCAAATTCGTTTTTCAGATGGCTGCGACGAACTTTGTAGCCGTCTCGACCCACTTCATCAAGCGTGTGCTTGTAGCTGCGGGCTGCCTCGAAATAGCGACGGTAATCAGCTTGCAGTTCGACGGGAAGATCGGCTGGAAGCGGGATTTCTTCGTTTTTGGCGACGACAGCCGCTTCGCTTTTCGCCGGGGCAGGCATCGCCGAGGCAGGCATCGCGGGGACATTCGGTGCCGTCTGATTCTGCGGGCTTTGCTGCGGCGACTGCGCGGGCTTTGCGGCAGGGCGGTTGTCTTCGGGCAGCGCAAACGCATCGTCGAGCATCCGCAGCTCCCGCGCTTGGTCGGCCTGAATCTGCGAAAGCTCGTCGCTGGATTTTTGCCGCTGCGCCCACGCGACTTCGGCCACACCCGCTTCGGCATGAACCAGCAGCTCTTTGTAGTCGGACACGACTTGCTGAAGCCGCGTCCACGCCGCATGCCCGACGACCTGCGCCGTCTCCGCTTGCAGCTTGTCGAGCGATTCCCGCTGACCACGCAGTGCATCGCGTTCAGACTGAAGCGCCGCCTGCATGTCACCGACGCGCACATCGAGCATCCGATCGAGCTTGCCAATCACATCACGCAGTCGCCGTTCGATCTGCGCCATGCGGTTTAGGTTGGTCAAAAGCTCGTCAGCTTGGCTGCGCTGGGGCGGTGAAAGCCGCAGCAAGAGATGCAGATACAGGGACGGTGCTTCCCCGAGCAGCTCGGCATGCAGCCGCCGGGCACTCGCAGTCCCATCGAGCGGATCATTGCCGCCACGCGGCTCGGCGAGCCCCTTCCCGACTTGCGCCCGTTTTTGCGAAAGCCCGTCGAGCTGGGCTTTTTCTTCGGGCGTCGCCGCGGGACCAAGCAGCGCATCCAGACGATCGCCGCCAGCCCGGTGCAGCGCCACCAGATAGCGATACAGCGCCAGCGATCGATTGCGCGGCTCGGCAAGCTCTGCCGTCCCGCCGGGGCTCTGCTGCTGCTGCTGCTGCGGTGTCCGCTGTTTTTCGGCGCGAGTGATCAGCTCCTCTTGCTCAGCGAGCGCGACGCGGGTCTGATAAAGCTCGCGATCCATCGCCTGAAGCTGGGCCAAGACCTCGTCGCCGCGCAGCGAAAAAAGCAGCGACTGCGGCGCCAGGTTGGAAAGCGAAAGCGGTGCTTTGGCCACGCCGAGCTGCCCGCGCAGTCTTTCGGCAAAGGCCGGCGAAGTCCCCAGATCCCCACCCAGTTTTTCGACGAGCGGACGCAGATCCGTGCGCGCCGACACAAAATACGGCGACGCCAGATCCGGTTCGCCGCGACGGAGAAGCAGATCACCGAGCAAGAGCTTGGCTTCCGTCACCGGAAGCACCGTCTGCGGTTCGTCGCGATAGGCAATGAGCAAGAGCTTCAGCGACTGCTCGGCCCGCTCGGAATCTCCGGCTTTTAGCGCCGCCCACGACGCTTCGTAGATCGCGTCTTTGAACAGGTTGCTCTTCTGCGAGATGTGCAGATACGACTCGTGCGCCCGCTTGCTATCGCCGCGCTCATGGGCAATGCGACCGAGCGCCATGTGGCTCAGCTCGACGACGCGCACGTCATCATCGCGACGCGGCAGCGGACGTTCGGTCAGCGACTTGAAGATCGTCTCGGCCCCGTCGAGCTTCTGCTGCTGCACCGCCAAAGCGCCCAGGATGTAGCGCGCCCGATAGAAATAGGGGCTCGTCTCGACGACGGCTTCCAGCGATTTTTGTGCCCCGGCCAGGTCTCCGCGCAAAAACAGGAGCTTGCCAGCGACGTAGTTTGCCGATTCAGGCAGGCTGGCGACTGGAATCGCTTGCAGCTTCCCAAGCCAGGTTTTCTCCATCGGATCAGCCGGCAGCGTCGACGAAAGTGCCAGCAGCTTAGTCAGGGCTTTTCCGTCCGTCGGATGACTGTCGACAAACTGGCCCAGATAGCGCTTGGCCCCACGCAGATCGCCAAGCTCTGACAGCGAATCGCCGAGAAGCCACAGCACGTCTGCGTCTTGCGAAAGCTCCCGCGAGCGAACCAGCGTTTCAGAAAGCAGCGATGCTGCCGCCGCGAACAGTCTGCGCTCGTGCAGTTGTTTGGCCAAGCCGACCATCTGTTGCGGAGTGGCGACGGGCGCTGCACTTTCTGGCGGCGTCTTGGCCGGAGTCGACTGTCCTGCTTGGACCGAACTTTCGAGCGAGGTCAGCGCGGTGTCGAGCTGGTCGAGCGCCTGCGGCAGCGGAATCGCGGCTTGCTCCGTGGCGACGGCAGATGAAGGCGCAGCCTGCGGCAAGAGCAGCCCAAACATCCCGACAAAGCCAAGCGTCAAAAGACGCCGGCGCAGCCACGGACGAGCCAATGAGGGTATGCAAGGCGTCAGGCGCACGTCAGTTGGCCTTCTTCGTGCTCTCGACCCGGAAGTCGAAGCTGGGACGGTCTTCAACGCGGGTCAAAAGCGGATTGCCTTTTTCACGACACACCACTTCGAGCCGCGTCGTCTGTCCGTCGGTGACAGAAAAGCGATGCGCTGCTTTGGCGGTGAAGGTGTACTGGTCGTAGTAGCTGAACACTTTGTTGCCGTCGCCGCGATAGACCACGGCTACGCCAACGGTGTGATCGCCAGGACGAACGCTGCCGTCATACACCGTCTGCTCTTTGGCATCGGCTGGTCGGCCCGGCTCCAGACTGCGCACAAAGACCTCGCGTCCGTCGAGCTGGTAGCTGACTTTGACCATTTGAAACAGCCGCCCCATCTGATCTTTTTGCACGACGACGAGCTTGGCCCCACCTTGCGCAGAACCGAGCAGATTTTCGGTCAGCAGCGTCAGGCGGGTCTTGCTGCGAAACACCTGGTCGCGCAGCTCGCGGGTGCGACGATCGAGATCGCTCAGCTTGTCGGTGCTTGCCGAAGGGGCCGCTGAAGCCGCAGGCGTCGCGGAAGCCGTATCCAACGAACCAATCGATCCGGGTGCGGTGCCAGAAGGTGCGCTTGCGACCGGACTTGCAGCCGGAAAAGGCGCTGCGGGCTCCTGCGCGGAAAGCGATTCGGGCAGGGCCAAGCTGGCCAAAAGCCACGCGGCAACAAATGTCCCTTTGTTCACCGCTGTCGTCGCTGACAACTTCACGGGAAAGGGAGCGCAACGGCTCGTTTTTTTTCTGGCGGACCGCGTCGGGCGCATAGGCTGCGCCGATTATAGCAGCCCACCCGCAGACAAAGCAGCTTGCTTCATCGTGCGCAAGTCCTGGAAGAAACCGCGGCATCGAGCGAGCAGGTCGTCGAAAGTGCCCACAAAGACAGCGTGGTCCGCACAAGCGAAAGCCCCTGACGAACCAGAAACGCCACAAGCAAGAGCAGCTTGGCGTCGAGCTTGGCAGTCACAAGCCGCCCGATCCACAAAAGCCCGCCGTGTCCGCCAACCGACAGAAGCGCGAGCAAGAGCGCCCCCGAAAGCACCGGCGACAGGCTGAGCGTCTTGCCCCCATTCACAAGCGCCCGCCACGCTGACAGCGATTCATCGTCGAGCCGGCGCAGCCGCGCAAGGTGTAACCAACTGCTCGCGAGGGACCACAACATCACAAACGCCAGCCCGACGGGGATAAGCCGCGCCGACACCGTGTCCCAGGCCAGTGAGCCCACTTTTTGCCAGCCGAGCACGGTTCCACACAGCGCCGCCGCGACCAGCAACAGCGGGGTGCGCACTGCCAGCGCGAACAAAAGCTCTAGCTTGAGCATCGCGCCCGCAGTTTCCGCCGAGCGCACAAGCAGTCGACCCGCCGGCACATGACGCGCCGCATCGGCAGGGCTCAGACGACTCAGAACGCCGCCGGCCACAAGTGCTTGCAAAAGCACATACAAAAGCGCCGCCGTCATCAGCGTCGACGAAACCGCAGCCATTGCCGCTGGGTTGTCCGACATCACTTCGATCAGGCCGACATCGTATTCGCCGCGCGCAATTTTGTCGGCAATCGGTCGCAGCGACAGCACATCGCGCAGCATGGCTCGCACGGGCAGCGTCGCGAACAGCGCCGTCCCGAGCGACAAAAGCCACATCCCGACAACAAGCAGCGGGCTAGAGAGGACCCGCGCAAAACCGCTCGAAAAGGCTGACAGCGTCCCCGCGTTTGCAGAAGAACCGCTTTCTTGAACAGAAACATTCGCTTGCATGGCTCTTGGTCCTTCCGCGGTTACAGGGAAAACAGCTCGAGCAGACCTTGGAAGAGGCCTTGCACCGTCAAAAACAGCCGGTTTACCGGACGCATATTCGGCTTGGCCGAAAGCCCATTGTTGAGCCGTTTTTCGTCGAGCATCAGCTTCATTTGCGGATCGACTTCGACTTTTTCGACGGCGGCTCGCCGGAAAAAGCGCATGATTTTCAGTCGTTCTTCGGGATGCGCAAGCTGTTCAGCGACGGTCCACACCGACGTGTCACGGCTGCCATCCTCGAACGTGACGACGATATCGACGGGATAGATCAGCTCACCGCGGCGCCGTATCGTGATCACGCTGTCGGTGCTGTCTTTTTCGCCCGCTTTGCCATCGTGTTTGGCTTTCTTTTGCTCTTTTTCAGACGGAGGACTCAGCTCGTGGCGACCGGGTTCTTTGCCGGCGCAAGCAGCCGCGTTGGCTTCGTTTATGTCGCGCAGCCAGTCCGGTCGATCGGCGTCAGCGACGTGACCGGGCAAAATCGGCGGCTTCGGCGGACAGTCCCACAGCCCAAAGGCGAGCTCGTGCTTGTGGTTTTCCAGCGCCATCACTTCGTAGTCAGCGACGCGGGTGGTCTGCACGGTCTGGCTGAAAAACCAGCTCAGATCCTCGCCGGCGCCCTCGCTCATCGCGCTGATGAAGTCGGGGCCTTTGGGTTTGCGGAAACGATAGCGCTCGGCGTAGTGGCGCAGCGCTTGCCGATAGCGATCAGGCCCCAGGTAGTTTGCCAGGCTGCGCAGCATCGCCGACGTATAGGCATAAGTCATCGCGCCGTAAGTCCGACCGCTCAGACGGAAGCTCGGCGTCACAAGCGGCATCCGGCGCAGCACACTGCGAGTCGACAGCCAGTCGACATCCCGATCGTTGAGACAGAATCCAAGCAGTTTGACCGATGTGCAGCCTTCAGGGAACAGCCGATCCATCGCCAGTCCGGTGAAGCTCTGATTCAGACCTTCATCGAGCCACGCTTCCTCGACTTCGTCGGTGTCTATCATCATCGGCACCCACTGATGGCCAAACTCGTGCGCATCGACGCTTTCAATGATGCGCACTCCGTCGGGCAGTGGGCTTAACAAGCTGGTGATAAGCTGCGGATACTCCATGCCCCCAGAACCGCCGGCATCCCGCGGCGGAACAATCACCGTCACTTGTTTGTACGGATAGGAAAAGTACCGATCTTCGCCTTCGAGAAGTGCGGCCCGCACCCCGGCAAAATGTCGCGGCACCGCTGACGACAGGCCCGGCTGGTTGAGCAGCCGAACTTCGACGTCCCCGAGCCCGTCCTGCACACGCGCTTTCGATTCGACAAAGTTGGGATCGGCGAACCAGGCAAAGTCGCGCACATCGTCGGCCCGATAGGTCAACTGTTTGCGCCCTTGGCCGCGCGTTTCAGCAACCTGCGAACCGGTCGCCCCGACGACAAACTTTTCTGGCACATCGACTGTGACTTCGTAGCTGCCGTGATCGGAAAAAAATTCGGTAAAGCCGTGGTACTGGTGGGCGTGGAAACCGCAGCGCTCACCGTCGCGGCTGCACTCGAACACCGCGAGCTTGGGAAACCACTGGGTCACGGCGTGAAAGTCGCCAGCGTAGCCAGATCGGGCAAAGACTTTGGGTAGCTTGGTGGTAAACGCCAGCTCGACTTCGACGATGCTGCCCGGCCCGACGGGGGTGTCGAGCTTGACGGTCAGAAGCGTGTCTAGCACCTGGGCTTTCCCAATCAGCTCGACGCCACCGATTTTGATCGACGAAACGTCGATCGCGCCAAAGCCGTGCTCGGGCATTTCGTCGCCGCGGAGCTGCGCCCCGGCTTCCCGAATGAACGTCGTGGCGTGGTGCTTAAATGCGTTTTGATACAGGTTGAAGACCAGCTCGTGCGCTTCTTTCCGCTCGACATTGCGGAACAAAAGCGTCCCCTGGCCTTTGACTTCATGGGTGTTTTCATCGAGCCGCGCGCGGAGCCGATACGACGCACTGCGCGACGACAAAGGCCCCGGCACCCGCAGTCCAACCGAGTCCATCGGAAAGCCCGAAGTTTCAGCATGCGCGATGTCAGCACCCAAGAGCGAAAGCGCGAAAAGCAAAGGGCGGACCCAGCGCGCCCGCGAAGTCCCCGATCGGATGGCAGATGGTTTGTTCAAAGTTGACCTCATATCGTTATGAGCTAGCCACGGTATGGGAATAACTTGCAAGCAAGGCAATTCATTCCACCTTCGGCACGACCATGTTAGCGTCGTCTGTCTTTTGCCTTAGGAAATCGCCGATCGCGCGGCTTCTGGTTCATTCCATTTCCTGCTGCGCGGTCACGGAAAGCCGTTCACATGAGCAAGAAGTCGTCTCGTACACGGTCCCCACTTGTTTCGCTGCCGCGGAGTCTGGCAAAGCGTGCCATGGGTCCAGCGGTGATTCTATGTGCCGTCGCATCGCCGGACTTGGCGCGCGCGCAGCTGCAAAACGGTCAGATCAAAGGCGTCGTGACAAGTGATCTGAACGGCAAGCCGCTCCCTGGTGTCACGGTGGTTGTGACCGGGCCGGCGCTGCAAGGGGAACAGATCGAAATCACCGACGGAAACGGTCGTTATCTTATCACCGAAATTCCGTCCGGCGACGACTACGTGGTTCGCTTTTATCTGGGCGACAAAGTCGAAGAACGCAGCGGCATTCGCATCACGCACGGCAAGACGCTGACCGTCTCCTTTGCGTTTCCGATAAAGCAAGTTGCGCGCGAAACCAAAGTCATTCGTGAACGCGCTCCCAACGTCGACACCGCGAGTGCCACCGCAGGCGTCGAAATCAACCAAGAGGTGCTGAAAAACACCGCGGTGCGGGGCCGGACTTTTGAAAGCGTGCTGGCGATGGCCCCCGGAACCGTCGATCCACCGCGCGGTCAAGGCGGTGACATCGGCGTGTCCATTTCCGGTTCCACCGGCAACGAAAACAACTTCATCATCGACGGACTCAACACGTCCGATCCGAACACCGGAATCATCGGCACCGAGCTACACCAGTACTTCATCAAAGAAGTAAACGTCATCACGGGCGGCTACCAAGCAGAGTACGGACGTGCCACCGGAGGCGTCGTTTCGATCATCACCAAAGGCGGTGGAGACGAGCTGCACGGCAGCGTATTTCTGTCGATGCAGCCGTTTCAGCTCACCCCCAAAACCGTCGGACGGTTGGGCGAAGCGCTGGCCTATCGGCGCAAAGCGGACGGTCTTTTGGGAGACATCGGTTTTGAGCTTGGCGGTCCGATCAAAAAAGACAAAATCTGGTTTTACATTGGCTTCGCTCCGACGGTGGCTCAGTACCAAACCGATCGCGTGATTCGCCATGCGATCTGGAATCCGCAGACCGGCACCGCGCGATTGAACGGCGGCTACGCCTGTCCTACCTATCTGTCTGATCCGGCCCTGTGTCGAGGCTCCGCTGCGCTTGCCACCGAAATGGATGAAGTCAGCGCGCAGAGCTTTACCGAGCTGCGCCAGCTCTACAACGGAATCGCCAAACTTCAGTTCAATCTGAGTCCAGATCACAACCTGACGCTTTCCTACATCGCGTCGCCCAAGGTGTTTTCGGGGTATTCCTATTTGGGGTCTGGTACGTCCGGAAATGTCGAAGACAGCCAGTATCAGCAGACCGATCAAGTGCACGATGCATCGCTGCGCTACGTCGGCAAGCTGCTCGGACGCAAGCTTCAGCTAAACGCGATGTACGGTTTCCATTTCCAGGGACTGAACGTCGCGCCCAAAAACGTCGACAAGCCGCTTTCCCTTTATCTTACCGAAAGCACCAATCCGTACTCCCTTGCGGACTTTGAAGACAACCCCGATTGCCGTCGGCAAATGCAGCGCGACCTGATGGGCAATGCGGTCAGTTTCAATCCGTGTCCTATCACAACGTACCGCACAAACGGATTTGGTCAGTACAACCGCACCGATCTGCAGCGGCACCAGCTTCTCGTCGCAGCGACCTACTTTTTGGAAGCACTGGGAACCCACGCAATCAAGCTCGGTTTTGATTTCGAGCACCTGCGCAACCAAAACTTCCGCGCCTATTCCGGACCAAACGGAGACCCGAGTGATGGGCTGTCTGCGAACGTCATGTATCGCACCAGCGCCGACGGGCAACGGCTCCGTAACTTTGCGCAGTATTCGACGGTAGGACCAAACGGCGAAACGATTCTGTTAAACAGTTTTTCGTCCGATACGTTCACCAACAACTACGTGCTGTATCTGCGTGATTCGTGGAACGTCGGGCCGGTGCCGGGTCTTGTGCTAAATGCCGGCGTGCGCTGGGAGGCCCAAGAACTGCACGGCTCTGACGGATCAAGGCAGATCGGAATCTATGACAACTGGGCTCCGCGCGCCGGAGCGGTCTGGGACTTTACCCAAAAGGGACTCGGCAAGCTGTTTGTAAACTACGGACGCTTTTATCAGTCGATTCCGCTCACCATCAACGACCGTCAGTTTGCAGGGGAAGGCGTCTTTACCGGCGCTGAAACAACCGATTGTGCGACGGCAGCACTCCAACCCGGAGGCCGCGCCGTTCCGGTTCCGCGCACAAATGGAACCGGCACTTGCAACCTAAGCGAAATCGCCGCCGGCAACCAAAACGGAGGACGCTACGGCAATGTGATTCCGGGTCTCAAGGGAATGTACATGGACGAGCTGGTCGCAGGCATCAGCTACGACGTTGGCTGGGATCTCGTCCTGTCTGCAAGCTACATTTACCGGGGCCTTGGCAACATTGTCGAAGACATGTCGCTCGATGGTGGAACCAATTACATCATCGCCAATCCGGGGGTCGATCCCGATCCGTCTCGGCTGCGCGATCTGCAAGCCGATGTCGACAGACTGCGCGCAAGCGGAGACTCCTCACAGATGGGACAGGAAGCGCTTGGTCGGGCGCAAGCGCGGCTGGATGCCTATCGATCGATTGCGACGCAATATCCCAAGCCGCGACGGGAATACCAGGGTCTGGTGCTGACGGCGCAAAAGCGTCTGTCCAATCGCTTTGGCCTCCTGGCGAACTACACCTATTCACGGATGCTGGGCAACTATCCCGGAACTTACGATGGGGTGGTCGATGAAAACCTGCCGAACTTTTCGTCGCAGTTCGACTTGCAGGACATGATGAAGAATCGCACCGGACCGCTTCCCAACGATCGTCCGCACAACGTAAAAATCATCGGAACGTACCAGCAGCCGATCCGCAAAGGAAACCTCACCGCGTCGCTGAGCTTTTCGGCGTATTCCGGACGACCGATAAACGTCCTGGGCACACACTTTATCTACGGAGACAGTCAGGTGTTCATCCTGCCGCGCGGCAGCGGAGGCCGAACCCCGATGGTGAGCCAGTTCGATTTGCACGTCGGTTTCGAGCAGCCGCTGAGCCAAAAAGTGAATCTGTCGGTCTATGCGGACGTGATAAACCTGTTCAATCAGCGCGCCGTCACCAATGTCGATGACGACTATACGTATTCCAACGTAGCGCCGATTGTCGACGGTAAGATCGCGGATTTGGCGCACCTTACCGACATTGATGGCCATCCGATTGTGAAAAACGCAAACTACGGACAGCCCACCGGATACCAAGCACCGCTGTATCTTCGCCTGGGTGCTCGCCTGTCTTTTTGATCGCAGCAGACCGATTCCCTTCGTTTAGGAATCGGTGTCATTTCCGTCGATGGGAGCCAGAAAACGCCGCAGCGGACTCCAGGTTGCGCGATCGGTTTTGCGATATTCCAACAGCGCAGAAATCTGCGCGCGGACGGCGTGCGCAACCTTTTCGCGAATCTGCCAAAGCGCCTGTTTGTCGTCGACGTTTCCGTGTAGCTGCGCAGTCGGAATCCGCGCCCCAAAACCAAAGTAGTAGCGCTGCGGACGCGGAATCAGCGTTCCCCCAAGCCCCATCACCAGCGGCGGAATGAAATCGCCCCCGCGCAAGAGCGTAAGAAGTCCGCTCCGTTCCAGAAACTGCCGTCGGAAACGCCCTGCCAATATGTCGTTTGCATCGATCAGAATCCGATAGCTTTCATCGGCGCCCACCGAACCAAACGGAATGATGTCGTAGCCGTGCTGGGCCGCGAGCCGTACAAAACCAAGCCGCTGTTTCCACAGAAGCTGATACGACTCTCCTTTGCGGCGCATCACTTCGCGACCACCACCGGGGAAAACCAAGATGTGCTGCTGCCCGCGCATCAGCTCCGCACCGACTTCCGGATCACCCAGCACCATTCCGTGTGACACCAGGAAATCGCCCCAAAAAGGAACTTTCAAGTGGAGCCGATCCCCGAGGCTGCGCAGCACCACATTGTGTTTTACATACAGCCGTTCAAAAAGCAGCGGCACATCCGTCAATCCAAGCAGCGTGTGATTCCCAACCCACAGCGCGGGCCGCGACAAGTCCAGCTTTTCCAGATCCAAAAAGACGGGCGAAAAAAAGTGACGCAGCGGCGCGGTCAGCAGGCGGATTTTTTCGCGGCTGGGAGGAACGTAAGCAAGAACCTCGCGCGGATTTTTTGCATCCATCGGCATCTGTCCTCGCCCATCCTAGGGGAGTCCGCGGTTCCCAGGCAATCCCTCCGCGCGCCCGACAGGCGATTCCGTATCCGTTTAGGAATCCGCCGGCTGCACGTTGTCGACAAAGAGTCGGAACCACGTATCCAGGTGTTCTCGTCGCGCAAGCGGAGCCAGCCAGTCTTTGGGAATCGCGTCTTCACCGTACAGAACGCCAGCCATTCCGCCCGCGACGCACGCTGTCGTATCGGTGTCTTCGCCCAGGTTAATCGCATCGAGCACCGTCTGCGAGTACGTGCTGCTGCGCAAGAGCAGATAGACGCTCGCTTCCAGCGTATGCACCACATACCCACTGCCGCGAATGGTCGACTTCGGTTCCCCGGCCAGTCGTCCCGACAGGATGCGCGCAAAATGGGGCAGCTCGCTTTGCCAGTGGGAATCGGAATAGAGGCGTGGAATCTGCGCATTTACCCGTTCATACGCCACCGCCGCCGAGTCACCACAGAGCAGCCGGGCGATGAACAGACAAGCGTATCCACACGCAAGCTGCGAGCGCGGATGTCCGTGTGTAACCCGCGATGCAAGGTGCGCCCGCGCGATCAGATCCGATGCACTTTCACGGTAAAAAAACAGCGCGATCGGCAAAATTCGCATGAGCGATCCGTTGCCGTTGTCACGCTCTCCCTTGCCGCCTGCTTCTTCGGCGATGCAGCCCGCACGCAGCTTGTCGATGGCCGTCGCTGTCGCGATTCCCACATCGAACACCGATCCATGCGGCGTCATATAGGAATCGGTCAGATAGCGCACAAACCGCTGTCCCATGTCCGCCAAGTCGAAGCCGCGCTCCAGCAGACTGTGGAGCGAGCACAGCATCAGCGAGCTGTCATCCGACCAAGTGCCCGGCGGCTGGTTGTACGTACCAAAGCCGCGCACTTCCTGTACCGGATCACGCTCGCGTTCTTCCCGGCTGTGAAACTCGACCGGCACGCCGAGCGCATCGCCGACCACAGATCCCCAAAGTCCGCCAAGCATCTTGGCCCGGATCGATACACCGCTTCGTTTCACGAGCCCCCCCAAAGAAAGCCGTCTACGCCTAGGCGATTTTGACTTCTACCGTCGGTGGTGGCGGCAGGATGCAGCGCGCAAAGTCGAGCCCGGTCAAGATGCCCTGGACATGGTGATGATCAATCGCCAGCACCCGGCGCGCCCGCGTCGAAATCGTAAACCCTGCGGCCCGGAACATCGGCGTCGTCACCGGCAGACAGAGCAGCGCTTGGCTCATCGATTCATCGACAGGAGACTGACCCGGACGATCGCGCGCCGCCAGCGCTTCCTCTTGCGTGAAGATGCCCACCGGAACCCCGTTTTCCATCACCGCCACGCCGCTTATCCGCGCCCGGCTCAGCGTCGCCACGGCGTCCGAAAGCAGGCTCGATGACTCCACCGTCACCACCGGCACCGTCATCATCGCGGAAATCGGCGTCTGGATTTTGGCGTCCATCACCGCCCGCATCAGGTCTTTGGTACTGCACACCCCGACCGGCTTGGTTCCATCGACGACGAACACGCGATGAATGCGTTTTTCGACCATCATCTGCGCCGCATCGATCAGCGTGCTTTTCGGCGTCACCGAATAGAAGTGCGGCGTCATCAGATCGCCGACACACATCGACGGAAGCTGAAGCGCAGTCGGACTCCCCGTCGCAAACACCATCGCGCGCGCCACCCGCAGAAGATCCGACCGCGACACCACACCAGCCGGCATTCCATCGCGGCCCACCACGGCCAGACAGGAAATCCGCTTTTCGCTCATGATTTTGTTGGCATCCTCGGCGGTATCGTCGGCGGAAACCACGCAGACCGGAGCACTCATATACTCGGACACAGGTCGCTCAAAGAGGTTCATACCTCGCATCATATCGCGGCCTGGTGGGAAGAAGCGCGGATAGTGGCTGTTAGGGATCGAGTGTCGGATCGCCTTCGGGCTTGGCTTCGGGCTTGGCTTCCGGCTTGGCTTCCGGCTTGGTGGTGCTGGTCTGCGGCAGAGCCTTGGGCGGTGCCGACGAAGCCGCCGGCAGAAGACCCATTTTCTGCTTCAGTTCCGCAAGCGCCAGATCCGCCGGGGTCGACTTGGCTTCCAGCGCCTTGAAGCGCTGCGTCAGCGAATCGCCTTCCAGCTCACCCGCAAGCTCTGTGGTTGCCTCGGTTTCGGCTTCCAGTTGATCAATCTTTTGCGCCATCCGATCGAACGTATCGAACGCCGAGGTATCCGACAGCCCCGCCATCGTGTTCTGAATGGCCTTCTGCGCTTCCGCTCGCTTCTGCCGCGCGATGAGGATGTTCCGCTTGCGCTTCGCCTCCTCAATCTTGTTCGTCAGCACGCGCAGCTGGACTTTGAGCTTGTCGACGGCATCTTTCTGATGCACCCACTGCTGCTCAAACTGCGTCGACAGCTCTTCGTGTTCGCGCTGGCGCAGGAGCGCTTCTTTGGCCAGTTCATCGTCGCCAGCCTGCACCGCGAGCATCGCTTTGCGTTCCCAGTCTTTGCTGAGCGCGACCTGTTCGTCCCACTGCTTTTTGAGACGCTTTTCATCGCCAATCGCGACCGCGACCTGCTTTTTGGCCTCGACCAGTTGGGTCTTCATATCGACCAGGACCTGGTTGAGCATCTTTTCCGGGTCCTCGGCCTTCGAGATCAGATCGTTCAGGTTCGATTTGATGAGCGATCCCAAACGCGAGAAAAATCCCATCGCTAATCCTTGATGTGTCTGGGTTTATTGGTTTGCTGTTTCGCGTTTCGCTTACGCCGGCAGCGGGTCTTTGAACTTCCCGAGCCGACTGTGATGCGACGCCACCGCCAGCGTGATGTCGTCGATGGTCGCGGCAAACTCGTTGTAGTCGAGGTTTTCGAGCTGTAGCGCATCGCAAATCACGACGGCGTCTCCCTCGACACCATAGGCGCCGTGCATCATTTCGCTGGCATTTAATTCCAGCAGGGTGCGGTACAGGCCCTCGCGGTTGCGCTGCGGCAGCTCCATCACTTTGACGCGAAACACCAGCACGGGACCAGCAAGCGTGATGACAAGCTTGTCGATGCCATCAAGCCCACTAAGTACCCAAATCCCCTCACGGGGCTCCTCGTACCGCAAGTCCATCTTGAGCAGGTACGACTGAACGTCCTCGATACCCTTGGCCATCTTGCCTCCGAAGGCGACGCTTCAGGGTAGAGCAGCGATCCCGACCTGTAAAGGGTCGAGCCGCAAACCATCCCAGCTTCTTCGACGGAGGCGAGCGGTCCAAAAGCGCTCCTGCGCAAACAGGCTTGCGCTCGCTGCACCGATTGGGGACATGATGCTCGATATGGCCAAATCAACCGTGAAAAAGTCGGGGTCTCCAGCCAGTGGCCACGCCACAAGCAGTGCACTTGAGCGACTCCGCGCGCTGGCGAGCAGTCAAAAGCCCGCCGCCAAAAGAAGCGCGAAGCCCAAGTCAAAAGCTCCTGCTAAAGCGAAAGCTCCTGCTAAAGCGAAAGCTCCTGCTAAAGCGAAAGCTCCGGCTAAAGCCGCCGAAGTGGCGACCAAGCCCGCTGAGGCCGCGACTGCACCCACTGCGCCCAAAGCGCCCACAAACGCGCCCGCCAAAGCAAAGCCAGCAAGAGCCAAAACCGTCGCTGCGCCCGCCACAGAGCCAAGCGAACACGCACTTTTGCCCACCGAAACGGCAAGGCCCAAGCGTCCCGTTTTGCCGCGGGTCAAAGACATGCTGTTGCGGGTGCCGAGCGAGCACGTCCTGCCGCCAATCCAGCCGGTGCCCCACATGGTAAGCGAAGCGCATGCGCTGTTTTCCGTCGCCAAGCGCTACGCCGACAAGCTGGCCAAAATTGGTTTTTCGCAGCCGATGCTCGACGGTCTGTCGCTGTATGCGCATGCACTTTCGGAAGCCCAAGACGACCTGGATGCGCACCGCGGAAAACAGTACGCCGCCGCAGAACTTGCGCTTTTTCACCAGGCGAGCGAGCTGCGCAATCAAATCCTCCTCGCGGCACGGCTCACGCTGCGCAAAGATCGCAAAGTGCTCGAATCGCTCGATGCGATTGTCGAAGGTGAGGGACTCGGCGATCTCGCGCGCGACTTGCTCGATCTCGCGCTCATCGCCGAAAGCTATCCAGCGCAGCTTTCGCGGATCGGTCTGGGACTGGAAACCGCCCACAAAGCCCGCGAGCTTTCGCGCAAGATCAGCACCCGCGGGGCACCCGCCAAAGTTCCGACCGCCGACGAACGTGTGATGGAAGACTTGCGGGATCGCGCAGCGACGGTGCTACACGAACTGATGACCGAAGCGAGGCTGGGTGGCGCCTACGTGTTCCGCAAAGAACCGAAGCTGGCGCTGCTGTTTACCGCGACTCACCGCCGCGGGTCGCGATAACGGCTTCGTCGCTGCGTGCCAGCTTTTCGGCCCAGTCGCTGCTCTGCGCGACAAAGGCTGCACGTTCCGCATCGGGAATTCCCGGCTCGCGCGTGGACTTGAGCTTGCCAGGATCGACGACACGGCCCGACAGCCGCGCTTGCAGCCGAAGATGCGCCGCGTCACGGCCTGCAGGTGTCGCGACATAGCCAATCACCTGCCGCTGTTACACAATCTGTCCGTCGACAAGTCCGCGCACAAGCCGACCAATGGGCCCATAGCTCGTTTCGAGCCCGCCCGCGTGCTGCACCACCACCGTCTGCGGTTTGCCGGGTCGACTCGGCCCAAGCTTGACCTTGCCCGCCGCGATGGCCACCACCGGCACCGTCGCTTCCGCCGGATAGTCGAGCACATAGCGACCTTTTTCCCCCTGAAGCTGCGGCGCCGAAGCCAGCGTCGTCCGATTGGCACGGCTCCACAGCAGCGGTGCCCGGCAGATGCTCCGGCTTAGGCTATCGCCGCTGTCGCCAAAATAGAGCGCGCTTGCCCCCGGAGCAGCCCCCGCGTTGACTGGACTGCCTTCGCTGCGCAGAAACGCCCGCAGCCGCCGATTGCGCCCGCCTGTTGTCGCTGTCGCCGGCAGATATTCCACCGCAAGCAGCCGCCCGTACCGATAAAACCGATCGCCAAGGTGCTGTTTTTCGACGAGCAACCGCAGCTTGTCTCCGGCTTGGGTGTCGCTATACAGGTTCAGCTCACACGCGAGCACTTCGTACACTCGAGCCGCCAGCGCCGGCGTTTCCCCGGCCCGCAGCATCGCCGCTTGCAGATCGTTTTTCCCTTCAAAACCCAGCTCGAGACGCAGCGTCGAGCGCACAAGCGGCTGGGTCTGTTTCACCGGGACAAACCGATCGGCACTTCCGGTCTGCACCCGTTCCAGGTGATACGCCAGCGAGTCGGTCAGACGGTAATCGACCGCTTGCAGCCGTTCGTCGTGGTCATAAAAAAACGTCAGCGATTGACCGGGCCCAAAGCCACCGGGATCGAGCACGCCTTGCAGCGCCGTCGCAAGCTCGCTCTTTTGCCGGGCCGGCACCGCCACTTTGTTGAGCACGTCGCCGAGCGAATCACTGACATGCAGCGGCTGTTCGACGACACGCGGATAGTCAGGCAGCGGCGGCAGCACTTTCGGCTTGCGCAAAGGACGGGTCGGCTGGGGTGGCGTTCCGACCGGACCACTCAGCCGCGCGCTCAGCGCCCGTCCCGTTTCTGCTTGCCTTAGCAGCGCTGGCAGCGACGTCCCGTGACGGTAGTAAAGCACGTACAGGTTTATCACCAGCAGCACCGCCAACGCCCCAAGGATCTGGAGCGGCGCGCGCAGCTTCTGCCACAGCTTCTGTCCCGATCGACGCTCGCTGCGCAAACCGACCGCACCAAAAAGCTGCTGCGAGCGAGCGCTGCGCGGACGTGATCGCGATCGACTGCCAAGGCTTAGACGAGCGGGCTTGTGACGACTGCGCAACATGGGAAGCAGACTTCACGTAGTAACACCGAACGGGCGACGAGGAAAATTTTTAGCCGCAAGCGCACGGCGTAAAAAGGCCAAGCCAGCGACGGGAAAATCTGTGCCGGCAGAACGCGAACGCTTAGCCGACCACGCGATAGACGTAGCGCCAGATCCGGGCCTCGGGCGGTACGCCAAAGCGAAGCTGCATATCGACGATCCACGACGGTGGCATCACTTCCGGCACCCAGACCACCACCAGCGCTTGATCGGCAATGCTTCCGTCGGGAAGTCGCTCGGTGGCCAGCTCTCCGTGCAGCTCGACGATCTCCAGATGGCGACGCACCACCGCTTCACTTGGCGTTTCCGGCAACACGACATCGAGTCGCGCCGTCTGCGAATCGCCGCACAAATGCAACATCGCGATCTGCCCCGGCAGCGGCACCTGCACAGCCAGCGTCAGCTGATCTTTTGCGCAAAGCTCGCCAAGATCGGTGGTCGCGGTCCAGTCGTCGTCTGTACCAGGCCGTGGCAGATGCTCGAAAATGCGCCTGACCGTCGCGTCTTGGGTCCGCTCGACCGTCAGCCGCGCCCGATCGCCAAGCGGCCCCCGCGCCCGTCGCGAGAGCCGTCGCCACCACTGCGGCGTCGGGCACGCACGCACGCTTAGCACCTGATCTAGCCACGCGCGCTGGGCCGCGGAAACCCCATCGTGATGGGCAAGTCCGTCTGGCGGCGGCACATCGAAAGCCGGCGGTGTCGCGGCGTGCTGCGCCAAGAGCTCGATCAGGTTTTCGCGCTCGACGTCAATGTCGGGCAGCTCGTCCCACAGCCCGATAAGACCGAGCAAGGCCGAACCAGGTGAGTCATCCGACCCACGTCCGCTGCGCTTTTCGACCAGCGCATCCAGCGGCGACAGAAGCAGCGCATGCAGTTCGACAAACGCCCGCACCATCGCGCCACGCTGACCGTCGCCCAAGGCCGCTTGCGCGCGCAACAGCAGATCGCGTGTCGGCTCTAAGAGCGTGTGAAGCGGCGACAAAAGCAGCCGCAGACCCGCCGAAACCCGGAGCATCAGTGCCTAGCCTTCGTCAGACGATTCCTTGCGCAGCAAGAGCCGCACATGTCCTGGAACATAGCGGGCGTAGCGCAGGAACAAAACGATCGCCAGCGCGATATACAGCATCGACAGACCGTAGCGCACGCTCGCTTGCGGGAAGGGAAGCTGCACAAGGAACAGGATCAGCAGCACCACCGCTTCCCACGCCTCCAAGCGACCGTTTAGCAGCACCCCAACGCCAAGCAAGCTCTGCGAGCTCGTCAGCACCAGTTCTTCGACCTGCCGAGGGTCCAGATGCAGCGCCCCTGGCTTGCCCAGCGCAAACGAGTACGCCATCGGCAATGTCCCAACGAGCAGCGTCCACTGATTCACTTTCGAGGACAACAGCGCGCCCATGCCCGCCGCACCGTGTCCATGCAGCGCAAAAATCGTCGCCACCAGCAGCTCCGGTGCTTCTGAAGCAAGCGGCGCCAGCCACTGCACGAGCAGGAAGCGATCCACGCCGAAGTGTTCCCCCGTCGCAATCAGCGATTCAGCAAACGGCTCCGCCGCTGCCAAAAGGGTCGCCCCCGCCGCAACGAGGAGGAGCGCCACCGTGACCCGTCGACGAACTTTCGGCAGTGATCCCAGCTCCTGCGCCACGCCCGTCAGCTCTGGTTCGGCATCGGCGCCACCAGACACCCGCCAGACGTAGAAACCGAACAGCAGAAGCAGGCCTGCCCCGTTCCACAGCGCAATCTGTTCAAACAGCGGCATCGTCAAAGACCACAGCGTCGCCGCCGCCAGGATCATCAGGTCCACGCCATAACCGTCGCCAAGCGAGACACCCGGTGAGGGTTCTTTTTGGGCATTGGGATCGCGCTTGCGCAGCGCCGCATAGACGCTGCACAACGCAACCACCGACCAGCCGACGCCGATGAGCAGCCGGTTCGATCCCGTCATGTTCGCGGCGGCATACTGCGCGTAGCTTGGATGCTTGGCAGCCATCGACGCAAAGTACAGGTCGACGGCGTATTCCGGCAGCACCGCGATAAACGCCAGCACCGCCATCGCCAAACCTTTGGCAATGTCGACCTGAAGCGCTTCGGCGGCCCACGCCAAGATGAACGCCGCCGACAACACCGCCGTGCCGTTGGCGACGAGACCTTCGAGCGGTGGCAAGTGGAAATGAGAAAGCCGCAGCCCGATCGCAACGAAGCTACACAGCAGCGTGATGACCAGCTTGGCGATGGCGTTTACCGACAGAGAAGAGGACGGGGTCGATTGCTCAGACAAGGGGCACCTACGTTCTCAAGCCTTATGCAAGCGGCCAGAAGGCGCAACGGCAGTACGAAAAATAATGCGCAGTTCAGACGGCACGAGCCGGACGATTGTACCGCACAGTCCGCCGTCGGCGTTTGCCGAGCAGAAAAATTGTTGCGCTACCGACGCCGAGCAACGCCGGAAAGGTTGGCATGTGCGACGAGCGAGACGAAAGTGCGCAGCCTTGGGCTTCGGCCACACTGCCGGTTTCGGGATTCATCGGCGGATCGACGACAGGTGGTGGGGGCGGCAGCGGCGGCGGCGGATCGGTCACAACGAGCTTGTCTTTGACCACCATCCACAGGCTGTCGTCTTCGTAGCCGAGCGCCCAAAAACCAACCCCACCGAGCTTCTGCTCAACGATGAAATCGATTTTTTTGCCGATGCTCTCTTCGTCTTCGTAAAAGACTTGATGAATCACGCTTTTGGCGTCGGTGTAGACGTACCATGGCGTCTGCGAAACGGGCTCGTAGCGACGGTTTGTCACCTGTTTGCGCGCCGCCGAATACAGCACCGCCGTGCCCGTGCCGAGCGCTTTGGCGCCGATTTTGTCGGAATCCGCGGGATAGTCGTAACCGTACAGCGGCAGCCCAAGCACAATCTTGTGCCGCAGGCCGTCTCCAAGCGCCGCCACGTAGTCTTTCACGGTCGCCGCAAGGCAAATGCTCCCCCACGGTGCACCGCAGCTTAGCGGGGCGCCTGGGCCCGGCGTCGAGCTACCGCTCCAGTGATAGCCGTAGCCCATGATAAACAGCGTGTCGCTCTGCGCGGCGAGACCAGGGTAGTCGTAGGCTTTGCTCCAGTCGACTGCCGGCGTCGCGAGCGAGAGCTGCGAGTCCGATCGCTTGGCCTTCATCGCCGCCCGCAGCTTGGTGACAAAGGAGACAAGCGCCGCCCGATCGGCAGCTCTTAGCCCCTCAAAATCAATGCTCAGTCCGTCGCCCGGCTGGGTAACCAGTGACTCTTCGACAAGCGCCGCGACAAGCTTGTCGACAGCACTCGTGCTCGACAGCAAGTTGTGTAGGCTCGTCGGATCAAAGTTGGTGACGGCCAGCTCGACCTTGATGCCTTGCTTGTGTGCGTCGTCGATGATCGCGCGGGCGTCTTTGCCACGCCAAAACGTCGTGCTGGTCAGGGTGCCGGTGTCACTCGCGCCGACGGAAAACAACGCAACATCGGTCAGACCGCGCAAATCCCAGGTCTTTTTGCTCGCCGTCCAGTACGGGATATAGCCAAACACCCGACTGCGCAAAGACGGTTTTGGATCGGCAGCGGCCTTGGGGACGTAAAGAAGTCCGACGGCAAGTGCACCAAATAGAACAGCACTGCGGAAACCGCCACGACGGAACCAAGCTGTGTGCGTCATGCACCGACTATATGCCGACATTCCGCACGCGCAAACCCAACTTGTACGCGGACCCAAAGACGCTAGTTGTCGTCGAGATCGTCGTCGCTAGGACCAGGCGCATCGGGACGACGGAAGCGATGGATTTTGCCACCATCGACCGCCGTGAGTTCGGGCCGATCTTTGACGACAGCAATCACCACGACTTCTGACAGTGCAACGGCCAGATCGGGGGCTTCGCTCGGTCGCTCAGCGAGCAGCAAAAAGCCGTCCTCAATGCTGACGAGAAAGCCTCCGCCTAGACAGTTGTCGTGTTCGTCGCTCTGACGCGGGCCGAAGACATTGATCTCTTGGCCCAAAAAGCGCTCGAGCACCCCATACGAGGTTCGACGAGGAAAGGACCACTTGGTTGGCGGCTTGGACATTGGCAAAGACCTTGGGTAGCGCAGACCGACGCACAGAGCAAGGGTCTACTTGTGCGAAACACTGCTGCGGGCTTTCGCTTGCCGGCTCTCATGCGCGGTTTGGGATAGCTTGAGCGCCCGTCGATAGAGCTCACCCGCGCGTTCGCTGTCACCGCGGGAAAGCTCGATGTCACCGAGGCTCAGATAGCATGCCGCCTGCTGCACCAGATCGCCCAGACGCAGGCTTGATCGAAGCTGCCGTCGGAGCTTTTGCTCTTGCTGACGAAGTGACAGCTCGGGGCCAGGCAGCGACGGGGTTGTCTCACAAATGGACTGCAGCGCCAGCTGGGGCGCAAACATGTCAAGGGACGAACGCGACGGCATGCGGCTCGTTACCACCTGGCTCTGACGTGGGCAAATTTTTCACTCCCACTCAATCGTCCCCGGCGGCTTGCTGGTCAGGTCGTAGACAACGCGGTTGATGCCGCGCACTTCGTTTATCAGCCGCGACGCGATGGGCAAAAGCTCGGCCAGCGAAAACTCGGTCACTTCGGCGGTCATGGCATCCACCGACGACACTGCCCGAATCGCCAGCGCGTGTTCGTAGCTGCGCTGATCCCCCATCACACCGACGGTGCGCACCGGCAAAAGTGCAACAAACGCCTGCCAAGTCCGCAGATACATGTCGCGACGGACCAGTTCTTCGTAAAAAATCTCGTCGGCCCGCCGCAAAATTTCGATCCGCTCGCGCCGCAGCTCGCCGATGCAGCGAATCGCCAGGCCCGGCCCCGGAAACGGATGCTGGTGCAGAATTTCGCTGTCGATGCCGAGCAGAACCCCAAGCTCGCGGACTTCGTCTTTGAAAAACGGGCGAAGCGGCTCGACGAGCTGCACCCGCGCATCCTGAGGAAAACCGCCGACGTTGTGGTGGCTCTTGATGTGCGCAGCCCCACCGTGTGCGACGGCTGCGGACTCGATCACGTCGGAATAAATCGTGCCTTGTGCCAGATGGGTAAAGTGCTTTTCCCCGACGTGCTCGGCAAATGTCCGCACGAACAGCCGCCCGATTTCGAGCCGCTTTGTCTCTGGATCGCTCACACCGTCGAGCGCTGCCCAGAATCGTTCTTGCGCGTTTACGACTTCGAGCGAAATGTTGGGAAAATGCTGAAACACTCGTCGGAGATTGCGGATGTCGTAGGCACGCAGAAAGCCGTGGTCGACAAAAAGCGCCCGCACTTTGCAGACCTGCGACAAAAGCACCGCGAGCACCGTCGAATCGACGCCACCCGACACTGCGCACACGACTTCATCGACGCCGTGCAGCTCTTTTGCCAGCTTGGCTTTGATCTCACCGAGCTCGGCCCGCAAGTTCCAGTCGGGCGATAGACGACAAATGTCGCGCGCAAACGCCTCGAGGAGCAGCTTGCCTTCAGGGGTGTGATAGACCTCGGGATGAAACTGCAGGCCCCACAGCTTTCGCGACGGTACGACAAAGCCCGCAGGCTTGCCCGCCGATTCCAAAATCAGCTCGGCAGATGGGGGCAGATCGACGACCGAATCGCCATGGCTCATCCACACTGGCGTCGTCTGCGACAGCTTCGCCGTTAGTGGATCGCGACGACCCGCAGGTGTCTTGCTGACCATCGCAGCGCCATATTCCCGATGGGTTGCAGCGGCGACTCGACCGCCGAGATGCTGTGCCAAAAACTGATAGCCAAAGCAGAGCCCCAGCACCGGCACCCCGAGCGAGAGCAGCCCCGGATCGGGATCAAAACCGGTGCCGACGCTGCGTGGCGATCCGGACAAGATGATGCCGTCGGGAGCGTAGGCCGCGACTGCCTGCGGCGACAGATTCCCCGGCAACACCTGGGTGAAAAAGCCCTGGCTGCGCAGCCGTCGGGCGATAAGTTGCGTGTATTGAGAGCCGTAGTCGAGGACACAGAGCATGGGACGCTCACTTAGTCTTCAAACGTGCCCGAGTAGTTGGGCGCTTCCGCAGTGATGGTGACGTCGTGGACGTGGCTTTCGCGCAAGCCGAAGGCGGTTATCCGACGGAAACGGGCCCGCCTCCGTAACTCGCCCAGGTCTTTTGCACCGACGTAACCCATGCCCGATCGCAGACCCCCGAGCAGCTGCGCAACGACGCTGCCGAGCGGACCGCGATACGGCACCCGCGCTTCGACGCCTTCTGGCACCAGCTTCGAACTTTCGGCGACACCGCCCTGACCGTACCGGTCTTTGCTGCCTTTTTTCATCGCCGCGAGCGACCCCATGCCGCGATAGGTCTTGTAGGAACGACCTTGGTACAGCACAAGCTCACCGGGGGCTTCGTCGGTGCCGGCAAACAACCCGCCTATCATCACCGCACCCGCGCCCGCCGCGAGCGCTTTGGTCACATCGCCAGAATAGCGAATGCCACCGTCGGCAACGATCGCCACATCGGGAAAACGACGGCTCCGCGCCTGGGTGACTTCCATCACGGCGGAAAACTGGGCAACTCCGACGCCGCTGACGACGCGGGTGGTACAGATCGAACCGGGGCCCATGCCGACTTTGATGATGTCAGCGCCCGCTTCGGCCAGCGCAATCGCACCTTCCGCTGTCGCAATGTTGCCCGCAGACAGAAGCAGCGACGGAAAGCGCTGCTTGATCGCCCGCACCGTCGAAAGCACGCCGTCGCTGTGTCCATGTGCCGAATCGATCACCAGCATGTCGACGCCGGCTTCGACCTGCGCTTCGGCTCGTGACAGCGCTTCTTCCCCGACGCCGATCGCCGCTGCAACCATCAAGCTGCCCTGTTCATCGCGCACTGCGTCGGGGTGGCTCTTGGCTTCGCGCCAGTCGCGCGACGTGATAAGCCCACCGAGCCGCCCCTGCGCATCGACAAGCGGCAGTTTTTCCAGCTTGTAGCGACGGAAAAAATCTTCGGCTTCGCTGCGGGTCGCACCCAGCATAAGCGATCGTGCCGGCGTGCTCATGACATCGCACACCCGCATCGACGGAGTGGTGACATAACGAATGTCACGCCCGGTACACATGCCGACGAGAACGCCCGCATCATCGACGACCGGAAAGCCCGTGATCCCCGTTTCCGCAATCAAGCGATGCACTTCGCCAATCGTCATCGACGGACGAACCGTGATCGGACTGGCAATCACCGCATGCTGAAACTTTTTCACCCGCCGCACCATTTTGGCCTGCTCGTCGGGAGTGCAGTTGCGGTGGAGCACGCCGATGCCACCCATCAGCGCCATCGCGATCGCGGTCTGTTCTTCGGTTACGGTGTCCATCGCCGACGACATCATCGGAATCCGCAGCGGCAGCCGCGCAAGCTTCGTCGACACATCACATTCGGTTGGCAAGACCGACGAGTGACCGGGCAAAAGCAGCACATCATCGAACGACAGCGACAGCTCAAGCGGCAGGATCGGATCGACTTGCTGGCTCATGGCGGCGGATTCTACTGATTTGTTGACGCAGTGCATTAAGCTTTTCCATCCCGTCGCCAACGCGAGCAAAACCGGCGATCTGCGCGCGCCGTGCTAACATGGGAACTCTTCAGCTCAAGCGTGCCCATGACGGTCCCATCGACACCCAGTCATCCGCCCCTGCCCTCTACCGGGTCGCCATCGAGCAGTTCCGACAGTGGACTTCTCGACGATCCAGGGCTTTATTTGAACCGTGAGCTATCGTGGCTTGATTTCAACCAGCGGGTGCTCGACGAAGCGTCGGATCAGTCGGTGCCGCTGCTCGAGCGCATCAAGTTTTTGAGCATCACCTGCTCGAACCTCGACGAGTTTTTCATGGTGCGCGTCGCGGGGACCAAACAGCAGATCGTGTCCGGTCTGATCGAAACCGGCGCCGACGGTCTGCTGCCGCAGGATGCGTTGGCGCGCGTCGCCCAACGGGCCCAAAAGATGGTCGCGGATCTCTATCGGCTGTGGCACAAGGACCTGCAGCCGCGGCTTCACCAGGCGGGAATCGATCTTCTTTCCGTCGGTGAACTAGAACCTGAGCAGCGACGTTTTTTGTACACGTATTTCAATGCGCAGGTCTATCCGGCGCTGACGCCGCTGGCCGTCGATCCGGGGCATCCGTTCCCGAATGTGCGCAACAAGACGCTGAACCTGGCGATTTTGCTGCAGCGCGGTGCCCAAGGGCTGCGCGGACAGGAAGCCAGCTTTGCCGTGATGCAAGTGCCGAGCGTGTTCAGTCGGCTCGTCGAGGTGCCAACCAAAGGCCCGCGGCGGGTGTTCGTCTGTCTCGAAGATGTGATCTCGCTGCACGTCGCTGACTTGTTTCCGGGGACGCGGGTTTTGGGCTGCTGGCCGTTCCGCGTGCTGCGCAACTACGACATGACCATCGACGAGGAAGAGTCGATGGATCTGCTGCAGACGATTCAGAAGGAAGTCCGGCGGCGCGATCGTCAACCGGCGGTGCGGCTCGACTGTCACGCGGGAATGGATGTTGCGGTGCGGCGTTTTCTCGAACGCGCGCTCGAGCTGGACAGCCAAGATGTCTATCCGGTGACGGGGCCGCTCAACCTGACCGACCTCATGGAGGTGTACGCCAAGGGGCAGACCAGCGAGGCGCGCGATCTGTACGACGAGCCGTTTGTGCCGAAAGTGCCGGCCCGTCTGCAAGATGCCAGCACGATGTTCGAGGCGATTGCCCAAGGCGACATCCTCTTGCACCAGCCGTATGAGTCGTTCGAGAGCGTCGTCGATTTTATCGAGGAAGCCGCCGAAGACCCGAATGTCCTGGCGATGAAAGCGACACTGTATCGCACGTCGGGAAACTCACCCATCGTCGCGGCGCTGGTGCGGGCGGCAGAGCTTGGCAAACAGGTGACTGCGCTCGTCGAGCTAAAAGCCCGCTTCGACGAAGAAAACAACATCGTCTGGGCGCGCAAACTGGAAGAAGCCGGCGTCCACGTCGTCTACGGTCTGATCGGTCTCAAAACCCACTGCAAAGTGGCCCTGGTGGTCCGACGCGAAGCGGGTGGCATCCGTCGTTATGTTCATTTGTCGACGGGAAACTACAACTCACAGACCGCCAAAATTTACACCGATCTGTCGTTTTTCACCTGCCGCGAGGAGTTCGGCATCGACGCCAGTGCGCTGTTTAACATGCTGACCGGCTATTCGCAGCCGCCGCGCTGGCACCGTTTCGTCGTCGCACCGCTTGGTCTGCGCGAACGCATTCTCGATCACATCGAAGCAGAAGCGCAAAACGCCCGCGCCGGCAGACCCGCCCGCATCATCGCCAAAATGAATGCGCTGTCGGAACGCGACGTGATGAAAGCACTGTGTCGTGCCTCGCAAGCCGGCGTGCAGATCGACCTGATGGTGCGTGGCGTCTGCTGTCTGCGGCCAGGGGTTCCGGGGCTTTCGGAAAACATCCGCGTCACCTCGATCGTCGACCGTTTTCTGGAACACAGCCGCATTTTTTATTTTGAATCCGACGGCAAGCGCGATGTGTACATCTCGAGCGCGGACTTCATGAACCGCAACTTCCAGCGCCGCGTCGAAGTCATGTTCCCCGTCGAAGACATCAAGCTGAAAGAGCGGATTGTCGACGAAATCTTGGCGATTTCTTTGCTCGACAACCAGCGCGCACGGGTGTTGCGCCGCGACGGCAGCTATGAACGGATCGTGCCCGGACCGACGGATGTGCCGCTGCGATCGCAGTGGCGCTTCGTCGAGCTGGCGAAAGCCCAAGCGACGGTGCCGCTTATCGACCGCGGGCTGACGATTCGTCCGACGATGCGACTGTCGGCACGGACCGCCGAAGACCGCCCGCCGGCGACGCCCCCCAAGACGCCCACCCGCACGCTCTTGCCGCCGATTCCAGGGAGCGGTGACGACAAAAATCCGGGCGGAAAATAGCCGCCAAAACCTGCGGGGTCTGCGTCGTTAGCTTCGGGCCGGCAAAGAAGGCAGCAGCGCACCCGCGATGACCGGATTGCGCAGCGAACCGATGCCATCCGCCGACAGCTCGATCACGTCACCCGGTTGCAAGTTGCCGACACCCGCTGGCGTTCCCGTCGTGATCACATCGCCCGGTTCCAGCGTCATCACCTGCGACACAAACGACACCAGCTCCTCGATGCTGAAAATCAGCTCGTCGCTCTGACCGTCTTGCACCAGCTTGCCGTTTAGGTGGCTGCGCACCGCCGTCCGCCCGAGGTCGATGTCCGTCGAGATCACCGGCCCAAGCGGACAGAAGCTGTCAAAGCCTTTGGCGCGGGTAAACTGCCCATCTTTTTTTTGCAGATCCCGCACCGTCACGTCGTTGCACAGCGTGTAGCCGAGCACATAGTTCATCGCCGTCGACACCGGCTGACGATGACAGCGCCGCCCAATCACCACCGCCAGCTCGCCTTCGTAGTCGCAGCGCTCAAAGCCCTGGGGCCGCACAATCGCCCGTCCCGGTGACAAAAGCGCCGACGGCGGCTTCAGGAAAAGCAGCGGCTCGCTCGGGATCGGCTTGCCCATCTCTTTGGCGTGGTTGCGATAGTTGCTGCCGACGCCGATGATTTTCTGTGGCACCACCGGAACGAGCAGCTCGATCTCACTTCCGTCGGGATCGGCTTGCCATTCAGCCGGCGCAAACGCCAGGGTTTCCCCAGTTGGCTTGCCGCCGAGCAGCGGATCGCCATCAAGCAGCTCGACGACTTCAGGTTCATCGTCGAGAACACGACCAAAACGAGGCGCACGATCCGGCTTTTGCAGCAAGCGGAGGAGCAGCATAGGCCCTTACATACCACGCCTTGTAGCCGAACGCTGCGGGCAAGCGGTCAGTGACGCAAATCTTTTTGCGCCGGGTCGGACCGAAACAGCTGAAGCTGCTCGTCTATGATCGAAAGCGCCCGCCGAAGTTCTTGCGCTTGTGCCATCCAGGTCGCGACTTCGTCTTCGTCACAATCGGCCAAAATGCCGTGAATTTCGTCGAGCGCCGCCACAATTTTGGCGCGTGCAGCAAGTGCCTGGCTAGCGAAGGCATCTGGTGAAACCGGCATATCGGCACACTACCTTTACCAGCTCCGTTCCCCTAGCAAATCCTGCCGTTTTTACCCAAACGGCTGCCGTCCAGCGCGCGGGCTACTCGTCGCCGTCTTCTTTTCTGCGGGCGAAATATTCTTTGGCCCAGGCGTGCAGTTCGGGATGTTTGCTACCCCATTCCCATGCACCGCTATTTGCCAAACAAAGATCACGCGCTGGATCAAATCCAAGCTTCACAAGTTCGATATTGCGGTCGGAATAACGTCGATATTCGTGATCGCCATGCCACAGATGCAAAATCGTCCCTGGCACCGCCGCAAGCTGACCGCGGCTCCGGGCAAAAAACCGATCGCAGTAGCGACGGAAGTGTTCGCGATGCGGGGTACTTTTGCCCAGCACTTTGTCGATGCACTTCGACTCGTGATCTCCGACCGCGGCATGCGCAATCAGGTGATCGCCGCTCCCCGATAGCGCGGTATCGTAAAGTCCTGTGCGCAAAAGCAGGTCGCGCCGCGCCGCCCAGCCAAAACCTGTATGTCCGTGCTCGTGGTAGTGGCCGCCCAAGTGCAGCGATGGATCGCGGCCATACACGGAAGCAAAGCTCTCGATAAGCTCGGGCGATTCCCCGTCGGGTAGCGCAGGAAGCGACGTGGCGCCGCGCGGCAGCCGAACCACCGTCGAAAACACCTGCACAATCTGCTTTTCGTCGAGCAAAAGCGAGGTCTGCGTCGCCCAGTCGGCGCGCTCAAACAGAATGTCGGCATCGAGCCACGCCACTTTGGTACAGGTTGGCGGCAGCCTCTCGACGGCGACATTGAGCAGCCGTTCTTTTTGCCACAGCACCGCGTCGCAGCGCAGCTTGAGCACATCCGGCCCATCGGGCAGCACAAACGGCTCTGTGCCAAACGCGCACTCGACGGTGAGCAGCGGAATGTGGCTGCGCCGCAGACTGTCTGCAAACAGCGCGTAGTTGTGGGCGCGCGTCCTGTAGCCGTGCGGATTGTAGTACGCCGCAATCACCCACAGGTCTGCCACCGCGTCGTAGCGCGGCGAGGGACTGACAGCTCGCATGTTCGCAATTGTATGGGACGATTAGCGTTTGGCGTCGGGGAACAGCGTCTTTTTTTGCTCACGCGCGGTGTCGAGGTCGCCCTGGTATTTCAAGACCAAGTTCAGTGTCTCCTCGGCAAGCTGCGGTTCCAGATGGGTCTGGCCCAGCACCAAAAGTGCCCGCACCCACTCGATCGTTTCGGCAATGCTGGGATTTTTTTTCAGATCGAGCGTGCGCAGCGCCTGCACCACCCGCACCACGTCGGTAACGAGCTGACTGGGCGCCTGCGGCAGCCGGCTGTGGACGATTTGCAGCTCACGCGCAGCGTCGGGAAAACCGATGTGCAGATACAGGCAACGACGCCGGAGCGCATCGGTCATTTCGCGCGTGTTGTTCGACGTCAGGATCACAAGCGGCATGTGCCGGGCCGACAGCGTTCCCAGCTCGGGAATCGAGACCTGAAAATCCGACAGCACTTCGAGGAGAAACGCCTCAAACTCGGCCTCGGCGCGATCCACTTCGTCGATCAGCAGCACCACACGCCGCTTTGCCCGCAGCGCTTTGAGCAGGGGCCGCTCGAGCAAAAAGCGTTCGGAAAAAAACGCATCCTCGTGGCTGGCAATCTTGGCCACAGCGTCGGCGAGCGAGCCCACACCGGACAGCAGGTCGCCAATTTTGTCGCGCAGAATCTGCGTGTACAGAAGCTGCTTGGGATACGCCCACTCGTACAGCGCCTTGGCCTCGTCGAGACCTTCGTAGCACTGGAGCCGAAACAGATCGGTGCCCAGCGTCTGCGAAAGCACTTTCGCCAGCTCGGTCTTGCCGCAGCCCGCCGGTCCCTCGATCAAAAGCGGTTTGTGCAGTCGCTCGGCGAGCAGCACACTCGTCGCAATCTGCGGACTCGCGATGTAGCCCTGCGACCTGAGCCGCTCACTCACATCGGCGACGGAAGAAAAAATCGGCGCATCTTGTGTCATCGGAAATCACTCATCCAAGGCGTAGCGAGCGACTGTAGCGCGCTGCGGTAATCGCGGTGTCGGCATCGCGGTGGCGACGCAGACGACCGTTTTCCGCCAGATGTTCGAGGATCTTAAAAGCCACAATGTCGTCATCGAACGCTTCGGCTCGGCTGGCAAGCTCGGTCGCAGTGCGCGGCGTGTCGTCGACAACCGCCAGCAGCCGTTTTTGCAGCGACAGCACGCTCGCCGCAGCCCGCTTGCCCGCCTCGACACCCGGCTGATGATAGGCGTTCACATGGACCAGCTCGGCGTAATATCCGACGGTGCGCTCGAAAAGTGCGATCAGCGCCCCGAGCGTGAGCGCCGACAGTTCCGTCACCGTCAGCGTCAGGCTGCGTCGACCTTTTTCGAAGAGCGCCAGCTGCGTTCCCAGCAAAAAACCGAGCAGATAGTCACCTGCGCTGACCTGCTGTTCGACAAACAGCGAATCAGGGACCAACGGCGACGGCTGGCTGCGATCGCGCAGCACTTCGACAAACGTCACGAAAAAGTTGTCCACACCGTCGCGGAGCTGCTGCACATAGGCATGCTGATCGGTCGCGCCTTTGTTGCCATAGACCGCGATGCCCTGATGCACCTGCCGCCCGTCGCGATCGTGTTCTTTGCCAAGCGATTCCATGATGAGCTGCTGCAAGTAGCGCGACAAAAGCTCGAGCCGGTCTTTGTACGGCAACACCACCAAGTCGCGCTTGCCCTGCCCGCCCGTCGCATCGAACCAGCAGACCGCCATCTTCATCGCCGGATTTTGTTCGGGGAAGGCAAGCCGCGTCGCTTGGTCCATCATGCGTGCGCCGCGCAAGAGCCCGTCGATATCGATCCCTTGCAGCGCCGCCGGCAAAAGACCCACCGCTGACAGCACCGACGTGCGTCCCCCAACGAAATCCCACATCGGAAACGTGGCCAAAAATCCGGCCCGCTGCGCGGTCTGATCGAGCTCGCTGCCATCTTGGGTAATCGCAACCGTGTGACGAGCAAACGGCAGACCGGCATGCGCAAACGCCGCTTCCGCAACCAGCATTCCATTGCGGGTTTCTTTGGTGCCGCCCGACTTCGATACGACCAGCACCAGTGTTGTACTAAGTCCACCATCGCCCGTCGCCAGCTGCGCAAGTACGCGATCAAATCCATCCGGATCGGTGTTGTCGAAAAAATACGGACGCAGCTTGTCCGCCGTCCCTCCAAGCGCCGCCGCAACGAGCTGTGGCCCGAGCGCCGATCCGCCAATTCCAATGAGCAGGAGCTGACGAAAGCGCTGTCCCGTCGAAGAAACCACTTCGCCGCGATGGACGGCATCTGCAAACGACACAATTCGTTTTCGGCAGTCTTCGATCTCTTTGGCGATGTCCGGATTCGGCGCCCGCGATGGATCGCGCAGCCAGTAGTGACCGACCATCCGTTTTTCATCGGGGTTTGCAATCGCCCCCGATTCCAGCGCCAGCATTGCAGCGTGGGCCCGCGAAAGCGCCGCGCCATAACGATGCACAAAGTCCGTCGGCAGCGACATGCACTGCGTATCCAGCCGCAGCTCGCAGACCGGCGTTCCCGAATCATCTTTCGCAAGTACCGTCGACAGCAAATCGAGCGACTCAAGACCGTAGCTACGTGCGTGTGTCATCTGCGCCATGGTACGCGGTTTTGCCTGTTTGCAAGGCGCGCGAAAACGCAGTTCGCCGTAGCATGCGGGCATGCGTGCTCTCGTGCTTTCCCAAACGCTGTCGTATTGCGATTCGGTGCCCGATCCGATTCCGACGGAAGGCGAAGCGCTCGTCGCAGTCCGCCAAGCAGGAATCTGCAACACCGACGTCGAGCTTCTGCGCGGTTACATGGGTTTTTCCGGCATTCCCGGTCATGAGTTTGTCGGCACCCTGCTCGAAGTTCCGCCGGGGCATGTCGATGAAGCCGGAAGACCGCTTGAAACAGGCTGTCGTGTCGTCGCTGAAATCAACTGTTCACCCCCGCCAAGTCCGCCCACTGCGGCCTTGCGCGCGCACGATCCTTGTCGCACCACACTCGGGATTTTTCGTCGCAATGGCGCGTTTGCGCAGTACCTGACGGTGCCGGTCCAAAATCTGCATCGGGTGCCCGACGAAGTCAGCGATGACCAAGCGATCTTTGTCGAACCGCTCGCCGCGGCGCTGCAAATTCCCAACCAAGTCCACATGGCGCCGACCGACCATGTCGCGGTGCTGGGCGACGGAAAACTTGGGCTTTTGTGCGCGCAGGTGCTGGCCCACGCGAGCGCCGCGAAAGTCACCGCGATTGGCAAACACCCACACAAGCTGGCGCTGCTTTCTGGGCATCCGCTCGCGACCCGGCTGCTTTCGCAGCTGGGTGACGATGCCGCAGCCCGGTTTGACGTGGTCGTCGATTGTACCGGCTCGCCGTCGGGACTTTCACAGGCGATCAAAATCCTGCGTCCGCGCGGCACCTTGGTGTTGAAAAGCACCTATGCACCTCCGTCGGTGGTCAAAGACAATGCGAACGGACAAGATGGCGCAGCGCAGTTTGCCGCGGCGCTGACCCAGATCGTCATTGATGAAATATCCGTCGTCGGTTCGCGCTGTGGCCCGTTTGCGGCGGCTTTGCGGCTGCTTGCGCAGAAACGGATCATCGTCGATCCGATGATCTCGGCCCGCTACGCGCTTTCCGACGGACTGGCGGCGTTTGCGGACGCGATGACCAAGTCGCAGCTCAAAGTGGTGCTTACGCCCTGACGGCTACTTGTCGAGATCCAGCTTGTGCGCCGTCCCATCGGGAGCAAAGCGCTGCGGATCGATACCATGCCGTTCAATCAGTCGACGCAACTGGGTGCGGTGCAGGCCCAGCGCACGCGCGGTCCCAGCGACGTTGCCTTGATGGCTGCGCAGCGCTTGTTCGATGCGGGCCAGCTCCCCTGGATCGGACGCCCGCACTGCCGGCGGAGTGTAGTCGTCTGGGACAAAATCCGCCACCGCCCCAAGCGACCGCAAAACCGTGCCGGCACCGTCGGGAAGATGCTTGCCTTCGATGCGCGTCGATGACTTGATCGCGGCATTTTGGACGGCGCTGCGCACCTCGACGAGAAGCTCGCGAATGTTGCCAGGCCACGGGCGCAATAGACACAGCTCGACGAGCGAAGCGTGGATCGCCGCAGTGGTCGTGGTTTTTTTCACTGCCGAATCAATCAGCCACGGGATTTCTTCGATTCGCTTGCGCAGAGGCGGAATGTTCACGCACGGCCTGGCAATCCGGTAGTACAGATCCTCGCGAAACCGTCCCTGCGCCGCCAGGTACTTCAGGTCTTTGTTGGTCGCCGAGCAGATGTGCAGCTCGACGCGATGCGGACGGTTTGCCCCGAGCGGCAACAGCTCCTTGGTTTCAATGACGCGCAGCAGCTTGGCCTGGACTTGCAGATCCAGATCCCCGACTTCATCCAGAAACAGCGTGCCGCCCGACGCGGCTTGAATGTATCCGTCCGCATTGGCGTCGGCCCCGGAATATGCGCCACGTCGCGTCCCGAATAGCAGACGTTCGGCCACACCTTGCGGAATCGCCGCGCAGTTGACGGCGACAAATGGACCGCCGGCGCGCGGACCAAACTGATGGAATCCCTGCGCGACCATCTCTTTGCCCACGCCACTTTCGCCAGTGATGTGCAGGGTATCGCCGTACTGTGCCGACTGCTTGGCCAGCGCAAACACATCTTGGAGCAGCGGCCCCATCACCTTCCCTTGGCTTACCACCACGCCGCGCTGCACAAGCGGCGCGATGTCATGAAACAGCCCAAACAGCGAGTCTCCCATCCGCACCACCCGCTGCACTTCCACGGGTGCGCTTGCCGACAGTGCATGTCCATCCGCAGAGGTTCCGTTGTGACTCCCAAGATCGGTCACAAAAAAACGCCTGCCGTCATAGGAAATCCGCGCATGCCGCCGCGACATCCGCTGGTCTGGTTCCATGCCATGCGTACCACGTCCAAGCTCCACCGCTCCGCAGTGAAGAGGAATGGCCAGCACACACGGCGTACCGGCGTGAAACAGCAGCGCCACCCCAGGATTCCGTTCGACGCCCAGTGGCTCATCACTCCGGGGTGTTACGGCCTCCTTCAAAGTCGAGGCATGGTCAGACATAGGGCCATTATACGAGAGGGAACGCTGGCACATGTGATGGCACAAGGCTGTGCCAGACAGTTGTGCCATTCCTTTGCGGCCCAGGTAGGACATCCGACTCCTTCGTCTCTGTTTTCGTTCGAAAAAGACAATCGGAAGCCATCGAGGCTGTCCTTCCCAACCAAAAGGAATCGCTTGGGAATCGTTTGGGAATCGCTTGGGAATCCGGCTGCCGCAACCCAAGGTGTCCTCTTCCATGAAACAGAATACGGTGTCCCAATTGGTACAGATCCGGCGGACGGACCACTGGCATACGCTTTGCCTGTTCATGGGTGTAGATGCTCGGCGGTGGAGAAAAAGTAGTTTCATCCCAAGGGATTCGGAATCACTTCCACCAACGAGGTTCTCGGTTCAATCCAACGGAACATTTCAGGGGGTTTGTTATGAAGCGCTCGATTTTTTCGATGTTGTGTGGGCTCTCGCTCCTCGCTGCCACCGGCTGCCAGAACGCCAACCAGGCGACCGAACAGGACAGCGTGCAAGTCAAGCTCAAGGCCTGTCAGGCCCGCGATCCGGAGACCGGTGCTTGCCAAGATCCGAACGGCAGCAAAATCTTCAACCCCGAAAAACCGGACTACTCGTTCGCGATTGGATATCCCGATTGGTCGGGCTTTGAGTACATGGTGACCGGCTTTTATCCCGAGGCAGGCAAGTGGAAGGTGCGCGGCTGGAGCATGAGCCCAGATCCGTTGGCCCCCGATCACCACGTCAAGAGCGATGGCCAGGTCGAAGGCATGTTGGTCGATGGCAATCTGCTCAAGGTCAAGTTCATGGAAGCCAGGCAGACTCGGCTTCTGATCACATTCTGCGACGCAACCGGCACCCTCTGCGACACGCTGGATGTGAACTCGATGTTCGACAAAAAGCTGGCGATGCTGTTGTCGATCCCGAACCCGACAGGCCGCGGCGTCACCATGTTCCAGTGGACGTTTACGTCCGGGGCCAATCCGGTCGAATACGTCAAGGCGTGGGGCGCCGATGTCGTCGGCCAGTACGTCAACACCGCCGCCAAAGGCCAAGTGCCAACCAGTCTGTGCAAAAAGACCGGGGGCGCTGATGAATACGTGGTGTTCGAGCAGGGATATCTGTGGGACCCCGACACCTACGGACGCACGGTCGATCCGCTCGCGATCACGGTGGCCTGTGAAGAAGGCGCGATTGCCGAAGGTCTGGCGCGTGGTTACACGCCGTGGTCGACGGGCAAGCTCGATGCAGGCATGGAAGCGAATATGGCCGATTTCCAGCAGGCGTTCATTCGCATGAAGACCGCCGACTACTGCGGCATCGGCAAGTCGCACACGCTCGATGGCACCAAGTACCTGATCAACGCACCGATCGATCCGGCGCGCGACCGCGATCCGATGCCCAACCTCGAGGCGATCTGGGGACCAGACGGCGCTTTCTGCGTGATTCCAGACAACCGCCGCCACAAAGAAATCACCATGGCCTGCGCGCTGCCCGATTGCGATGCGGCCACGGTCGACGCCCGCCGCAACTACAACCTGATGGATTCGATTCCGTAGTCGCCAAGAGCCGGCGCCAAAGCCGGCTTGCCCAGCCTCCCCCGCGCACTCGCGGCGGACCTACTCGCCCAGCAGATCCCCATAATCGTTTTTGAGCAGCGGATTTATCGCCAGCGCTTTGTTCCAGCTTTCGTCCGATTCTTTCCGCCAGCGCATCGCCACATCTGGGGTTTTTTCTGCCCGCGCCTGCGCCCGCCGAATCACTGCGTGAAGCGCCCACAGCGGACCCGCACTGCCATTCACTTTCAAGCCGCGTTCCACCGCAGCCAAGGCCTCGCCAAGCCGCAGGGCTTGTGCAGAACCTTGCAGTGTGGTTGCCAAATAATAGCTCGCCCGCGCTTTTTCCACCCAGGAATCAACAGATTCAGCGTCCAGCGACACAGCCTGCGACGCATCGGCCAATGCTTGATTGATCGCTTCCGATGCCGTTTGACGCTTTTTTAGCTGCCACTGTGCTTTTATCAAATGAAACCGAGCAGACTTCATAAAAGGCTCTTGCGCCTTGTCATCGAATCGCTTGCAAAGCTCTGTCGCAGCCAGTGCCCGATTCGCCAGACCAGTTGGATCACGGTCTTGTTTTAGCGCCCACCCAGCCTCAGCAAAATCCGCATATCGAGAAAATAGACATTCTGAATACATGTTCTTATCAAGCTGCCGCTGCCTCGCCAGAAAACCACGGGCTGTCGATACCGCCACCGTCGGATCATCCCCACGCTGAAGCAGATGCAGCCCATGGTTAATCCACAGCACAGCCATGTTGCGCTGAAATGTCAAATAGCTGGAGCAGCCTGTTCCGCACTGCTGTGTGAGCTCCTCTGCTGATCTCATTAGCGCGTCAAAGCTTTGACCATGATTCAACGAGTAATCAGAAAATTGACTCAGTGCCCCCACCAATGACCCATAAGCAAAAACATATCGAGAATCTAGTGAAATCGCGTGTTTCATGCTATCTATTGCAGAACGATACTGCTCGCGTGGATCTTTACCAACATCCAGTATGTAATTCCCCCATTGTGTGAAACAAATCCCTAAATCATTATGTCCCCAAGGAAAATTCGGAGCAAGCTCGATTGAGTGACGCAGAATTTTTTCTGCTTTTTGATAATACGTTATTGGATCTTTTCCGATGCGTTGTTCAAAAATACCGCGTGTTGTCAGTGCATTACCAAGAACATCCCAAGCTATAAAATTATTCTTATCTCGACCAATCGCAATATCTGCCAACTGAATTGCTTCATTCAGAATTTCGATTTTATTCCCTTTAATCTTAATCGACTTTGCTTTAAAATATAGTATTCTGGTTTTTTCCAGATACCCGCTGGCATCGCTGGGTAGGGCGGTGATGGTTTTTTCGGCAGCGGCTTGCGCTTTTTCAAAATCCTGCTCTTGTGGCTTGCCTTGTAGGCGATCCAGATCCGCAAGATCCAAATAGGCACGCGAAAGTGCAGCCGATATAAGTCCATCGGAACGACTGATATCGGAAGCTTGGCGAAAATGTTCGATGGCTTGGCTTAGCAGGGTGCGCGCCTGGTCGTGTTGTCCATCGCTCACTTTGCGCAACGCTTGGGCTTGCGCGATTTCACCACGCAGCTTGGCGGCTTCGGAAAGCCAGGGCGCTTGGACCAGGGCAAGCTGGGCTTTGTAATCGGCTTCCTGTTCGCGTCCGGAATAAAAATCGAGCAGTCCGTCGATGTATTCGGGGGAATCGAGCGACAGCTCATGCCGTCGAGAAAGCGCTTTTTGCAAATACAGCGTAGCCGGATCGAGCAGCTCGGCCTGGAGTTCCTTCTGCCGCTTTTCCACCCAGGTTTTTTCACCGGATCGCCGCGCTTCGAGCAGCGCTTCGTGATACAGCTCGCCCAAGACCCGCCCGAGCGCCGCGTGCAGCTCCGGTCCTTTTTCCCCCAGGTCGCGCGCTTGCTCTAGGTGCTGCCGCGCTTTTTTGTGCTGATGCAAAGACAGATGTCCACGCCCAAGCGCATAGTGTCCGAGCCCCGCCGCCAAATCGCCATAGGTACGCAGCTTGTATTCGACCTGATCCATTCGCTTGCGTACTTTGTCTTGTTCGCGTTCGACGTTGTGCAGTGGCAGCGAATACGCTGTGCGAATCATCCATTCAATGTCTTTGCTGTCTTGCGCGATGTGCCGCTGTAGCTCGGACTGTTTGCGCGCGACATAGCTTTGCCGCAGTCCATATCCGGCAAAACCCACCACCGACGCAAACAACGACAGCACCAGCGCCGCCGCCGGTTTGTTCTGCTGCGCCCGCCACTTCAGCCGATACAGCAGACCGACTTTTTTGGCGACGATCTTTTCACTGTGGAGAAAGCGGGTCAGGTCGTCAGCCAGCGCCTGCGCCGTCGGATAGCGCTGTTCTTTGTCTTTGGTAAGACAGCGCGCACAGATGATCTCCAGCGCCTCTGGCAAAGCCGGAGCGACGGTGCGCAGAAGCGGCGCCTCGCGCGTCATCACGCTCATGATCAGGTTGATGACGGTGTCGTCGTCAAACGGTGCCCGTCCCGAAAGCACTTCAAACAGCGTCGCGCCGAGGCTGTACACATCACTGCGACGATCCAGGTGGCGAGCTTCCCCACGCGCCTGCTCGGGAGACATAAACGCGGGCGTACCCATCACGGCGCCCGACTCTGTCAGACCGCGGCCTTCACCCGCTTCCCGCGCCAGACCAAAGTCCATCACCACCGGCACATACGATCCATCCCCCCGCCGTTCCACCATGATGTTGGACGGCTTCAGATCCCGGTGGATGACGCCTTTTTCGTGGGCGTGATGCA